>JBOGED010000416.1:0-9422 GCA_050743625.1 Egibacteraceae bacterium | reverse complement strand
CCCGCCGCAAGCGCTCGCGGTCGCCGAGGAGGCCTTGGCGCTCGCGCGCTCGGCGCGGACCCGCGCGACGGCGGAGCACGAGCGGAGCGCTCGGGCGCAGGCACAAGCGGACAGCAGGTTGGCGGTCGCGCGTGAGCAGCTCGCGGAGTTCGAGCGCGCCATCGAGGGATATCCCAACCCGGATGCGCTCGAGGAGCTTCGCGCCGCGGTGGCCCAGGCCGAACGCGCGCTCACCGAGGCCCGGGCCAGCGCCCAAACCGCGCTCGCCGTCGCGAAGCGCGCCAGGGACGCGGGCCGGATCGCAGAGCGGCGGCTGGCGGACGCATGGCGTCAGTTCGACGCCGCCCGTGACGCCATCGCGACCCTGGAGCCCCCGGCGCCAGACCGTGACGACCTCGCGGGAGCATGGAAGACCCTCGTCGCCTGGGCAGCGGAGCGTGAGCCCACGGAACGCTTGTGCGCCGACCAGGCGGAGCAACGCGCCACCGAGCTGCGCGACGCCTACCGGTGCCGGCACGACGAGCTGGTGGCCGCGTGCGCCGAGTGCGGCGTGGTGGGACACGACGGCCCGGCCGACGCCGTCATCCGGGCGATCGCGAGAGCCGAGGCGGACCTCGAGCGCCTCCGCTCCGACGTCGCACGGGCTGACGGCCTGCGCACCCAGATCGCGGAGCAGACGGCGGTCCAGCGGGTGTCCCACGAGCTCGGCCAGCATCTGAAGGCGAACCGGTTCGAGAAATGGCTGCTCGACGAGGCCCTCCAGCGGCTGGTCGACGGGGCGAGCGGCCTGCTCCGGCAGCTCTCGTCGGGCCAGTACTCGCTGGCGCTGGATCCCGCGCACCACTTCATGGTGGTCGACCACCGCAACGCCGACGAGCAGCGGCCGGCGCGCACGTTGTCGGGTGGCGAGACGTTCCTTACCTCCCTCGCGCTCGCCCTCACGCTGTCCGATCACCTGGCCGAGATGGCCGGCGGGCACGGCGCCCGCCTCGAGTCCATCTTCCTGGACGAGGGCTTCGGCACGCTCGACGACGAGACGCTCGACGTGGCGACCACCGCGGTCGAGGAGCTCGGCGCTCGCGGCCGGACGGTCGGGCTGATCACACATGTGCGTGAGCTGGCCGAGCGGGTGCCAGTACGGTTCGAGGTCAACCGGACCCCCGCGACGTCGACGGTCACGCGGGTGGAGCGCTAGCGCATGCGGTTCGCGGTCGAGCCATGGGCCCCCGACTACGGCGCCCCCGCGCCCATCGCGCCATCCCAAGCGCAGGTCGATGTCGCCGTTGAGGTGCCCGCCGGCCTCTGGGCTCCGCTCGGCTCGGCGATGCGCCGCGCCGAGTCCGTCGCGTTCGTCGACGGGGTCCGCCGGGTCGACGCGCAGGTGTGGGTGACCGGCGCCGACGGCCAGACCCGCCCGGGGCTGTGCGCAAGCTACGCGGCCGGGGTCGTCCGCTGCGACAGCGCCGCCGCTATCGAGCACGTCGAGGTGCGGCGCGAGGTGCTCTCCCCCGTTGGTGACCTGGAGGCGATCCACACCCGTCATGTGACCTACGCGCCTCGGGTGCGGCCGGGCGACTCGCCCGAGCTGCTCGCGCAGATGGTCCAGCAGCGGATGCGTGACCTGGAGGTCGACGTCACGGCTCGGGCATCTGCAGCAGATCTGCTCGTCGTGGACGGGCCGTTGCGGGGCCGGCAGGATCTCGCCCACACCGTCGGCCTCGTGAAAACGCACCAGGTGGCCTACCTGCCCGCAGAGGTCGCCGGCGTGGTGGGCCGGCTCGCCCCGGGTGAGCGGACTCCGCTGTTCGTGATGGCCACCTCGTGGAGCCGGTTCTCCTCCTACCTGCGCTTGCCCGGCCCGAACGGCCATCAATGGGCCGGCATCGTGAGGATCGAGATCTCGGCCAACCTGCCGGTCATACAGGCGCGCCGCCTCGCGGACCTGGCCGCCGCCACCCTGCCGGCGTTCGCCTCGGCGGCCCATAAGGACCCCCGAGCGCCGCAGAACCTGTACCCGATCGGCGGCCTGGAGCGGCTCCTCCGCCGCCGCCTCGGCGACCCCACCCTGCTCTTCCGCTCCCTCCAAGCCGCCGCGACCACCTCCGGCCTGTTAGTGCTCGCCAGGGCCGGGTAGCCCGGGAATAACGTTGCCATTTGCGGCGGTCTCGCCCGCCGCGTCTCGTGTGGCGCGGGTGCTCTCCGGTGTGAGGTGCGTGGTCGGAGCTGGCCGGAATAGTGAGGCGACGATCGAGCAGACAGGCACCGAATCATTGACGATCGAAGCCGAGGATAACATCCTGCCCCTGCTTACCAGCGAGGTGGCCGACGGCATGCTCCGGTTGGCGACGAGTCCAGACGTCGACATCTTCGCAACCCAAGGGATCGTCTATCGCCTGACCGTCGATGACCTTGACCGCATAGTGATCTCCGGCGCTGGCAACGTGACCACGTCCGGTCTCCAGACCGGCACGTTCACCGCTACCATCAGCGGGACGGGGAACTTGACCGCCAGCGGCGCGGTCGACGCGCAGGACGTGACCATCTCGGGCGCTGGTATCTACGGCGCCGAAGGCGTAGAGAGCGACGCGGCCACGGTCAACATCCCCGGCCAGGGCAGCGCCGTCGTCAAGGTCAACGACACGCTCGACGAAGTGCTCCACCTCCCTTGCCGGGCCTGGCTTCCCCCCTTCGACCCCGCTGCCTTGGGCTGTCCCAACGGACCGTCGGGTCAGAGGCCTCCCTTCGTCCTGGCGGGGCTTGAGCTGAAAGCGCGTTGAAGGGGAGGTTTGCCCCGGCAGGCGCGCTCTGTAAGCTCGATACCAAAGGTCAGTCTGGAGCGCAACGCGTATGATCCGCGATGGGTCACGCGAGGCATTGCACCGGGGTGCGTGTGGAGATTCGGGTCCTCGGCCCGCTCGAGATCGCAGACGGCGACCGGCAGGTTCTCCTCGGTCCGCAGCAGGCGGTCGTACTCGCGGCGTTGCTGTTGGAGGAAGGTCGCGTCGTACCAAGGTCTCGTCTCATCGACCTGTTATGGGGTGATGAGACGCAGGTGAGCGCGGGAACGACCTTACGAAGCCATGTCCTCAACCTGCGCCGGCTGCTCGAGCCGGGGCGGAAGGTGGGAGAGCAGCCGAAAGTGCTCCTTGCGAGTGGCGTCGGTGACGTCGCTGGCTATGCGTTGCGGGTCCTCCCTGAGCAGGTGGACGCGAATCGATTCCAACGTTTGCTCGAAGAAGGTCGGGCGGCCTTGATGGTAGATGATCCCCTGACCGCGGTAGCGCGCCTGCGCGCCGGTCTCGCGCTGTGGCGGGGACCAGCGCTGGCCGGCGTGGCGGACCGGCCGTTCGCCTTGCACGAGGTTGCGCGGCTCGAAGGGTTGCGCCGGGCTGCCCTGCAGGCCAGGATCCAGGCCGATCTGACGCTGGGTCACCATGCCGAGGTTGTCGGGGAGCTGGAAGGGTTGGTGGCCCAGCATCCTGACGATGAGGGGCTACGCCGGTACCTGGCGCTGGCTCTGTACCGGAGCCAGCGCCCAGAGGAGGCGGCCCGGGTGTGCCAGGAGGGCCTCGAGCTGCTGCACGAGTACGGTCTGGACTCCGCGGCGCTGCAGGTCCTCCAACGTGACATCCTCCACCAGGCGCCTGAGTTGGAGTGGGCTCCTCCCGGGTCTCTTCACCCTTTCCAGCTCCCACCCGATATATCCGAGTTCACCGGTCGCAGATCTGAGCTGGCCGCGTTGCGCGCGCGCCTTGGCTCTACCCGGGAGACGCCCTATCAGGCGGTGGTGATCTCGGCGATCGACGGCAAGCCTGGGATCGGCAAGTCGGCGTTGGCCCTCCATGCTGCCCACGAGCTCGCGCCCCAGTTCCCCGATGGTGTCCTGTATGTGAACCTGCGCGGCGCCGAGCGGCAGCGGTTGGCCCCGATGCAGGCGCTCGGGCAGTTCCTGCGCGCGTTGGGTATCGCGGGTGAGAAGGTACCCGCCGAGGCGGAGGCGGCGTCAGGGTTGTATCGCACCCTGCTGGCTGGCAAACGCATGCTCATCGTGCTGGACAATGCGGCTGACGCCGATCAGGTGCGCCCGCTACTGCCAAGCAGCCCGGGATGTGCGGTGATCGTGACCAGCCGCGCCCCGCTCGCTGATCTGGAAGGCGGTGCACCGCTCAGCTTGCGCTTGCTCGACGAGGACGAGGCGGTGGCGCTGCTGGCTCGCCTCGGCGGCCGCCGACGTGTGGATGCCGAGCCGGCAGAGGCCCTCGCGGTGGCGCGTCACTGCGGGTTGTTGCCGTTGGCCCTGCGGATCGCGGGGGCCAGGTTACGCGCGCGGCCGTCTTGGCCGGTCGCTGCCCTGGCCCGCCGGTTGGCCGACGAGCGCCGCCGGCTGGGAGAGCTGCGGGTCGGGGAGCTCGGGGTGCGAGCGAGCTTCCAGCTCAGCTACGGAGGCCTCGATGCCGCTGAGGCGCGAGCGTTCCGCCTGCTCGGGCTCTTGGAGGGCTCCGACGCTACGGCCGGGGTGGCCGCCGCGCTCACGAGAAGCACCGTCCCGGAGATAGAGGCGATACTCGAGCGGTTAGTAGACGCCCAGCTTTTGGAAACGCCGTCCCCCGACCGGTACCGCTTCCATGATCTGCTCCGCCTGTTCGCCCGCGAGCGAGCGGAGGCCGAAGACGACGCGTGCGAGCGAGCGGCGGCGGTCGAGCGGGCGCTGCGCTGGTACCTCGCGACCACCGAACAGGCGAACGCGCAGCTGCGGCCGGCCGTCCTCCGCGCCAGCGAAGACGATCAGCGTGAGGACGAACAACGTGAGATCGACCCGTTCCCCAACCGGGGGGCCGCCCTGGACTGGCTCGAGTCCGAGCGGGCCAACCTCGTCGCCGCCGCGCAGCAGGCGGCGGCGCTTGCCCCAGCGGCTGTGGCCTCGGTCGCCTGGCGGCTCAGCGACTCCCTGTTACGGTTCTTCTTCTTGCAGAAGCACTGGGCGGACTGGCAGAAGGTCGGAGAGGTGGGCGTTCAGGCCGCTCAACGCAGCGGTAACCGCGCGGGCGAGGCTGGCCCGCGCAATAGCCTTGGGATGATCTGCTTCGAGCAGCGTCGCTTCGACGAGGCGATCGCCTACTACGAGGAAAGCCTGGCGATCTCGCGGGAAGTCGGCGACCGAGCCCGCGAGAGCATGGTACTCACCAACCTCGGCAACGTACGGGTGGAGCAGGGACGCTTCGCCGAGGCGATCGGCTTCTTCGAGCAGAGCCTCGCGCTCAATCGAGAGCTGCAAGACCGCATTGGCGAAGGGTACGTCCTCAATGAGCTGGGCATCGTCCACCACAGCCAGGAGCGGTTCGAGCATGCGCTTACGTACTACCATCGGGCCCTGAGAATCTGGCGAGAGGTTGGAGACCCCTCCAACGAGGGCATCGCGCTGAACAACCTTGGCGATACCCACCGGGAGCAGCAGCGGTTTGAGGAGGCTCGCGCCCACTACGAGCAGGCCCTCGCGATCTTCCGTGAGCTTGGCGCTCGCCACGCGGAAGGTCAGGTGCTCTGGGGACTTGGGCTGGCGGTCGAGGCGGTGCACGGCACCCCGGCCGCCCGCCCGTACTGGGCTGAGGCGCTTGGCATCCTTACGAGTCTTGGCGCACCACAAGCCCTTGAGGTCCAAGCGTTACTGGAAGCCTCCTACGGCGTCACGAACAACTCAGCGTAGGAACTGCGTCCAGGGACAGCTGTGCATAGGGCATGGACCTGTTGCCGACGCTGCCGGAGCCACGCCGACCATGAGCAGCGCGGTGATGAGGGCCGTGACGGCCCACCTCTTCGATCGACGGATCATGGAGATCTTCCCCTCGCGTTCATCCCACGGATGGGGGGACTAGGGCACCCCCGCCCTTAACCTGCAGCTTTGGTATAGCATGAGATCCTTGCTCAAGGAGCCCGTACTGCTTGTTGAACAAAAAAAGTTGAGCAACCGGGGCAGGTATGGGCGACCTGAGCGTCCGATCGATCCTGAGGCGGGTCCTTTGCCGTGTTTGGCGTTCGAGATGCGGGAGCTGCCAAGGCCGTGGGCAACCTGAGCTACCGGCAGCTGGCCAAACGGGCGAATCACTCCGTCACCGCGCTTGCGGGGGCGGCTGGCGGCGAGAAGCGCACGCTTGCGGAGAAAACCGCGTCTTCCCGGCATGGCTCCCGTCGCCGAGAGCGCTTCGGCTGATGTGGGGGCGTTACTCCAACGCGCGCAACGGCGTCAGCGCTGGAGTGAAGCCGATGTCCTCGTAGATGATGCTGGCGAAGCCGAAGGCTCCGTAGCTCGCGAGGTCCGACCGCGACGCGACGATGTCCGGCCGCTGGTAGAGCGGCAACGAGTGAACCTCTCGCCAGATCATCGCATCGATCTCGTTCGTCATCTGGAGCATTCTCGCTCGGTCGAGCTCGGAGGAGGCTCGATCGAAAAGCCGGTCGAGCTCGGCTGAGCTGACACGAGCGAAATTGAACTGAATGTCGGGCTGACCACCTGGTCCGGGCCTTGGGCTTGTATAGATGTGCTCCGAAGAGCTGACCGGAAACGGTCCGACAGACCAACTGAACGTCGTGAGGTCGAAGTTGCCTGGTGCGACGTAGTCGTCGATCAAAGCAGCGCTCGGCACGGCTTGGATCTCGACCTTGACGCCAACCTCGCCCAGCATTCCCTGGACGAGCTCGGCGATCCGCTGATCGATCGTATCTTGAGCGCTAATGACGTACCGGAGAGCGATCTCGTTGCCGTCCTTGGCCCGGACACCACCGTCGAGTCCCCATCCGGCCTCGTCGAGTAGCGCCCTGGCCCTGGCAGGGTCATACGCGCCGATGTCACCGGAGTTGTCCTGATAGCCCCGCTGAGTGGCCATGAGAAGGTGATTGCCCAGCGGCACCGTGGGAACCCCGAGCGGTCCGACCAAGGCTTGGGCGATCCTGCCACGATCGATGCTCATGGCGAGGGCCTGCCGAACCCGAACATCTTCGAGCGCCGCGCTGGCGCCGTTGAATGTGATGTGATCGAAGCCCCGCCCGCGGGCCCTGCGGATCGTGACGCTCGGCATGCCCGCTGCACGCTGGAGCGCATCCACGTTCGCCCCGATGTCGATGAAGTCGACCTCACCGTTGGCGAGCGCATCGACCTGCGCGTCGGGGCTGATGATCCGATAGACGATCCGGTCGAGTCGTGCGCGACGTCCCCACCAGTCCTCATCGCGCACTAGGGTGATGGTCTGCGCGGTCTGATCGAGGCTCTGGAACTGGAACGGGCCGGCCGTGACAAGAGGCCTGTCTCTCCAGCCGCCGTTGAAGATGTCCGGGTTGGTGTTCGTCGAAGCCGGATAAAGAGGAGTGAACAGGATCTGCCAGTCGGCGAAAGGCTCCTTGAACGTGACGACGACCTCGCCATCGTCCCTGCCCCGCGTCACGCTCTCGATGGAGTCGTAGTTAGGGACCCCGGAGTTGAACCGGGGATCGCTCCCGTTCAACGCCCTCCATTGCGCCTCGAAGTCTGCTGCGGTGATCGGTGTCCCGTCCGACCAGGTTGCCTGCGGGTTGATCCGGTAGGTGACGACCTGCTTCGGGGTAGTGGCGGTCAGCTCGGCGGACTCCACGTACTCCGTCCGCAGGGTCGGCTGGCCAGCGGCATCGATGACGAAGACGGCGGGCATCAGCGCGACGACAACCGCGGCGGTGTCGCCGCGCAGCCCGTCGAGATGGTAGAGGTTGAAGTTCGCGGGCAGCGTGGTCAGCGGCCACCGGAGTGTCCCGCCATCCTCCAGTTGGTCTCTGGGGACGGGATTGATATCGTTCTGAGCCGCCGATGGAGTTTCGCCCGAAAGTTCCGTAGTGCTGGTGCCTGAGCTACACGCCGAAACCCAAACGGCGAGCCCAAGCAAGGCGACGAGCGCTACCGATCTTCGCGGCGATCGCTTCATCGTTTCTCCCATGCGCGGCGTGCAGGGCGGCAGCCAGCATAAGACTGCCAGCGCCTGGTTGAAGGCGCGTTGAACAGGACTGCGGTGGGATCCGAGGATGTTCGGCTCCTCGCCCATGCCGATGCGGTAGCCGTAGCGCTTGGTGAGCTCCTCAGGTGAGAATGCGACTTCGCCGAGCTGGGGGGTTACGCCCGCCTTTGCCGAAGCCGCCTCGTGTCCCACCCGAGCACCCTGCCGACGAGCCCGGCCGAACCGGCGCGGGCGGCGAGCCTGTCTTGGTGGACGCGGGAAAGCGCCGCGAAACGCTACACCGGTTTCCCCTCGATCAGGGTCAATGGTGATCGCGTCGGGATGACCCGAGTCAACTCGAAGCCGGCGGCCCGAAAGAGCTCCCGGTATTCCGAGGCGGTGCGCTCACGCCCGCCCGCGACAACGAGCATGTTGATATCGAGGAGCTTCGCCTCCGACGGCGCGCTGACGCCGGATGATCCGCTGCCGCTGCTCCCGGAAGACGTCCGAGCTGCGCTTCAGGAACAGCATCCCGAAGATGTACTCCTTGAACACGGAGTTGACCTGCGGAGTCGACCTGGTCTATGGAGCACCCGTTGCCGCGCCCGGGGAGCTGTCCCCTCACAGCCGGACTTCCGTTGCCTTTGAGCGGCAGTGGGCGATCAAGCCCGACATCCTGTTAGAAGGCGGCAACGTCGCCGAGTTTCCCACCGGTGAGTTCGATACGCCGGATTACCTGCAGATCCTCACGACAGATGGCAGCGGCTGCTCACGGTCTCGAACGCTACCAGCGCTGCGACAGCCCAAGCTGCGGGAATCGCAGGGGGTGTATGGGCAGCCTACCCAAACCTCTAGCCAGAGACCGTGCGGGGGTTGATCGTTCATGGAGCCCGTTGGACCGCTCTTATGCGTGCGAGATTCGGTGGCGCCGCGGCTCGCTCGGCCAGGGAGAACCTCGTCCGCCGGTACGGTATGGGTATTCCGACCCTGGATCGTGTTCTTAGGAGCGCGGCGAACGAGCTGGTGCTCGTCGCTGAGGACACCATTCATCCATTCGCGAACGGCAAGCTCCGCGAGATGCACCTGTACGAGCTGCCCTGGCCGCTGGAGGAACTCGAACAACTCGGTGAGACGCTCGTTCGGTTACGGGTTTCGCTCTCTTATTTTGTCCACCCCAACCCCAGCCGGAGAGGATGGGCTCCTCGATTCCGATACGCCTCCCACGGCCTTCGCTTCGACGTGAAACGACCCACAGAGTCAACTCGTGAGTTCCGCAAGCGACTGAACAAGCAAGCCCTCGCCGAGGACGAAACGCGCCCCAAGGGAGACTCGGACTTAGATCCAATGCCACCAATTTAGGGTCTTGAGTCAAGCGTTGCTTTTGCGCGCGTACGCGCAAAGCCGCAGACCAAGGGATCTCGGGACACCCACAACACCTATTGGCCCGCTGTTTTTGCGCGCCAGCGC
>JBOGED010000415.1:0-2190 GCA_050743625.1 Egibacteraceae bacterium | reverse complement strand
GGCCTGATCCGCGTGTCCGGCGGCGACCGCCGCCACCGCTCGCGCCGCGGCCGCGGTGCGATCCTCGGCCGCCGCGGTCGCCGCCTGGTACCGCTTCTCCAACAGGTCGAAGAGCTGCGCGCCGCCGAGCATGGCGGTGAGGCGAGCCTTCGCGCCGTCGACCTGGTTGGTGACCTGGCCGCCGCCGGCCATGGCAACCGCCGACGCGAGCGCCTGCCCGCCGAGCGTCGCGCGCCATAGGTTGGCCTGGTCGTCGTCGCGCCGGGCCAGGATGAGGTCGGCATCGGCCTGGGCGAGCTGCGCTCGCGTCCGGTCGAGCGCGGAGTCCGCACGCCGCCGCTCGCGGACCCGCATGGCGACCTGGTCCTGCGCCTCGGCCAGCGCGGCGAGCGCGGGCCGTTGCAGCTGGAGGTTCGCCTCGAGGTCCCGCTCGAGCTGGTCGATGGTGGCGGGCATCACCGCGACGGCGAGCTGCTGGCGCAGGATTGACTCCCCCGCTTGCAGGTCGGCGACTGCCTTGGCCGCCTGCTTGGCGTCCTCCTCGGCCATGGCGTGCGCCGAGGCGATGCTGACCGCCTGGTGCTGCAGGGCAAGAACGGTCTGCTCGAGCCGGGTTTTCTCGGCGGAGCGGACAGCCTTCACGGTGAGTTGTGGGGGCATGGCCTCTTCCTCTTCCTCTTCCTCTTCGAGATCAAGGCGCCGCGTCATGCCTTCACCCCCGCGGGCGGGCCGGGGAACGCCTGGCCGGCCTTGACGTACTCGCGGCGGACGGCGTGCACGAGGTGGCGCGGGGTGATCGGGACATGCGTGCCGCCAGGGCTGCCCGCCGCCTCGGCGGCGGCCAGGAACGCGGCGGCTACGGCGGCGTTGCGGATGAGCGCGCCGGACAGCTCGTACAGCGCGGCCAGGCGGGCCAGGTCGACCGACGGCGCGAGTGGCGCGCCAGGGGGAAGGTGGCAGCGCCACAGCAGTTCCCGCTCCGCGGTGGTCGGCAGGTCGAACGACACGATGAACTCGAGCCGCCGGGCGAACGCGGTGTCGAGGTTCTGTCGCAGGTTGGTGGCGAGGATGGCGACCCCGTCGAACCGCTCGAGCCGGGACAGCAGGTAGGCCGTCTCGAGGTTCGCGTACCGGTCGCGGGCATCTCCCACCTCGGTGCGTTTGCCGAACAGCGCGTCGGCCTCATCGAAGAGCAGTGCGGCGCCCCCACGCTCGGCGGCCTCGAAGGCGGCGGCCAGGTTCTTCTCGGTCTCTCCGATCCACTTGGAGACCATGCGGGACAGGTCCACCACGAGCAGGTCGCGTCCCAGCTCACCGGCGATGACCTCGGCCGCCAGCGTCTTGCCCGTACCAGGCGGGCCGCAGAACAGCAGGCGCAGCCCGCGCCGGCCCGTACGCCCGCGCAGGAAACCCCACTGCTCGAAGACGATCCGCTGGCCGTGGACCCGCTCCACCGCCTCGCGCAGCTGCCGCACCCGGTCGTCCGGCAGGACCAGGTCCTCCCAGCTCGCCGCGGGGTGCACGAGCACGGCGCCCGGGGGAACCGCCGCGGCGGTGCGGGTGTCGATCGCTTCGGTCAGGTCGTCACGGTCGAACGGCCAGCCGCTCAGCCGAGCGCGGGCACGCAGGTCGGCCGCCGCCATGGCAAGCTCGCCCGGCTCCAGCGTCGCCGGGCCGATGGGGTACCGCAGCGCCCCCAACTCGGGAAGGGCGGCCTGTGCCGCGGCCACCCGTTCGAGGCGGCCAAGCGGTCCCGAGGGCACCGGCAGCAGCGGGCGTGACCAGCTCTTCACGCCGGTGGTGGGCAGCGCGAGCAGCAACGGACCGGGAACATCGACGCACGAGATGGGTCCCGCCGGAGCGTGCTCGCTCCACACGATGGGGACGGTGCCCCGGATCAGCGTCAGGAGCAGGATGCTCGCCGCCAGCCGCCCGTCCAGCGCGGGAGCGTGGAGGACACTGGCCTCGGACCCAGCCATCGCGACGAGCGCGGCGAGGCGAGCGGCGAAGGCGTCAGGACGGTCGCTCGCCGCCACCGCCACGACCGCCTCGCGCTGCTCGACGGCAGCGCCCGCAGCACGCACGGCGGGGTCGGTGAGCCAGCGGTCGAGCCCCCACGGCGGGCACGGCCGGTGGTCAGGCTCGCAGCCGCCTGGCCAGCCCGGCAGCCCGGCGAGCGCGTCCCAGATC
>JBOGED010000414.1:0-5107 GCA_050743625.1 Egibacteraceae bacterium | reverse complement strand
CAACCTATCCGGTCGCCTCCTTGGCGCCCTTTGACTGCTCGACGGATCGCCGCAGGGCCTCCATAAGGTCGACGACGGTGGCCGGCTCCTCGGTCTCGGCGACGGTGATCTCCTCGCCGTCGACCTTGGCCTGGACGGCCTCGAGGATGCGCTCACGGTAGGCGTCGTGGAACTGGGACGGGTCGAAGTCCTCGGTCAGGTTCTCGATCAACGCCTGCGCCATCTGGACCTCCTGCTGGCGCGGCTCGGGGATCTCGTCGACGCCAACGTCGGACAGCGAGAACGCGCGGATCTCGTCGGGCCAGTGCATGGTCTCGAGCACGAAGATCCCGTCGCGGAGGCGTAAGGTCGCGAGGTGCTCCTTGTCGCGCATCGTGATCTTGCAGATGGCGACGGCATTGCGATCCGCCATCGCCTTCGACAGCAGCGCATAGGCCTTGGCGCCCGCCGGCTCGGGCGCGAGGTAGTAGGGGCGAGCGAAGTAGATGGGATCGATCTGCGTAAGAGGAACGAACTGTAAGATCTCGACCATTCTGCTTGACTTCGGCCGCAAGGCGGCCAGCTCTTCGTCCTCGAACACGACGTACCGGTCGCGCTCGTACTCGAAGCCTTTGACGATGTCGTCGTAGTCGACCTCGTCACCGTCGGTCTTGGCGACACGCTTGTACCCGACCCGGCTGTGGTCCGAGGCGCGCAGCTGGTTGAACGAGGGCGAGCGGTCCTCGACCGCCGTGTAGAGCCCCACAGGGATGGTGACCAACCCAAACGAGAGCGTGCCTTTCCATAACGTGCGTACCATGCCCGCCCCTCCTGTTCATCGCGCTCCGCTGCTCCCTATCATGTACCCGTGCGGCCGGTTCCAACCACTGTCAATTTTCCACGCGAGCTTCCCGCCCAGCACGCGCGCGGCAAGTGGTGGGTGGCGGTCGACGGTGTGGAGGTCGAGCTGTCGAACCTGTCCAAGCCGTTCTGGGAGCCCGAGGGCTACACCAAGGCCGACCTGATCGCCTACTACTACAACATCGCCGAGCGAATCCTCCCCGTCGTCCAGGCGCGGCCGTTGACGCTCAAACGGATGCCGGACGGGGCTGACGGGGAGTTCTTCTACTCGAAGCAAGCGCCGCATCACGCGCCCGGTTGGATGCCACGCGCGCCGGTCACGTCGATCTCCAGCGGCAAGACGATCGACTATCTGTTGGCCCAAGATCGGGCGAGCCTGCTCTACCTCGCGAACCTCGCCTGCATCGAGCTGCATCCCTGGCACGCGAGGACCGACGAGCTGGGGCGGCCGGACTACGCGTTCTTCGATCTGGACCCATTTGACGTCAGCTTCGCGGGCGTCCGCGAGGTCGCGCTGGTGGTGCGGACGGCCCTCGACCAGCTGGGCTTGCGCGGCTACCCACGGACGTCTGGCGCCACGGGGATGCAGGTCTACGTCCCTGTCGACCGCGTGCATGGAGCCGACGAGATCCGCGAATGGGTCGGGCGCGTCTGCCGGCTCATCAACAAGGCCCTGCCCGACCGCACGACCATGGAGTGGTCGGTCGGCGCCCGGAGCGGGAAGGTCTTCCTCGACCATGGGATGAACACCGAGGGGAAGAACATCGCGGCCACCTACTGCCTGCGCCCCGAGCGCGCGGCGCCGGTCGCGACGCCAGTGACCTGGGAGGAGGTCGAGCGGGGCGTCGAGCCGCGAGACTTCACCATCAGCACGATCTGGGCGCGCCTGGACGAGATCGGGGACCTGTGGACACCGGTCTTACAGGGTGGGCAGGACCTGCGCGCCGCCATGGCGGCGTTGGGCATGGCGCCTTTGCACGAGCCCTCGCCCGCGCACCACCGGACCGCAGGAGAGGCACCGCGACCCAGTCCCACCCTTGATGAGTACGCGCGGAAGCGGGACTTCTCCAAGACACCGGAGCCGGCGGGTGCGCCCGGCGGCGTCCAGGCGCCGGGAAACCGCTTCGTGATCCAGCACCACCTGGCTCGCCGCCTTCACCACGACCTCCGGCTCGAGCGCGAGAGCGCCGCGCGGTCCTGGGCCCTCCCCAAAGGTTTGCCCGATATTCCCGGTATACGCCATCTCGCGGTACAGACGGAGGACCACCCGCTGGAGTATCTCGAGTTCTCGGGTGACATCCCTGAGGGCGAGTACGGGGCGGGGGCGATGCGCATCTGGGACCAAGGGACCTACGAGGCGCGGGAATGGGCCGACGACAAGGTCACCTTCATCCTTCACGGGAAGCGGCACCGGGGCGAGTGGCATCTGTTCCGCACCAGCCGCGACGCCCCGGACCAGTGGATGGTCAGCCGGGCGGGCCCGCCGGATGTGATCGTACCGCCACCCCCGCGGCTGGAGCCGATGCTCGCGAGCGAGGGCACTGGCCCCTTCGACGACGACGACTGGCTGTTCGAGGTCAAGTGGGACGGGATCCGCGCGATCGCCCGGACCGTGAGGCCGGGTGCGGGAGAGGACGGGTCGACGAGCTTGACGAGCCGCCTGGGCAACGACCTCTCCGGCGCCTATCCCGAGCTCGCCGCACTGTGGGAGCGGGTACTGGCCCGCAACGCGGTGCTCGACGGTGAGGTCATCGCATTAGGCTCAGACGGGCGGCCATCGTTCGAGCTGCTGCAACGGCGCATGCACCTGCGCGGCGACCGAGTCGTCGAGCGCGCCGCACGCGCGATCCCCGTGACCTACGTGATATTCGACGTGCTGGCGATCGATGGCGAGGCCGTGATCGACCGACCCTTGAGCGAACGGCTCGACGTGCTCGCCGAGTTGCTCGTGCCCGGCGGCCGGATCCAGCGCAGCGAGCCGATCCGCGGCCAGGGAGTCGCGCTGTTCGACGCGGTGACCCAGCGGGGCCTCGAGGGTGTGATCGCGAAGCGCGCCAGGTCCGTCTACCGCCCGGGAAAGCGCTCCCGGGACTGGCTGAAGATCAAGGCCCGCCCGCACGTCGACGTCGTGATCGGCGGTTGGCTGGACGGCCAAGGCGCGCGCTACGCCAAGCTCGGCAGCCTGCTGGCAGGTTTGTATGACGACGACGAGGGTGGCGCGTTGCGTTTCGTCGGCAGGGTCGGGACGGGGTTCGACGATGCCGAGCTGACGCGCCTCGCTGAGCGCCTAGAGCCCCTGGCGACACCATCGACCCCGTTCGCCGATGTCAGCGCCCTCCCGCCATTACAACGTCGCCAGGCCCACTGGGTCGAACCCCACCTCGTGTGCCGCGTCGAGTTCAACGACGTCACGGAGGGCACGATGCTGCGCGGGCCCTCGTACAAGGGCCTGGTCGATCACTCGGCGCCACGCGACTGCACGGTGGACACCCTGCCCTCGTCACCGTAGAGAAACGACAGCAGGACGAACCGCCGGCCTCGGGTGACATCGAGCACCTCGTGGAGGTGCGAGCACGAGAAGACGAGGGCGCCGCCCGCGGGCGGCCGGTACCGCTGGGGGCCATACTCGGGAAAGCGCAGCTGGCCGCCCTCGTAGTCCTCGTTGAGGTTGAGCGTCAGCGCGAACCGGCGATGCGCGGTCGACGGGCTGAGGTTGTCCCGGTGAGCCCGGAAGAACCCACCCGTCGAAGCGTCGTAGCAACCGATCTTGAAGCCCTCGAAGCGGGTCGCGCGATACGCGAACGCCTTGCGGACCTCGGGCATGATCGCCGCCCCTACTACCCCCGCGATACGGCGAGAAACCTGAGGGTCGCTGACCGTATGGTCACGGCGGCGCTTGTGGGCGTCGCTGAGCGTCTCGGCGCGGCGGAGGTCGGCGGACGCCTCGACGCCCGTGTCGACGTTTCCCTGGGTGCGCCAGATATCGATCAGCCAGGCGCACGCGTGCTCGTCCAGCACGTTGGGAAGGAGGAGCACGGGCGCCTGAGCGGACACCTCGACGGGCTCGCCGTCCAGCGCCGCGCCCCCAAACAACGCTTGGATCTCGGGAGAATCGAGATCGCGGGCGAACCCCATCACCCGCAGATTGGGGTCGAGCACGAACGCCGCCGTCCCGCCCGTGACGCCGTAGGCAGCGCTCACCGCGCCGTCGGTGTCGGTCAGCACCTCGTACGGCTCGTCCAATGTCGCGCTGAGATGCAGCGACACCTCCCCGTCACGAAAGCGCAGCACGAGGGCGGCGCCGCCGGCGACCGCATAGAAACGGGTGGGGGTCCCGTCGCCGCGAGGCAAGACGAAGTCGGGTGCGCGCTGGCCACGAGCCAGCCGTGTGGTCTCAGCCGCCATCGTTATCGCAGGGGTTTCGGGTTCGTCGGCGGCTTGTCACGCACGGGGAACGACCCCTCGTCGTCCAAGACACGGAACCGCAGCACGGTGAAGGCTTCGGCCAACTCGACGCCGACGTCCTTGCCTAACCCCGAGCTCAGCTCCCGGTAACGTGGCTCGGGATCCCACCCGTTCAGCTGCGACGCGTGCGCCCGCAGCGCCGCCATCTTGCGGTCGAAAGTCGCGGAGACGTCGACGCGCACCAGCCCGTCGCCAAAGCTCATCATCCACAGCTCAGCGACGTCCCATGGCTCGAGTCCCTCCTCGATCAACGTCGGATCCCAGAGGCGCGTCGAGGCTGCCGGGTTGATCGAGTGGAGCACGAGATCGCCGACCGCTCGGTGGTCCGGGTGGTTGATGTATCCCCAGGAGTTCCAGCGCAGATCGGGGTTGAGCGTCATCACCACCTCAGGCCGGTGCCGACGGATCGCCGCGGCGACCTCACGCCTCACCTCGACCGACGGCTCCAGGTAACCGTCACGGTAGCCGAGGAACGCGACGTCGCGTATGCCTAACACCGCGCATGCGGCCCGCTGCTCCTCCACACGGAGGGCGATGAGCCGCTCGCGCGTCATCTCGGGGTCGGCCGAGCCGCTGGCTCCGTCGGTCACGACGAGATACGTGACCTCCGTCCCCGCCTCCACCCACCGGGCGATCGTCCCCGCCGCCCCGAACTCGGCGTCGTCGGGATGGGCGATCACGACGAGGGCGCGGCTGAACGGCCTGATCGGCTCCCATAGCTCCGTCTTCACTCGCGGCCACCTCCGCCTCAGGTCCGCAGCTAGCCTAGGGGACTTGGATCCGCAAAGTCGTTGCGCGTGAG
>JBOGED010000413.1:0-5069 GCA_050743625.1 Egibacteraceae bacterium | reverse complement strand
CCGGTCCACTCCCCGAACAGGGATTTAGGGGCAGATACGCCCCTAAATCCCTGTTCGGGGAACGCTGTCATGCCTCACACGCTCGTCGGGCCGGGGCGAAGCCCCGCTAGCGATGGCCCGGCTGCTCCTCACCCTTGGGTTCAACCAGCTTCGACCTACATCGCATTTGGGGCGTCGCGCGCCCGACAATCTCGCGTCTCGCCACCTCATGGCAAAACTGGGTATGGTGGAAGAAGGTCGGATCCGCGATCATAGGATTGCCAATTAAGATTGTAAACTGCTGGGTTTCGCCAGCCAAGCTCAAGACCGCGCAGGGACCGATGCGTACAGTAACTCAGGAAGGCGGCTCTCGTGTAGGTCGACCGCTCACGGACGAACAAAGACGGGTCTCGTGAAGAAGCAGGGAGCGGCTCAAGCGGCGACAACCAAGGATGCTTATGCCTGAATATTTTGCAGCTCTGACAATTGTGTTGTTGCTTGGAATGGTCTTGGCCCGAGTCGGGCTGATGAAAAGAGCCGGCATACAAGCGATGAATTTTGGCAAGATCGACAAGCGGGACTTCTTGATTCCCCCGTTTGCCCTGTTCTATTTCTATCTTGTGTTTGCCGCGGCCATCAATTGGCCAACCGTGAGCACGCAGGAATTCTTCTCGTCTGGGGTAATCGCCTGGATGGGCGTGGCCTTTTGCTTGGCCGGGCTATTGCTGCTATTGTGGAGTCTCATTTCTTTTGGGCGGAGTTTTCGGGTGGGCATAGATGCCGACCATCCCGACAAGCTCATCACGACCGGCATATTTGCGTTTAGCCGCAATCCCATCTACGTAGCCTTTGGGCTGATCTTGCTGGGTCAATTCTTGATCTTTTCCAACTGGATTCTGTTGGTGTATATCGGTGCGGCGGCATGGCTGATCCACCGTCAAGTATTACGGGAAGAAGAGTATTTGAAGGGGCAGTACGGTCAGGAATACTTGGAGTATTGCAATCGAGTCAGGCGGTATCTCTGAGTAGAGAGTATGAACAGACTGCTCACTAGAGCCAATTCCTGTCCAGAACGGCGACCAACAGCTCATGCAGCCGATTTGCCTTCGGCCTCGCCGAAGTTCTTTGTGCTGGATATCGGCGGTATACCGCCGATATCCAGCACAAATGGCGCCGCGGGCCACCACTAGGGCAACCTTCCCGCGTCGGCGCGCGAAAGTTTGGCGTGGTGGCTGGGGCGAGCGATGACCGTTCCATGCCCTGGCGTCGAGCGAGTCCCGGTGCGGTCACGGCGAGCGCAGCTCGGTAGCGGACAGTGCCGATCCAACGGAGGTCTCGGCGGCCAGCCCGATCGCGGGCTCGAGTAGCACGGATAATGCGTCGCGCCTGGCACTGAACGAGGCGGGATCGCGAAGGCTTCACGGGTGCCGGTGCCGCTTGCCCTTCAGGGGATGAGCTCGCAGATCGGCGATCCCTGGGCACCGCCTCATAGGTCGGGGTGGCGAGTATGGAGCTCGAGCGCGAGGCCGTACTCGAGGAGGTGCGCTCCGTCTCGCGGGTCGCGATCGGTCAGGTCGCGGATACGGTCGAGCCGGTAGGCGAGGGTATGCCGGTGGATGCAGAGCTCGGCGGCCGCGGCCCCTGGCCGGCAGCCATGCCGCAGGTAGACGCGGAGCGTCTCGAGGAGCGTGGCCTGGTCGAGCAGCGTTCCGAGTACCTGGCGGATAAAGGTTTCCGCGGCGAGGTCGTCGTCAATGCCGGCGAGGATGCCCGTGAGCCCGAGTCCGGTCACGTCCTGAACCCCGTCGGGCGGCGGGTCGGGGGCCGATGCGGCGACCGTCGCCTCTCGCAGTGCCACACCGAGGCCCTCCGGCCCGCGAGCGGCGCGGCTGCGGCCCACGACCACGCCTGACCAACCGCGGGAGCGTGCGGTCGCGGCGATGCGCGCGGCGTCCGGCGCATCAGCGGGCTGGACGATGCAGCACACCGAGCCGTTCCAGCGCCCGACGATCGGCTCACGGTAGGCGCCCCTGGCGTCCTCCGCGAGCGCGCAGAGGGCTCGCTCAGGGACCCGAGAAGGGCGGCGCACGCTGAGCACGTGGAATTCCTCCGCAGGCCAGAACCCCAACCGTTTGAGCTCCCGGCCGGTCGCGTCGCGGGTCGTCCTTCCGGCGGCGACCCTCTCGAGCATCTCGGAGACCCGCGCGCGACGTTCCTCGCGAACCGACAGGCCACGCGCGAACTCGAGGCTCAGGCCCGCCAACCCCTGTTCCATAAGCAATCGCTCGTGCTCGGCGAGTGGCCGGGTTCCTATGAGAATGAGCACGGCCTCGACCTCGTCACCGACGCGCACGACCGAGCCGGTCACGACCGTGGTGCCGCGGGCGAACTCGAACCGGTCGCGCCGCTCGCACTGGGGTGCGACCACCTGCCACAGCAGCCGTGGATAGACCGGAGCGGTGACTGCACGGCCCACGTGCGTCGCCAGCTCCTGCCCGTAGTAGTCGAACACGACGCACGCGAACTCGTGCATCGGGTGGGCAATGGTCTCGATGACTCCTTTGACTCCCGTCCCGGCGATCACGGACGCGAGCACCTGGCGATGGAGGTCGACCGCGGTGCGCAGTGTTGCATAGTGGTCAGCGGCCATCGCGTGGCTGACCCGCTTCGTCACGGCGATGAACGGCACCTCGTAGGGCACGGTGAACAGCGGGAGACTTCGCGCGTCAGCCTCCTCGAGCATCGCGTCAGGGACCTCGTCGAGCCAGACGCCGAGCCCGAACCCCACCCCGGCGCACCCACGCCGGTCGAGCTGGGTGATAAGCGCGCGCTGCAACAGGGGACTGTCCCTTACGCCCAACCCGGTCGTGAGGAGGATCTCCCCGCCTTCGAGCCACGGCGTCGGATCGGGGATCTCGCTGATATGTGCCCACCGCACAGGGCCGCGCTCGCTCAACCCGGTCTTGCCTGCGACGAGCTGCAGACCCAACGCCGGGTCTTCGAGCAGCTGTCCCAACCACAGCGGCATACACCAGATCGTAATTGGCCAGATGGCCATTGACCATGCACCCGGCTGTGGCATTCGGCCGACGACAAGCCCGCCCGCGCTCCGTACGTTGCCCAAAACGGCGCCTCGAGAGGGAGCAACCCATGGTGCGGTTCAGCTTCGTGCAGCTACCTGACTATCCCCTTGTCGACTCGATCGACTTCATCAAGAAGGCTGACGAGCTTGGCTTCTATGCCGCCTACAGCGTCGACGAGACCTACCACAAAGATCCCTGGTTGCTGTTCGCCGCCGCCGCGGACAAGACGAGACAGATCCGGATGGGCCCGAACGTCACCCATGTCATCCTTCGGGACCCGACGCTCGTCGCTCAGATGCTCGCCACGCTCGACGAGTTGACGAACGGGCGAGCCGAGGCGGTCGTGAGCTTCGGCAACCTCGGGATGCTCAGCCAGTACAAGATCCAGTGGCAGGGCAGCAGGCCGCTGGCCCGCGTCCGCGAGGGGTTCGACGTGATCCGTGCGTTCCTCAAGGACGGCGCGATCACTCACGACGGAGAGTTCTTCAAATATTCAGGGCTGTTCACGTTCGCCCGACCCGTGCAGGAGCGTATCCCGCTGAAGATCGGCGCGATGGGCGGCCCGCGCTCGTTCGAGCTGGCCGGCGAGATCGCTGACGGGATGCACCACGCCCTCGGCTACTCGCGCGAGAACTACGAGTACGTCATGGAGCACGTCCGCGCCGGCGCCTCCAAGGCCGGGCGTAACGCCGACGACCTTGACCTTGGCGCCTGGGTCGTCTGGGTCTGCGGCGAGGATTCCGCTGCGGCCAAGGAGGCCGCACGGATCATGGTCGCGTTCTACCTGTCCTCGATGCCTCAGCATCAGCTCGAGCGGCATGGAGTGGACCAGTCCGACCTCAACCCCATTCTCGACGCCTTCGCCGCCGGCCAGGTCGACAAGGCGATCGAACTGTGCTCCCCGGACATCGCCGAGCGACTGTCGGTGGCAGGAACCCCCGAGGAATGCGTCGAGAAGCTGCAAGCCGACATCCTGCCCACGGGGATCAACCACGTGATCTGCGCCATCTCGGACCCGTTCCTCGTGAAGACGTTCTCCGGCCGTGAGATCTCCGGCGTGCCCGACGTGCCCGGGCAGCTTCAGTTGATCCACGACCGCGTGATGTCGGCGGTGTAGCCGGTGCGGACGCTGCAGAACTTCATCGACGGTCAGCTGAGCGACCCAGCCGAAGGGCAGAGCTCGACACTCGTCAACCCAGCCACCGGCGAGGCGTTCGCCCAGGCGCCACAGTCGACCGGGCAAGACATCGATGCCGCCTGCCAGGCCGCGCGCCGCGCGTTCGAGCTGTGGCGCGACGTCACCCCCTCCGAGCGCAGCCTCGCGCTGTTCCGGGTCGCCGATGAGATCGAGGCGCACGCGGACGAGCTCGTGCGGCTCGAGTCCGAGAACACCGGCAAACCGATCGGGCTGACCGCAAGCGAGGAGATCCCGCCGATCGTCGACCAGATCCGGTTCTTCGCAGGAGCCGCCCGCATGCTCAACGGGCTATCGGCCGGCGAGTACATGGCCGGGCATACCTCGTTCGTCCGGCGCGAGCCGATCGGTGTTTGCGCCCAGGTCACGCCCTGGAACTACCCGATGATGATGGCGGTATGGAAGTTCGCTCCCGCGATCGCGGCCGGCAACACCGTCGTCCTCAAACCTTCCGACACGACCCCGATCACCACCGTGCGGATGGCCGAGCTGATGGCCGAGCATCTGCCGCCGGGCGTGTGCAACGTCGTGTGCGGCGACCGCGAGACCGGCGCCGCGCTGATCGCGCACCCGATCCCCGCGATGGCGTCCATCACCGGGAGCGTGCGCGCCGGCCGGGAGGTAGCCGCCGCCGCCGGCCGCGATCTCAAGCGTGTGCACCTGGAGTTGGGCGGCAAGGCCCCGGTGATCGTGTTCGACGACGCCGACCTTGCCGCCGCGGCCGAGGCGATCGCGAACGCCGGCTACTTCAACGCCGGGCAGGACTGAACAGCCTCGAGCCGGGTGCTCGCCGGGCCGCGGATCCATGACAG
>JBOGED010000412.1:0-10931 GCA_050743625.1 Egibacteraceae bacterium | reverse complement strand
GGATACGCGACATACATGTCGCGTATCCAGCACACAACTAGACTAGAGGGCATGTCCGAACTCTCTCCCGAGGTGCGCGAGCTGCTTGATGCCCGGAACGTGGCCCACTTGGCTACCCTTATGCCCGACGGCGCACCGCAGGTCTCGCCAGTGTGGATCGCTGTCGAGGACGACCGTCTCGCCATCTTCTCCGCCCAGGAGAACCTCAAGCTTAAGAACCTGCGCCGCGACGGCCGGGTTGCCTTGTCCGTCTGCGACGAACGCAATCCTTACCGCTCCGCGATCATCCGCGGTCGCGTGGTCGAGGAGCTCGAGGGCCGCGAGGCCATCGCGATCATGGACCGGATGAGCAACCGCTATGTGGGTCAGGACTTTCCTATGCGTAGGGCGATCGTCTCGTTCATCGAGCCCGAGCGGGTGCGCTTCCAGAACCTCCCGTTCGACCACCTGTCCGCAGCAGACTGACCCGACGCCGTTTGCTCGCGGGCCATGAGCAGCATCGAGATTGCGGGGATCACGCTGAGCTATCAGGAATATGGCCAAGCGGGACCCGCGATGGTGATCCTCCACGGCGGGTCTGGGAGGGCGGCGACGGCGCGGCCGCTGGCCGAGCGGCTCGCGAAGACCATGCGCGTGTGGGCGCCGGACCTACCCGGCCATGGAGACACCTCACCGACACCGGGTGAGTATCAGCTCCGCGCCGTCGCGTGGCGCGTGGCGGCGCTGATGGAGCGGGTGATCGGCGAGCCAGCCGTCGTGTACGGGCACTCCTATGGTGGGCACGTCGCCATGATGCTCGCCTTCCTGCGCCCCGACCTGCTCAGTGGCCTGGTGGTCGGTGACGCGCCCTTGACGCTGGCCCGGCATCGTGCGCAGATGGAGAAGGACGGGCCAATGGTCGAGCGTTTTCGGGATCTGGCGAGCACCGAGCCCGGGGCGCTCGAGGAACTGCCGGTGCCGTCGCCGAGCGGAGCGCTCGCCCCGGCGGGAGAGGTCTATGGTCGTGGCCACCCGTGGTTCGCAGGAATGGCCGGCAATCTTCACCCGCACGACCCGGACTTTCTCACCGCGGTCATCGACCGCTTCGACGACACCTACCTCGGCCTGGGGCCGGATCTGCTGGGATCAGCTCCCGGTCCCGTGCTGCGCTTGCAAGCAGATCCCGTGGCCGGCGGCCTGCTCACCGACGAGGAATCCAGGCAGCACGCGACGCCGTCCCCGGAGTGTGCGTCGAGCGCTTGTGGGGGTTAGGACATCCCTTGCATCTACAAGACCCTGACGCCATCGCCGAGGTCTTGGAGGCTCAGCGGTGGACGCCGGCCTGCTCGTAGTGGCTGTTCATCCAGCGCATGGGCGAACCGCGGGCGCACGCCCCCGAGCTGTAGGCCGTCACCCGATTTGTCCACGCGACCGCCGACGCTGTTCATTAGGCGAAAGATCGCGAGGGCGACGAACCAGGCGAGCGCCGCCACGCCCCCGGCTGCTGCCAACCATTCTGAGCTGACGAATGCGGCGAGCAACAGCAAAGTCACGGCACCAGCGGCCCGGCCACGCAAAGCCCATTTCAACTGGCCGTGCTGCTCGAGTATCGCTTCAACGGGAACGCCCCGTTCACTGCCTCCGCCGCATACCAATTGGCGAGGAGAAAAGGTAACACGCCAAAGGGGAGCAACACCCAGGTCCATCCCGGCATGGTCGTGGTTCTCATTGTCACAAGGTGCTCCGCCGGATCGCCGGTGAGGGCACACACCTGCGGGACCTCGCCGTCCTGAAATCCCGCCGACTTATCCATGCTTTCGCCATAAACTCAGTGTAAGCACGCCAAGAGAGCGACGCCGGTTACCCGGGCTTGCGGGCCACCACCAGCAGGTACTCGGTGGTGATGTCGATGCGACCGTCCGGGCCAGCGAGCCCGCGCTCGAACGCCTCGACCGCGTCCAGCATCGCCGTCGCTGCCTCTGCTCCGAGTACCTCACAGGCCATGGAAAGGGATGGCGAGTGGCGCTCCTGGAAAGCGCGCGAGGCTTCGGGCGAGTCGAACACCCAAGGTAGCGAGGCGTGCTGGCACTCGACCGAGAAGGCGGCCAAGCGCTGGCGCGCGACCGACTCGCGCCCCCAATCGATCGGCTCGGGCACATCCAGCGGTCTCGCCCACCAGCGCCGCATCACCTCAGTCATCCGACCATAGTGACTCTCGGGTTCCCAGCAGGTCAGGCCGAACAGCCCGCCGGGACGTAACACCCGGGTGACCTCACTGACCATCGCCTCGGGCCCCGGCGCGAAGATCGCCCCGAATACCGAGGTCACAACATCGAAGCTCGCATCCGGGAATGGCAGGTCCTCGGCGTCGGCCTCGACCCAATCAACCGCCAACCCCAACTCTGCGGTGCGCGCCCGGCCCTGCTCGACCATGTGCGGACTGAGGTCCGACGCGGTCACGACCGCGCCACGCCCGGCGGCGACGACGGTGGCGTTACCCGTGCCCGCCGCGACGTCAAGGATGCTCTGGCCAGGCGTGACGGCCAATGCCTCGACCAGCGCGACCGACGCCGGCATCAACCGCTCCGCCAGCGGACCGTAATCGGCTTGGGCCCACATCTTCGCCATGAAGGCTTTGTGTTCATCGATCTCCATACGACAATGGTAACCACATCGAGATGTCGGGGTGGGGTGCTCCGGGCCAGTAGTCGGGCGAAGGCGGCCATGAGACGGGCTGAGGCCGGCTGCGGCACGCGACATAAGTATCATTCCGGGCCCGAGACGGGTGATTGTCATCGCGAGAGGAAGTTGTGAAATCTTACGACCCATACGTGTTGCCAGGAATGCCTCTGCTGCGTTAGGCTTTCAGCATTGAGTGCAGGACTCGCTCGGGGAGGAGCGAATCCCGCCACTCGAGGTCGCCGGGGGAGCAATCCCGAATGACTTCAGCTGGCTCGCAACATATCTGAGGTCCTACGAGATTTGCATGAACAAATGAACGGAACGGGGGATTTTTATGCGTATCCAGGTTAACTTGCGAGCGCGTTCGCGGAGCATCGTTGTGGCGGTGATGGCGGGGGTGATGCTGATGGGGTTTGGTTCTTCCGCATCTGCTGCCCCATCTCTCACACCGATCGGGAGTCCTATTCTCGGTGGCACCGAGGCCCTTTTGGCTGGCCTAGGGGTCGCCGGCGGAAACGCTATCTACATGTTGACCAGCCCCTTCCAGGGCGATGACTAACGATCGCGGCGCTGCGCGAATTGGTGCGTCTTCAACAAAGTTTCAGCGCAAGCGCTGACCGAGTTTCACAAAGGGGCAATTGTGAATAGCAGGCGGGGAATTGCCATTGTCGGTATCGCCGGGGTTCTTATGGGCGTGGCGCCTTCTGCTTACGCCATTTCGGCGGACGATTGTAGGGCCATGGGGGGCGAAGTAGTGCCCAAAACCACTGAAAGAGGACCCAGGTGCTCCCTCTTCCTTCAGGTCACCACAGAGCAATGCCGTGAGGCCGGTGGGTTCGTAGACGTCGATCCGTTCGCGGGACGCTTTTGCCGCGAGGGCAGCTTCGGCGGTTCTCGCATTATTTGACATTTGACTTGTGGTAAGCGCGCCTATGACCTGGCGTATTACCCGGAGAGCATCTTGAGCGTATAAGCCGAACTCGTCTCGAAGTGCGGCTCGCGGTACATGGCCGCGGTAAGGTCGCGCCGCCATCGGTCAAGCTCAGGCCGGCCTCGCCCGCGGCGACCACACCCATGGCCGCCTCGCGATGAACGCCTATCGGCAGGTCTGAGTGCCTGCAACATCGCGTGGCCCCTGCCACAGAGCCCGCGAGCGGATCGGGTGTGCCCCATCGTCGTTCTGGGGCGAATTGGGTCGCCATATAGTGCTGTCGGCCTCGGCTGGATGGGGCGGTCGCCCTCCTGCACTGTGCAGGATAAGTCCGGGATCCCGGACTGAACCTTCACAGTACGGCACCCGGAACTCGGTCGATGCGGCATCGTGCTGGGAGGCGCCGCTCAAGGCGAGCAGCTCACTCGCCAGAAACCCGAGCCCTCCTGATGGATCGCAGCGGTCAAGCGCACCTCGACACTAGAACCGTGTAACGCATGGTGGGTAGAGGTGAACGCATAAGGGCTGCTCAGAAGGTGATGCATGGCAGTGCGGGCTGCGTGACAGCAGCTCTGGGCAATAGGCTTCCCGGGACTGGTCAACCCCCCGAGGGGGCGCGGCAGCGCCCACAGGTCCGCCCCTCCGTCTTCGCCCGTGCGCGCCTGAACTGGCGGGCGTCGCCGCCGCCCTTGACACTGCACCCCCTGTCCATGGCGGTCGGCGGGGCCAGGCAGTAGATGGTGTTGCTGGAGCGCAGCGTGGCCAACGGGTTCCTCGTCCGCAGCCTGCATTCCCCCGTTCCGCCGGCCGAGCTGGCGACCACCGCAACCAACCGACCCGCCACCGATGAGTTCGGGTCGCCCGCCGAGTCTGAGCCTGAAGGCACGAACGGAGAAGGGAGCACGATCATGCAGGTCACGCTGACCACGTTCCTGTCGGTCGACGGCGTCATACAGGGCCCCGGCGGCCCGGACGAGGACCGCAGCGGCGGGTTCGACCGCGGCGGCTGGCTGGTGCCGCACTTCGACGAGGACACCGGCCGGTTCATGGACGAGGTGATCGACAAGGCGGACGCCTTCCTGCTCGGCCGCCGCACCTACGACATCTTCGCCGCCTCCTGGCCGAAGGTGACCGACCCAGACGACCCGATCGCCAGCCGGCTCAACACGCTGCCCAATATGTCGCCTCTACGACGCTGGACTCCGCGGACTGGCACAACACGACGATCATCAAGGGCGACGTCGCCGCCGAGGTCGCCAGACTCAAGCAGAGGCCAGGCCGGGAGCTGCAGGTGCACGGCAGCGGCACGCTCGCCCGCACGCTCATCGAGAACGACCTCGTCGACGAGTTCCGGCTGCTGACCTTCCCGGTCATCGTGGGCGCGGGCATGCGCCTGTTCGCAGGCGCCGGAGTGGCCACCGGTCTCCGCCTCATCGACTCGCGTACAACCAGCTCGGGCACGGCGATCCACGTTTACCAGCGCACCGGCCGGCCCGAGTTCGGCGAGATCGAACTCGCCTGAGTCAGCAGGATACTCGGGGCGAGGACCGACGCGCGCCTGCGTCGGCCCCGTCCGGGAGACCGGCCGGATCGGTCCGGACACGGGAGACGGGACATGCCCGTGGTCCGTCCCTTTCACATAGCAGCGACAGCACGGGCTTGCTGCGCGACAGCTACGACTTCCCGGTTTGTGGGGCCAGGAGGTAGGCCTGCTGGACCATTCGGCCTCGTCAGGCTGGCGCAGCAGCCGGGCGACCACGACTAGCCCGACCCGGGGCAACAGCTCGGCGACACGCGTCCCGCTCAAGACCTTCCCCCGCACCGGCCACCAGGAGTCACCCGGCACAAGGCCTACCAAGCCAAGGGTCCCAGACAGGCAGAGTGTCAAGGATCAGCCGAACCTAGAAACGACTGGGAGTGAGTTGTGTGTGCGCGAGACAGCCGTGCACGAATTAGTTGTCGGGCACGAGATCCGGAATCATGACGCGCGCTGCTGGCCGACTCCTAAGCGTGCAGGTCACCGCACTCATCGATACCGGCCGCAGCCGAGTCGGTGTCAGCTCCACAGAGCCCAGCCGCTGGCTGTTCCCCGGACACCTACCCGGCCGTCCGCTCACCCCTGCCCGCCTCGGTGCCCGGCTCGGCAAACTCGGCATCGACGCCCGCGCCGGCCGTCACGCGGCACTCATCCACCTCGCGGCCCAACTTCCCGCCACCGTCCTCGCCAAGCTGCTCCACATCTCCCCGCCCACCGCCGTGCGCTGGGTCAACAACGCCGGAGGAGACTGGTCCAGATCGGGGCTACGTGCGTGTAGCGCATCGTGGTCCTGATCGCCGCGTGGCCCAGCGTCGATCCGCCAGCGCAAAGCGGCGGACGGCATGGACGATCTTCCAGGCAGTCAAGGCGGAGAAGACGGCGACCATGAGCGACGCTGAGAATGAGAAAAGCCGCTGTGGTCAGCACAAACGGCAGGTGGTCAGGGACGGGGTCGAACCGTCGACCTCGCGATTTCAGGTGCAGCCACCCCGTCTGAGCGGGACCACTCCAGTCCATCCGCCCTGGTCAGACGAGTTCTAGGTCCACGCACACCCGCTGCCGTCCGGCGCGATGGTTCGTAGTGATGGTCGTACGCCGTCACGGGCGTCGATACACATCCGACCGGTGCTCCACGTCCTTCACCGTGACGACTCGACGCTCCTCATCAATCGTGTACAGCACCCGATAGGAACCTCGCCTGGCGGCGTAGGTACCGAACAGCGGCCCACGCAACTCGGTTCCCACTCTGCGCGGGTTCTCCCGCAAGGGGCCGCTCACGAACTCCAGGACGGCCGCGGCGACGGCCTCCGGAAGTTTCTCGGCGATGGCTCGTGCGGCCGGCCCGGCGACCCGCAAGACGTAGAGGTCAGTCACGCACTCTGCCGGCGGCGCTCCACCATGGCACGCAGGCCCGCCTCGTCGACCACATCGCCTACGGCGAGGGCCGCGTCGGCCTCGTCGAGCCGGCGCATGATCGCGGCATCGGACAGCACCGCGATGGTCTCCTCCAGCGACCGCAGGTCCTCCGGACTGAGGATCACCGCAGCCTCACGACCCCGCCGGGTCACTACAACACGCTCATGGTGTTTCTCGACCCGATCGACGATCTCGGACAGCGTTGCCTTCACCACGGCCAGGGACTCGGTCGTCATGACCGAAAGTATAGTCACGAATCTCAGCGAGGTCGCGTGGCGGACCAGGGGCAAGGCCTTGCGGCCACTGAGGGGCTTGAGTCACGGTCTTGGGGGCGGCCATGACGGCGGCTGGGGTTAGGAGCGTATCGATAGCGAGATTGCGGCTGGCGGCTTTGACGCTGACGGGTTGGCTGCTGAGCTGGGGATCGCGGTGGACGAGGCCCAGGGGTTCGTGAGGGTCCGTCGAGCGCTGCTCGCGGGTCGGGCGAACCACGATGGCGGCGGGCGGGGTCACGGTGTACGGCAAGGACCCGGACGACGTGTTCCGCAAGCTCGACGACGTCCGCCGCCGAGTCCGAGGAGACCAACGGGCGTGATAGCACGCTTGTCACCGCGCATGGTCCAGTACATCCACGCGGTGCTCAGGCGGGCGCTGGAGCAGGCGCGCCGGGACGAGATCATCTCCCGCAATGTGGCTACGCTCGTCCAGCCGCCTCGGGTGCCGAGACACGAGTACCGATGCTCACCGAGGAAGAAGCGCGGCAGCTTATCGCCTTCGTCCGGCCGGAGCGGCTCTACCCGATTTACGCGCTCGCGCTCGGCCTGGGCCCGCGCAGGGGCGAGGTGCTCGGGCTCCGCTGGACGGATGTCGATCTCGAGGCGGGCACGATCGTCGTGAGGCGGTCGCTGCAGCGGCTCAATGGTCGCCTCCAGCTCGTCGAGCCGAAGACGAAGCGGTCCTACCGGCAAGTGCCGTTCCCGCGCGTCTGCATCGAGGCGCTTCATGAGCAGCGCGAGCGCCAGGAGCTGGAACGCGAAGAGTCGCCGGTCTGGCTCGATGAGTGGGGCCTGGTGTTCACGACCAAGCACGGGGACGCCCATCGAGCCGCGCAACGTGCTGCGCCACTTCTACGGCGTCTGCGAACGGCTCGGGCTCCCCCGGCTGCGGTTCCACGACCTCCGGCACTCCACCGCGTCGCTGCTGCTGCTCCGCGGCATCCCGACCACGACGATCATAGAGACGCTCGGGCACGCGGTGATCCACACGACGATGCAATACGCCCATGTGGACGACCTGTTGGGACCTCGCGACGCGGCCAATGGTCGTAGTAACCACCAGGAGGATGACGAGTGACTTGAAGAACAAACCCGAGAAAAGCAACGCTGACCAGCGGCGATGCGAAGTGGTCAGGGACGGGGTCGAACCGTCGACCTCGCGATTTTCAGTCGTATTGAACCCGTCTGTCCGGATCTGTTTCAGCGCATTCGCGCTGGTCAGGCGTGTGCTGGAGTTCGCCGCGGTTCGCCTGAATGCGGGCTCTAGGCAGTCAGTTGGCGGTCAGAACGTGCCCCCTACCCGGCGATGGCGAGAAGGTCGCGCGCGCGGCGCGCATCTGTTTGAGCATACGTCGCGCGTATCGGAGCCTGGCGTACCCCGGCACCACAGAATGAAGAACGGCCCCCGAAGGGGCCGTCGGGCTGGCGGAGCCCCGCCAGCGGGGTACATCCAGAGTATCGGATCAGGTAGTGGCAAGCACAAGCCCTTCACCATCGCGAGTGATCGCCTACATCGACGGGTTCAACCTCTACTGGGGGTTGCGCGATGCGTACCAACGCCGGTACCTCTGGCTCGACCTCGAGAAGCTGACCCTGTCGATGCTCCGGCCTGGCCAACAACTGGTGGTGGTCCGCTACTTCACGGCGCGTACACGCGACGACCCCGCAGGCGGCGCCCGTCAAGCCGACTACCTTGAGGCGCTCTCCTCGTGCGGCCAGGTCGAGGTCCACATCGGTCGGTATCAAGAGAAGAACATGCGCTGCCATGGCTGTGGCCACACGTGGAAGTCCTACGAGGAGAAGGAGACCGACGTCGCGATCGCGGTCAACCTCGTCCGTGACGCAGCTCGAGGATCGATGGACACGGCACTGGTCGTATCCGGGGACGGTGACCTGCTGCCCGCGATGAGGGCCGCCAAGGAAATGAACCCCACGCTGGCCCTCGTCGCTACCTTCCCACCCAAGCGACACAGCGACCAGATCCGCCGGTTCGCTACAGCTGATTTCACCATCAACGAGACAAAGCTCCGCCGAGCACAGTTCCCACCAGGCGTGACCGGGTCGACCAGGACCGTGCACCGCCCTGCTCACTGGAAGTAAGCCGGGATGTTCTGCCAGCCGGCGCCACAGGCTGGGTCACGCTGTGACCAGCGGCTTTGCGTGGTGGTCAGGGACGGGGTCGAACCGTCGACCTCGCGATTTTCAGTCGCGCGCTCGTACCAACTGAGCTACCTGACCGGGGGTGGGGCCCGGCCGGGCGCGGTGGCCCGGCCGGGAGGCGGAGCTGACGGGATTTGAACCCGCGGCCTTCACCTTGACAGGGTGACGAGCACTCCTAACTGCTCCACAGCTCCTTCGTGATTCTGCCGCGCGGACCTTGGCGTAGGCCGTGCAGGACTCGAACCCGCTCCGCCGGATTAAAAGTCCGGAGCTCTACCTGTTGAGCTAACGGCCCGTGATAGGCAACGGATGGCAGCATACCTGCGTGGCACAGCGTTCGGCGAAGCGAGGCGAAGCAACGGAAGTTTAGCGGTACCACGCCGCCCCCGTCCACCTGGTCGATCAGCTCCCAGCTTTGCAATCAGCGCATAGGCCATGAACGACGAGGTCGACCTGCTCGGCGGTGAAGTCGTGCTCGGCGGCGAGGTGTTTCCGAAGTCGAGGGACGATATCGCCCGAGTGGTGCAGGACCCTCTTGCACATCCGGCAGAGGAGGTGAAACTCATCGTCGGGGTGGGACAGCTCCCAATGCCCCCTGCCGTCCCCCAGGTTCACGCTCTTCGCGAGCCCTAGGTCCTCGAGCAGCGTGAGGGTCCGGTAGACGCTGGCGACGTTGAAGTCGGGTACGGTTCTGGTGACCTCCTGATGAATCTCTTCGGCGCTGAGGTGCCGACCCGCAGATCGGCGAAGCGCGTCCCAGACCAGCTGACGCTGAGGGGTCAGCCGGTATCCCAAGTCACGGAGGTGGTGTGCAACGTCCACAACGCTCATCATGCCCGTTACTCTTGGCAAGTGCACGTAATTGAATTGCGCACTCATCTAAATCGGCCCATTCTCGACGAAATCCTCGAGCTGATCGAGGCGGCGACGCGGATTGAGGGTCACCGGCCCGTCGGCGAGCACAAGTATTCGCACTTGAGGGTCGGCGCCCGCAACTGGGTCGGGATCATGGCGTATGAGCAGCAGAAGCTGGTCGGGTATGCGCACACTCGTTGGAACGCGGCGGGTGACATGCCGAGGATGGCGGTCGAGGTCGTCGTCCATCCCGAGTGGTACGGCTCGGACGTGGCGGCGACCCTGCTCGCCGAGACTCGAGAGGTCCTCGCTCGGGCGGGAGGTGGACTGCTCTACCTATGGGTGCACCGTGTGGAGGATTCGCGCGGCACGCTGGCGGCGAGGCTCGGGTTCGAGGTCCAACGTGAGCTGGCGTTCATGTCTCTCCCCCTGAGCACTCGGCATGCGGACCTGCCCCTTCCCCTGGGGATTACGGTGCGCCGGTATCGAGGGAAGAGAGAGGACGACCAGGAGTTCTTGCGTGTCAACAACGCCGCGTTCCGCGGCCATCCCGAGAACGGCGACTGGGACGCCGGCGAGTTCGCCGAGCGGCGGAGCCGGGAATGGTTCCACGTCGACGACTTGATCATGGCGTGGCGGAGGGAACGGCTCGCCGGCTTCCATTGGACGAAGTGGCACTCGCATGAGTCAGACGAGATGCCCGCGCACGACCCCGTCGGCGAGGTCTACATCCTGGCGGTGGACCCGACCGAACAGGGGACAGGATTGGGCCGAGCGCTCCTCGCCGCAGGGCTGCAGCACTTGTATGACCGCGGCTGCGCCGAGGCGGTCCTGTACGTCGACTGTGCGAGCGCTGGTGCCGTGGCGCTGTATGAGTCCGAAGGGTTCCAGACCCAGTATCGCGAGGTGTGCTATCAGGACTGGGTGGAACCTGCTGGCGCCCAGCCTGCATCCGACCTCTTACGCCCTGCCTAGTCAGCATGGAACGGCCGGCTCCGGTCGCGGTATTCGTGGGTCATCCGCCCGCGGATGAACCCACGGACGGAGCCACATACGGAAAGGAGCCGGCCATGCCCAGTATCTATCATCCCGACGC
>JBOGED010000411.1:0-2644 GCA_050743625.1 Egibacteraceae bacterium | reverse complement strand
AAGGTCAACCTGTGGGACCTGCAGCCGAAGTTCGGTCTGCGGCCCAACGGCGGCGCACCCCTCGACCCGCCCAAAGGGGTCCCCGCGATCCGCCGGGCGATCCTCCTGACGCATTCGCCTGACCGGCGGGCACCGACGAGTTCGCGCCTTCACGCAGACGTGTGTTAGATCAGTTGGCGCACGGGTTGGTGCGGGCGTGCCTGAAGCGGGAGCCGCTGACGCCCAAGCTGCGCGATCTCGCGGAGCGCCTTGGCGTCACCGACTGATACAACAAGTATCAGGTCCACGCGGTACGCCTGCCCCGAAGGACCTGGGCCTTAGTGGCCCCATCCGTAAATCCGTTGGTATTCGGACGGCCCTGCATCCCCGCTCGCGGCGTTGCGCCTCGCTTGCATATGAGCCTTGCGGATATGCGCACTCGGCGCGCCTTGCGAGCAGGGCGCAGTGCCGCCCTCGATACGTAACGATATTTCCGGAAGGGACCACTTAGTACTCGCGCGGATGGGTGTCTCGCCATCAGCGCGCGGCCGGGCGGTGCAGTAACGGGTCACACTGCAGCTTTCCTCCGTATCCGAAGGAAAACCACAGCTTAGGTTCACGCGGTCAGGCTTGAGATGCAGCTTTCCCGCGTATCCGGAGGAAAACTGCACCTTCCCGGGCCGCGGCGGTGCTGACCTATCCGCGCGGCCATTCAGTGGTCCCTTCCGGAAATCCGTTGGCCATTCATCGCCCGGGCGAGGCGTCACCGCTCGCGGCGTTGCCTCGGTTACAGACGTCCGGACACGCCGGGCGGTATGCGCCCTCGGCGCGCCGGCCACCCGTCCGAGTACCTCGGCGATCCTCTGACGAGCCGTCACCAGCTCAGCCTGACATTCCGCGTCCTCGACCCCGCTGTCGGACGCTCGGACCTTGGCGAGCCCTGCGTCAGCCACAAGATCGCCGTCACTGAGACATGCGACGAGCGCGTCGCACACGAGCAGCGCAGCGAACGTCTCCGACGTGAAGCCACAACAGGCACGTACACGCCTCTCTTGCGCTCGCGTAGTGCTACGGCGAGCGCCCTATGATCCGTCGCCGAAGTCAACGAATCACTCCATCATGGCGGCAGTCTGTTGAAGGAGCGTTGAGGGTAGAGGGAGGTGAGACGCCGGCGCATTTGGAACGCGCACAGCGTGTGCTCTATGGGCCTTGCACCTTCGGGCGCTCGATGGCGGCCGACATCTTCGCCGTGCGTAAGGGGCAATCGCCGCACAAGCCGCCGCCGGGAGCGCGATAGTAAAGGCAGCAGCTGCGGCGGGTGAAAAAGAGCCGGCCGCGCCGGCCGATCGTCAGCCTGCCGGTCTGGCGGAGCACCCCAGTGTCCAAGAGCCGGGTGAGCACGCCACGTGCCGTCCGCGCGACGTCGTGCGCGTTCTCCAGCTGCCCAGCGAGGACCCCCACCGCTCCGACGAGCGCCGATGCGGCGTTACCCCACAGCAGCGGCTCGGCGATCTTGACCTCGCGGCGTACCGCCGCGGTAAGCGGCTGCAGATGGGACGTCACGACTGACTGGAACGCCAGCTCGGCGGCGATCCGCAGCCGGTCGGCCCCCGCGGGCACGACTGACCCACGCGCGGCGCTGGCCTGCAGCGCAACCGGCTCATCGGGCAAGTAGCGCCAGGACAGCTCGTTTGGTCCCAGCTCAGGCACGATCTCGTCGGCGGCGAGGCAGGCGATCACCGGAGACCACAGGCGCCCGGCATACCCTTGGAAGAACAACGAGGCGGCCACCCGACGCTCGCGGGTGTTCAACCGGTCGCCGACGGTACCGATCGCCATGGCAAGACCGCCGGACCCGTTCGGATCATACAGGTCGACGACCGGAAGCCACGGCGGGGTCGCGCCTGGCGCGACTGAGCCGACACTGATCGCGAAGTACGGCCCAACCGACGCCGCCCGCCGGAGGGCGGCGTCCACGTCTGGCGGGTGGCACGGCACCGAACTCACTGTGATCTCACGCCATCGTAGCGGCGAACCGCTTGTGGCCAGGGTTCTTCACGCATGCGTGAGAAAGCGCAGGGATTAGCCTGAACACCGTACGCCGGCAGTGGGATACTCGGGATCCATGAGGCCGACTCCTCGGGACGAGCTGCCCTACACGGACGCTGACGTGTCAGCGGCGACCGAGCGGCTCCGGGAGATCTGCGCCCGCATGCCAGAGGTGAGCGAGCGTGTGAGCCATGGTGCCGTGACCTTCTTCGTCCGAGGCAAGCGGACGCTTTGTTACCTGACCGACGACCACCATGGCGACGGGCGGCTTGCGCTCATCTGTGCCGCGCCCCCAGGTGTGCAGAACGAGGTGATCTCCTCAGACCCTGAGCGCTTCTTCCGGCCCGCCTTCGTGGGCCATCGTGGCTGGATCGGGCTCCGGCTCGACATCACGCCCGACTGGAACGAGGTCGCGGCGGTCATTACCGAATCCTACCGTTGCGTCGCGCCCGCGACCTTGGTACGTAAACTCGACTCGGCCGCAGATACGTAGTGGTCCGTCGCCGGAGTCCAGACCTCCTGACACAGCGGCATGAAATGCCAGTTCAGTGCCGTGCGCTGCTGTGGCTGGTGCGATAATTCATGCGGCGCGACGGCCGCGGGCAGCCTCGGCAGC
>JBOGED010000410.1:0-3565 GCA_050743625.1 Egibacteraceae bacterium | reverse complement strand
CCACCGGCCCCTTCGCGCTTGCGAGCCAGGACCTTGCGGGCGAGGACCGCGTCGACCTGATCGAGCGATACGCCCCAGTCCTCGGCGTAGAACTGCCGGTGCGCCTCGGCGTCGGCGAAGCGGGTGTGTTCCGGCGAATGATCCATCATGGAGACAAGCGCGATCCGGCTGCTGCCGGCGAGCACGCTCGCGAGCGCGCCGTCCACCCCAGGATCGGTCAGCTCGACGCGGGCATGGATCCGCCAGTCGACCGCCAGCCGGCCCGCGAGCCGCTCGACCACCTCGCATAGCGCGATCGCGTCGGAGAGCACGACGCCCTTGCCAGGTGCGTCCTCGAAGCGCGCCGCCACGCACACCGTGGCGATCCCCGCCGCGGCGACCTCGGCGTCGAGCGTGACCAGAACCTGGTCGAGGTCCAGCTCGACGGTTGCCCTCGGGCGCCGGCGCGCGGGCAGGTTGTCGAGGTGGAGATCGACGGCCGCGGGCATCAGGACCAGGCCGTTGCTCGATCGAGCCGGGTGAATCCCGGTGACGACGCCAGCGTCGTCGAGCGTCACGTCCGCGTCGCCGATCGGCGCCTGACCACCGCCAGGTAGGAGCAGGACGCCGCGGATCGTGCGCTCGGTCACAGCAGTCGACCGCGGATCGCCGCGGAGAGCCGCTCGACCCCGAGGACCGCGGCGAACACGACCAAGATGATCGTGAGTGCCTGGTCGAACCGCAGCAGCTGCATCGCGGTCGTCAGCTCGATGCCGATCCCGCCGGCGCCTACCACGCCGAGCACCACGGCTGAGCGGGTGGAGGATTCCAGCGCGAACAGCGACGTCGCGACGAACGCCGGTAGGCAGGAGGGAAGCACCGCCCCGGCGACCACCGCGCCAGGCCGGGCGCCGATCGCCCGCAGCGCGTCGAGCAGTCCTTGGTCGACCTCCTCGATCGACTCGGCGAAGAACCTCCCACAGAAACCCGCGACGTCGACGGTGATCGCGAGCACGCCAGCCGGTGGCCCGAGACCGACGGTGATCACGAAGATGATCCCCCACACGATGTCGGGGACCGTCCGGAACAAGGCGACTGTCCCACGGGCGAGGCCGTACAGGACCGGGTGGGGAGTGGTGTTGCGCGCCGCCGCCACTCCCAGCGGCACGCTCAGCACCACCCCACCGAGGGTTCCGACAAGCGCCATCTCGAACGTGACCAGCAGCGCGTAAAGGATCGGCCCGATCCGGCTGAGGTCTCCAGGGATCGCCTCGGCGAAGAACTCGGCGAACCGCCCAGCGTTACGAAGCAGCTCGAGGGGGGACACCCACGCGCCCGTAGCCACGGCATGGACGAGCAAGGCAACGAGCACCGTCCCGCCGAGCACGCCAGTGGGACGGGGAGGCCGTAGCCTCGGCGGGGGGTGAGCCCGTACGCTCACGCGACCGGCTCGTAGAGGCGGTTGACGACCTCCTGCCGCCATTCCGAGCTGAGCAAGTCGAGCACGATGCCGCCGGCCCGCATCCCGATCACGCGGTCGGTGAAGCGGCGCGCGTAGTCGAGCTGGTGGAGCGCGATCACCACCGTGATCCCGCGCTCGCGGCCGATGCCCTGGAGCAACGCCATAACCGCCTCACCGGCGGAAGGGTCCAAGCTGGCGGTCGGCTCGTCGGCCAGCACGACCTCTGGCCGCTGCATCAGCATGCGCGCGATCGCGACACGCTGCTGCTGCCCGCCGGACAGGTCCTGGACCCGGCGTCGCGCCAGCTCGGCGAGGCCGACGCGCTCCAGGCACGTCATGGCTTCGGCGCGCTCACCTCGTGCCGCGGTCGCCGGCCAACACCCGCGCGCGCCGGCGCGCCCGAGAGCGCCATGGAGGACGCTGTGGAAGACGGTGAGCCGCGGGACGAGGTTGAAGCGCTGGAACACCATCCCAACCCGGCAGCGCAGCCTTCTCAGCTGTTGCGCGCTGGCCGCTGTCACGTCGACCTCCCCGACCAAGACCTGCCCCGCCGTGGGCTCACGCAACCGCACGATACCGCGCAGCAGCGTCGACTTGCCCGCCCCGTTCGCGCCGACCAGCGCGGTGATCTCTCCCGGCTCGATGGTCAGGTCCACACCGTCGAGCGCGCGGAACCCGTCCGGGAAGACCTGGACCAGATCCTTGACGACGATGGCCAACCCCACAGTCGGTCAGTCGATGAACTCAGTGAAGTCATCGACGCCGATCGCCTCGTACATCGACCGGACGACGTCGTAGTCAGAGTCGGTCGGGATCACCAGCTCGGCGTCGGAGTACTTCTGGTTGTCCTGGCCCTCTAGCATGGCCCGCAGCAGTGCCGGCCAGTTCTCCTCGAACCCGGTACGGATCCGCTCGACGACCTCGGGATCCAGGTCTGGGCGCGCGATCACGACGTCCGGCGGCAAGGGCGGCCCCTCGGCGAGGATCGGGAACGCGTCCCGGTCGCCGCCGGTGTACTCCTGGAAGTCGTGGCACCCGACGCCCACCGCGGCGATGTCGCCCCGCTCCAACGCCGCGTGCACCGCGTCGCCGAGGGTGAGCACTTGGAGGTCGCTGAGCGGGTCGATGCCCGCGTCGAGCAGCATCTGCGAGGGGCCCAGGTGGCCGCTCGTGGAGCCGACGTCGCTCATCCCGATCTTCTGCCCGGCAAGCTGGTCCAGCGTAGTGATCCCGCTGCCAGCCGACGTGTAGATACAGGAGTGGTAGCCAGGCCGCCGTACCGCGACGACGGGCTGGACCTCGGTCCGGGCTCGCATCACGACATACTCCGCGGGACCGGTGAAGACGAGATCGACCTGGTCGGTCTCGAGTGCGGCGGTCGCCGCGACCCTGTTCGGCACAGGGAAGAACTCCACCGCGAAGCCGGTCACCTGCTCGATCTGCGTCTTGAAGGCACCGAACTCGCGCTGCAGCTCTTCCAGGCCCTGTAGGTCGGTCACGGCAAGCCGGACGACCCGCGCCTCGCTCGCGGTCGCGGTGCCCGTGCACGCGACCGTCGCGACCGTCGCGACCGTCAGCATCAGCACCGCCAACCACAGTGTGCGCCATTGCCTGCCCATGCCGCCTCCCCGCATCCCGACTGCCCGCGTTCCCCTATCGAGGCACCGGTATCTGGCGGGCGCGTGTACCGCGGCGATCGGCTGAGCGAACGTTACCCGAACGACCGTGAGCGCAGGCAGTGCGCTTGTCTGTTTTTGCGCGCTGGCGCGCAAAAACAGCGGACCAACAGGTGTTGTGGGTGTCCCGAGATCTCTTGGCCTGCGGCTTTTGCGCGTACGCGCGCAAAACAGGGCTTGACTCAAGCGCCTGACTAGAGACGAGCGCCGCGGGGCACGGTCAGGTGACCTGGCCGTCGTGGAGGAGGATGACGCGGGTGGCGACGCGGCGGAGGATGTCGGGGTCGTGGAACACGGACAGCACGGCGACGCCGCGTGCGGCCAGGCTGGCGACGAGGTCGAGGACGGCGCGGCGGTTGGCGGCGTCGAGGGCGGCGACAGGCTCGTCGAGCAGGAGCAGGCGGGCGGGGGCGATGGTCGCGGCGGCGAGGTTGACGCGCTGCTGCTC
>JBOGED010000409.1:0-5847 GCA_050743625.1 Egibacteraceae bacterium | reverse complement strand
GCGTCGGGATGATAGATACTGGGCATGGCCGGCTCCTTTCCGTATGTGGCTCCGTCCGTGGGTTCATCCGCGGGCGGATGACCCACGAATACCGCGACCGGAGCCGGCCGTTCCATGCTGACTAGGCTCAGAAGTCGCGAATCAGCTTGGTCGCCCAAGCCGTAGGGATGGCCGTGTCGGTGAGGAAGACGAGGGCTTCCTGCTGCTCCGTTGGGTCCAGCAACGCCCGGCACAAGCTGTTGTCACGTCGTGTCGCCCCACGAGCATCCCGAACCGCTGAAGTCTCTGGCGGCGAGTAGCTCGGGGGAGAACGGCTCGGCGAGGTCAACCCCCCCCGCGGGCACGTGGCGGGCGAGCGGGTGTGTCCCTGGTGTGGCCACAAATCGCAAGCCGCTAATAAAAACCGAAGGTCAGTAGCACAATATGCGGCGGAGTCGGAGAGATTCGAACTCTCGACGGTGTGTTAACGCTGATAGGTCACAGGATCACCGACCGCCGGGTAGGCGCTGCTGCCTCCAGGATTTTGTGGACCTCTCTAGATTGGCAAAGGGGTCTCTTCCGCAAGCTCCTTGATCGTGAATCCCGTTTAAGCATCGATGCTGGAGTCCACCGCACCGTCGTCGATGCGGCCGGCAACGTCAACGTCGGTCATCGGCGACGCGTGATCTCTTGTCTGCAGGGATCGGGCAGGGCAGTATCCTCAGCCCTCACCGCCGCAGGTATTGCAGGCGTCGCCCGCGACGACGCCGGTGCGCTTCCGGGGACGCCGGCCGGTAGGAGATCCGAAGGATGGGCCACGCCGAGATTCTCATCGCCGGTTTGCTCGTGGCTGTCGCGGGCCTGAGCGCGCTCGCCCGCCAGCTGTCGTTGCCGTATCCGATCGTGCTCGTCGTCGGCGCCTTGTTCGGGTTCGTTCCCGGGCTGCCCGAGGTGAAGCTCGATCCCGAGGTCGTGCTGGTCGTCTTCCTGCCGCCGCTGCTCCACGCCTCGTCGGTCTTCGCGAACTTCACCGATCTCCGACGGAGAGCTCTCGAACGAGGTGATGAACCGGATCCTGCGCGAGCTCGACCTCGAGGAGTCGCGGCTCGAGATCTGAGTCGAGGCGCCCCCGACGTTCCCAGCGGCGGCCTGAAGCTCACGCGAGATCGACACCCAACCCAGGAGAACGACATGCAGATCACCAAGAACTCCATCGAGACGGCCGCCGGGCCGAGCGATTGGTTCACCGGCGCTGTCTACCTCGACACCATCGCCACGCCGTCAGAGGGATCGCGCCTGTCGGCCAGCAGCGTCCATTTCACGCCGGGCGCCCGCACCGCCTGGCACACCCACCCCAACGGCCAGACCATCTACGTCACCGAGGGCGTCGGCCTCGTGCAGCGCCGTGGCGGCCCGATCGAGGTCATCCGCCCCGGTGACCGCGTCTTCTTCGAGCCCGGCGAAGACCACTGGCACGGCGCCGCCCCCGACCGTTTCATGACCCACCTCGCCATGCTCGAGGTCGACGACGACGGCAACCCCGCGACCTGGGGCGACCACGTCACCGACGAGGAGTACAACGCCGCCCCGGTGTCATAGCCTCGTCGGCTCCCGCGGCGGGGGAGGGAGCTTGCCCCAGAACAGCACGCGCTTGAACGTGTAGAAGTAGGGTGATCGGTCTCCCAGCTCGTCGAGCAGGGGGTGCCGGTACCGGTCGACGCCAGGTGGTGGCTGTAGACCTGCAGGCGGACGTGTTGCTCGGCGAAGCCGAGCTCGTCGAGCAGCTCCGCGTAGCGTTCCGGTGCGAGTACAGCGTGGCTTCGGCCAGCGCATCGTCCGAGACCGCAGCCGAGGTCGACGACCTGCATCTGCCGGCCGCTGGGCGGACGCGACTCAACCTGGCCGACGAGCGCCGTTCGCGCGCGTGACGGTATGGGTCTCCGAACCGCTGGCCGCGGACCTGTCACTCCGAGGGACTGCGCCGGGAGACCCAAACCGCTTGCAGGTCGTGGCGGCAGGCCGCTATCGCCTCGCGCGGATCCGGCCGAGCGCGGTGCATTCCGGTCACGCCATGGTCGATGGCAGTGTCCCGTATGAACTCCTCACCGATGAGTTCACGCGTAGCCAGGGTCTCCTCTTGGCAAGAGCCGAACAACGTAGTCAGTGACAGTGGGACATGAGGAGGCCGCCGTTGCGTACCCTTGCAATCACCCAGAACATCACCCTCGACGGCTCGATCGAGATGCTAGGAAACTGGTTCGATCCGCAGAGTCGGTCGGGGTGGACAACTCAGATCTGCTCGAGGAGCTGCATCACCAGCACAGCAAGGCCGATGGGTTCCTGGTAGGCCGGCAGACCTTCGAGGATCTCCGCAGCTACTGGCCCAAGCAGTCAGACGATGCCACGGGCATCACCGCTTACCTCAACCGGGTGCAAAAGTACGTCGTCTCCTCAACCATGACCGACCCGGAATGGCAGAACTCCACCATCCTGTCCGGTGATCCCATCGCTGAGGTCCGCGCGCTGAAGGAGCAACCGGGTCAGGACATCGTGGTCACTGGCAGCATCACGCTGTGCCACGCCCTGATCGAGGCGGGGCTGGTCGACGAGTATCGGTTGTTCGTCTACCCCGTCGTGCAGGGCCGCGGTGGTCGGCTGTTCCCCGAGGGGTTCGAGTTGCCGGAGCTGAGATTGCTCGAAGCGAAGGCTTCCAAAGCGGCATCACGTACTCGCGCTACACCTGCCCCTGACCTCGTCCCAGCCCTGGCGATATACCGCTGATCTAGACGCTCGGATGAGCACCAGCTCGATCAGCTCGGGGCGCGATACCGGCATCCCTTGCTTCGCGCTCGATCGCGCCGGTCCGGTACGGTCACGACAGATGCGCCGCCGGATCTCCGAGAACGAGCCATCGTGGTTCTCGCGCGTGTCCGACCGTTGCACCGACGACCCGGAGCCCTCCTCGCTGTAGAGCTTGATCGGGTCGTAGCCGTCGAGCTTCCACTCACTCGACGTGCGGAGGAGGGCGAGATCCCCGGCGCCGTCCCGGTCGAACGGATCGTGCTCGAGTGGCGGCTCGACCCGACCAGCGAACCACCGCCTACCCGGCCTGACAGCCGACACCCGCGTCGCCTTACGGGACGATGTGTGGAGCCTTGGCGACGTATCCGTCGCGTATGCTCCACAAGCGGCTAGCGCAGTACGGGTAGCGGGGAGTGCGTCGAGCGGCCGGTTGCGGCCTCGATGAACTCGAGGAGAGCCCGGTCCGAGTCGCGCGCGTTCGGGCTACCGTCATCTGAGGGCAGACTACCCGGGGGCGGTTCATATGCCGAATGCCGACCGAATGACCTTCAGTGTTGAACGGTGACGGGTACGCGCTGTACGGCGTTGACCGCGTACCCGCCGAGATTCCATACCGGCTCCAGCGGTTGGGTATTGCCGGCGGAGTCTGTTGCCCGGCAACACAACTCGTAGTCGCCGGCGCCGGAAGGATGCCAGGTATAGGTCCATGCCTGCCAGGCGTGTGAGGCAACGGATCGAGATACGAGCGTGTCTGCCCACGAGCGCCCGCCGTCCGCGCTGAGCTCGACCCGCACGATCGATCCGTTGCCTGACCAGGCCCGCCCCGACAGCCGACAGGCTCCCCGCTGCACGTAGCGATGGCGTGTGAGAAACTCGGGGATTCCCGGCGGGATCATGAGCGAGCGGACCGCGATGCGCTCGACGGGCTCGCCCGGTTCCTCGGGATGCTGCCGCCAGCGGTAGACGTTTACCTGCTGGTAGCCCTCGAATGGCTCGGATACCGCGGTGATGCGCGACAGCCACTTCACCGAGGTCATCCCATACCAGCCTGGGACGAGCAGGCGGAGCGGGCATCCGTGCTGAGGCAGAAGCGGCTGGCCGTTCATTTCATAGGCGAGGACCACCTCCTCCCGCCGGGCTTCGGCGATCGGCAGGCTCCGTTCATAGACCTGATCGACGCCGCCTTCGAGCCCGCGGTCCAAGCCTGTGAAGACGATCTCTACCGCATCGTCGAGGAGTCCTGCCTCATCGAGCAGCGGAGCCAATGGGGTGCCAGCCCACTCGGCGTTGCCGATCGCTTCATGCAGCCATGGCTGGCTAAGCGCGCGGGGTGACAAGCGAGCCCGGCCGGTCCCGGCGCACTCCATGGTGATTTGCTGGACGATGCGTGGGCGAGCCCGAATATCAGCAAGCGACAGCTGGACGCGACGGCGAACCTGCCCGCCTATCTGTAGCTGCCAAGACTGCTCATTAACGGCGGGGATGTCGTAGTGAACGAGTACGTAGTGCATTCCCAGCGGAGTGATGTCATGGCGCAGGGCTTCCAAGGGTATTCCATGATTGCGAGCGGCAAGCCTTAGCTCATCGCGTGTGATCTGGTCCGATTCTGTCGTACCGCTTGGAGCTTCGCTTGGGCGTGTGGTCACGGCACTGCTCCTGGCTTGTTGCGGTCGTATGGCCGGTCCGCTGTGGCAGCCCCAGCCGCGTGCATAACATCACCCCTACCAGTGTCGACCAACCGTTCTCCGGCCTTCACCTGGCTTTGGTGGCGTCGGGTCCACGGCGTACCGCAGACGGACGTAGCGCTGCCAGCGGGCTCTCGGGGCTTGAAGGTCGACACACCACGGCCTTGCGGGTCTTCATCCGACACCAGGAACGCACCCGCGGAAAGACGTTGGCCGGACTTGCTCCCCGCCCGACTGCCGGTAGCAGCGGTGCAGGTGCCAGCGGCCTGCGCTGCGGGTGCGTCTGGTCCGCATCTCGTCGCCTGTCTGTCACCCGCAAACCATTTTTGGATTAAGGTGTGCGGCCTCGGCTCCATCGTGCCGGGAAACCATGAAACGAGGACGGAAAGGGGACACCCGATGGCTACAGAAATACGTGCCGACAAGGGCCAGGTCGTCGAATTCGCGGCCGGTAACGGCGAGCTTGTCCGACCAGGTACCGTCCTTTATTACGACCCCGATGATGAGTCTGCCAAGGGTGAAGCATCCGCCACCGGCATCTTGAGGTGGGGCATCAATAGCGGCGACTCGGTTAGCGCCGGGGACGTGATCGGGACCATCGAGCCGGTCGGAGAGGGTGAGGAAGAAGAGGGATAGGGCCATCCTGATCTCATCGGCTTCGCCCGGTTGTCGCAGTTGCTGAAAGTAGCATCAGCCGAGCAACTTGGCGGCGAGGTGTCGGCTGAAGGGCGTATCACTGTGCCGCTCCTGCTCAGGCGGGAGCGGCGGGGTTCGCGGTCGAGCATGGCGCTCGTGCGCGCATCACGCCACAGGATGCGCCCTCCACGCCCCTTCCCTTCAGTCAATTTGTGGCGCTGAAATGCGGAAACTCGTCGAGGCCCGAATCGCCCGTGAGCTGTCCCAGGCGATCTACGAGGGACTAGAGGGGCAGTGGCGAACCGCGCTTGGAAGCGCTACCGGTGGATCTCGTGATGCAAGCGGAACTCACCGGCGATCGTTTCGAGATCACGCGGATCGGCTCAGCAATCCAGGAGCTGTCGCCGACCGATTTCCAGGAGTGGCAGTGGAACGTGACCCCGACCAAGTCGGGAAATCGCACGCTCTTTCTTGTCGTATCCATCCTCCGTGAGGACAACAACAGGACGATCAAAGAGTCCGCGCTCGTGCGCCCCATCGTCGTCGCGTGCAACTGCGAGGTGTCAGGGTCGAACCGGTTGATCGCGCGTAGCACCAGCTCCGGCAACGTCGGATGAGGGCTAGGTGTCGTACTGGTCGTGGCGGCGGACCCAGGACATGAAGGGGCCGTCGCTGCGGCCGGTGGGCTGCTCCCAGTCCTCTTGCCGGCCGAGCGGGGTGAGGTCGAGGTAGGTGTAGGTGCCGA
>JBOGED010000408.1:0-14941 GCA_050743625.1 Egibacteraceae bacterium | reverse complement strand
GTGGCCGCCACGCGGCTGCGGGAGGCGCTCGCGCTGTGGCGGGGCGATGTGCTCGCCGACCTGCCCGGTTACGACTTTGTCGAAGGTGAGCAGGCCCGCCTGGCGGGGCTACGGCAGGCGGCGTTGGAGGCGCGTGTGGACGCCGACCTCGAGCTGGGGCGTCACGCCGAGCTGATCCCAGAGTTGGAGGCCCTCGTAGCCGCCGACCCGTTACGCGAACGGACCTGGGGCCAGCTCATGGTGGCCCTGTACCGGGCGGGGCGGCAGGCCCGGGCCCTCGCCGCGTACGAGACGGTGCGGCGGACGCTGGCCGAGGAGTTGGGGCTGGACCCTGGTCCCGAGCTGCAGCGCATCGAGCGGGCGATCCTCCGGCAAGATTCGGCGTTGCAGCCGGCCACAGGGTCGGTTGCGGCCAGCCTCGGCAACTTGCCAGCACCGTTGACGAACTTCATCGGCCGCGGCGAGGAGATCGCTCAGCTCCAGCAGCTCATGGCGAGCTCGCGGCTGGTCACGATGGTTGGCGCGGGTGGCACCGGGAAGACACGGCTGGCGTTGCAGACGGCGGCCGAGCTGACGGCTGAGTTCAGCGACGGCGTCTGGCTGGTCGACCTGGCGCCGGTCAGAGACCCGGCGCGGGTGCCGTTGGCCTTGGCGGCGAGCCTGAAGGTCCGTGACGAGCCTGGCCTTCCGATGATCGACACGCTCGCCGACTACCTGCGGCACGCGCAGGTGCTCATCGTGCTCGACAACTGCGAGCACCTCGTCGAGGCGTGCGCCGAGCTGGCTGCGGCGCTGCTACGCGCATGCCCCGGCGTCCGGGTCTTGGCGACGAGCCAGGAGGCCCTCGCGGTTCCTGGAGAGGTGGCCTGGCTGCTACCGCCGCTGTCCGCGGCTTCCGCCCTCGCGTTGTTCGCCGACCGGGCCGCCTCCGCCGGTTTCCGCCCATCGCGGGACACCGAGCCATATGTCGCGCAGATCTGCCGCCATCTCGACGGCATCCCGCTCGCGATCGAGCTGGCGGCGGCCCGGCTCAAGACGCTGTCCGTCCGCCAGATCGCCGAGCGGCTCGACGACCGCTTCCAACTCTTATCGCAGGTCACACGAGGAGCGCCAGCACGCCACCGGACGCTTTCGGCCATGGTGAACTGGAGCTACGACCTGCTCGGCGAGCGCGAGCGCATGCTGTTCGATCGCTTGTCGGTCTTCGCGGGCGGGTTCACGCTCGATGCGATCGAGGCCGTCGGAACGTTGGGCGACGACACGGTCGACGTCCTCGGGCGGCTCGTGGACAAGTCGTTCGTGCTGCGGGCGGACGGGGGATCGGGCTTGGCCCGGTACCGGCTGCTCGAGACGTTGCGCCAGTACGGCCACCAACGGCTGGAGCAGCGTGGCGAGATGGATGAGGTGCGTTCCCGCCATGCGGCCTACTATCTCGCGCTGGCCGAGGAGACCGCGCCCCACCTCGTTGGTCAGGCCGCGGGGCCGGACTCGGGCGTGTGGCTGGACCGCCTCGACGCCGAGCGCGCCAACCTGCGGGCGGCGCTTGCCTGGGCGTTCGATGGCGGAGATGTGACCGCCGGCTTACGGACGACTCTTGCCGGCTGGTGGCTGTGGAACCTCCGAGGCCCCTACGGCGAAGGCCGGCAGCTCATCCAGGCGGCGTTGGAGCACGGCGACGAGGCCACGCCGCCGGTGCGGATAGGCCTGCTGTTCGGCGCCGGGTTTCTCGCCGCCGCACAGTGTGACTTTGAGGAGGCCGCCGCGGTTGGCCAGCAATGCCTGGCGCTCGCCCGGCGGCATGGCGACGACCGGCACGTCGCGTTGGCGAGCTACGTGCTCGGTGCCACCGCATGGGTATGCGGCGACGGCGAGCACGGCCGCCGTCTGCTTAAGGAGGCTGTGGTCATCACCCGCCGCCTGGGCGACCGGTGGACGCTCGCGATGGCGCTCGCGCTACTGAGCAGGGTGACCGTCGACCACGGGGACCCACAGCAGGGTGCCATCCTGTCTGACGACAGCGTGCGGTTGGCCAGGGAGGTCGGAGAACCCTTCGCGATCGGGATGGCGCTGGGCTTCCGCGCCGAGGTGGCCTGCCTTCGACAGGAGGACGAGCTCGCCGCCACGCTCGCCGACCAGGCTTTGGTCTCTTGCCTCGCCGTCGGCTACGCCCCGGGCATCTTGTTGGCGCGGAGCATCCTCGCCGTGGCCGCCGAACGGCGGGGCGACGTCGAGCGTGCGGCCGGCCTTCTCCTCGAATGCCTGATCGCGTGCCGGCAGATCCGTTGCCGAAGGGGCACCGCGATGTGCCTGGAGGCGCTGGCCCGCGTCGCGGCAGGTGATCAGCCGGTCGCCGCTGCCCGACTGCTCGGCGCCGCGGACGCGCTCCGCGCCGAGATCGGCGCTCCTGTGCTCGCCGCCGAGCGTGCCGACCACGCACGCCACGTGGCCTCCGTCCGCAGTGCCCTTGGCGCCGAGGCGTTCGCCGCCGCCTGGGCCGCCGGCAAGGCGCTCACCACGGAGCAGGCGTTCATCGAGGTCACGTCGCTCTTCGGTGAGGACAACCTCGCTCAGCTACTCTCCGCCTGACGCTACTGTGCAGAGTTTTGCCGAACTACCGGCATTACTCTGCACAGTGCAGGAATAGGCCACCAACCAACTGGCGCGAACCCGGCAAACCAGGCGGCATGTAGCCGATTCTCATCTCAGTGCAGGAGCCCTCCATGACGTGCGCGCCGTGTTCCGCGCCGGCACCAAGACCTGCGCATAGTATAGTAGGCGTATGTTGAGTGAGCGAACGCAGGTGTTGCTGACTCCCGAGCAACGGGAGCGGCTGGAGCGGATTGCCAGCCGCCGAGGAGTCTCGGTCGGGTCCGTCATCCGTGAGGCGATCGACGCCTACACGGCGCCTAGGCGGCGGACACGCTCGCAGGCGCTGGAGGCGCTGTTCTCGCTCGAGGCCCCAGTGGATGACTGGGAGGTCATGAAGGGACAGATCGCCCGAGGAGCGGCCCCCACCACCGATCGATGACCATCTTCATCGACACCGCGGTGATCATGTATGCCGCCGGCCGGGAGCATCCGCTGCGAGAGCCCTGCCGAACGATATTGCGCCATGCCGAGTCAGGCCGTTTGCTCGCCGTGACCTCGGCGGAGGTGATCCAGGAGATCTTCCACCGGTTCACCGTCGTCGACAGTCGCGAGCGGGGCGCGCGGATGGCGGAAGGCGCTCTCGACCTGTTCGCACCCGTGTTACCGATCACTCATGCCGTGATGCAACGTATGGGCGGTCTGGTGACGCGCTATCCGCACCTCACCGCTCGTGACCTCGTCCATGTGGCGACCTGCGCCGAGGAAGGCATCACGGCGATCGTCACTCCGGACGAGGGCTTTCGGTCGGTGGTCGAGCTCCGCCGTGTCCGCCCTGACGATGAGATCGCGCTCCGCCCGTACCTGCGCTGAGGCCTGTCCGAAGGGTGTTAAGGGGGCTCGTGCATGGTGACGGGATGAGCCCGTCGCCAGGGTCCATGGCCGCAAGACTGTTGAGCCCTCCAAGGACGCCCGCAATCAAGGGTGCCCGGGACAGCTCGCGTACTCCCTCGGGGACGATGGCGTGTTTGGCAAGCACATGATCAGCGTCGACCCGCCCGACCACACGCGCTTACGCGGCCTCGTGCGCAAGGCGTTAAGCCCGCGGTTCATCGAGCGCTTACGGCCGAGAGTCTCCTGCTGCGTGGCCTGCAGGCCCTCCCCGTCGAGCTCTCCAGCACACAACTCAGTAGCGGTAGTGGTCCGATTTGTAGGGGCCTTCGATTGGGACGCCGAGGTAGGCGGCCTGTTCGGGGCGCAGGTCGGTCAGGCGGACGCCGAGCGCGCCGAGGTGGAGGCGGGCGACCTTCTCGTCCAGGTGCTTGGGTAGCACGTAGACGCCGAGTGGGTAGTCCTCGGGCTTGGTGAACAGCTCGATCTGGGCGATCACCTGGTTGGTGAACGAGTTGGACATGACGAAGCTTGGGTGGCCGGTGGCGTTGCCGAGGTTGAGCAGCCTGCCTTCGCTGAGCACGATCACGGAGTGGCCGTCGGGGAACCGCCATTCGTCGACCTGGGGCCGGATGGTGGTCTTGGAGATGCCCGGCGTGGCGGTCAGGCCGGCCATGTCGATCTCGTTGTCGAAGTGACCGATGTTGCCGACGATCGCCTGGTGTCTCATCGCGGCCATGTCGCCGACCATGATGACGCCGAGGTTCCCGGTCGCCGTCACGAAGATGTCCGCGGTCGACACGACGTCAGAGAGACGGGCCACCTGGAACCCGTCCATCGCCGCCTGCAAGGCACAGATCGGGTCGATCTCGGTCACGATGACGCGAGCGCCCTGGCCCCGCAGGGACTCGGCACACCCCTTGCCGACGTCACCATAGCCGCAGACCACCGCGACCTTGCCGCCGATCAGCACGTCGGTGCCGCGGTTGATGCCGTCGATGAGGGAATGCCGGCACCCGTACTTGTTGTCGAACTTCGACTTGGTGACGGAGTCGTTGACGTTGATCGCCGGGAACAGCAGCGTGCCAGCACGGAACATGTCGTACAGCCGGAGCACGCCGGTCGTGGTCTCTTCCGTCACGCCGCGGATCTCCGCCGCGAGCGTGGTCCAACGATTGGGGTCGCGGTCCAAGCTGCGCTGGAGCAGCCGCAGCACGACCGCCATCTCTTCGGACTCGGCGGATGCCTCGCTCGGTACCTTGCCGACCTTCTCGAGCTCGACGCCCTTGTGCACCAGCAGCGTGGCGTCGCCACCGTCGTCGAGGATCATGTTCGGGCCACCGCCGTCCGGCCACGTCAACGCCCGCTCCGTGCAGTTCCAGTACTCCTCGAGCGACTCGCCCTTCCACGCGAAGATCGGTACCCCGGCGGGCGCGTCGGGCGTACCGTCCGGTCCCACGACGGCGGCCGCGGCGGCGTGGTCCTGGGTCGAGAAGATGTTGCAGCTGGCCCAACGGACCTGCGCGCCCAAAGCGACCAGGGTCTCGATCAGCACGGCCGTCTGCACCGTCATGTGGAGTGAGCCCGTGATACGCGCACCCCGCAGCGGCTGCTGCCCCGCGTACTCACGACGGGTTGCCGCCAGCCCCGGCATCTCGTGCTCAGCCAACCGGATGTCGTTGCGGCCGTACTCAGCCAAGGTCAGGTCCGCGACGGCGAAGTCGACGCCGTTTACGGTTTGTACGTCAGGCATCTGGTTCTCCTCTAAATTGACGAAGGTTACGAAGACCGCCCGGCAGCGCTGCGCAGGACGTCGGCCTTGTCGGTGTGCTCCCAGGTGAAGTCGTCGTCGTCCCGGCCGAAGTGGCCGTACGCGGCGGTCTTCTTGTAGATCGGTCGGTGCAGCTTGAGCGAGTCGCGGAACGCGGCGGGGCGGAGGTCGAAGTGCTCCTCGACCAGCGAGAGGATCGTCGACCGTGGAATGCGCTCGGTCCCGAACGTCTCGACCATCATCGACAGAGGCCTCGCCATCCCAATAGCGTAGGCCACCTGCACCTCGACCCGATCGGCGAGCCCGGCCGCCACGATGTTCTTCGCCACGTGCCGGGCGGCGTACGCGGCCGAGCGGTCGACCTTCGACGGGTCCTTGCCCGAGAACGCGCCACCACCGTGCCGGGCGAACCCGCCGTAGGTGTCGACGATGATCTTTCGCCCGGTGAGCCCGGCGTCGCCGACCGGACCGCCGATCACGAACCGGCCCGTCGGGTTGACGTAGAAGTTCTCGCGCAGCTCAGCCGCGTCGTAGAGCCCGCCGGGCAGCACCGGGAGGACCACGTTTTCCCATAGGTCCGCCGGGATCTGGTCCTCGATCCCTTCCCGATGCTGGGTGGAGATCAGCACCTTCTCGATCGCGATCGGCACCCCGTCGCGGTAGCGCACCGTGACCTGCGTCTTGCCGTCCGGGCGGAGGTAGTCGATGACGTTCAACTTCCGCACGTGGGCGAGCTGCCGGGCGAGCCGGTGCGCCAGCGCGATGGGGAGCGGCATCAGCTCCGGCGTCTCGTTCGACGCATAACCGAACATCATGCCTTGGTCACCGGCGCCGACACTGTCCAGGTCGTCGTCACTTAACTGACCCCGCCGCTCCTGAGCCGTGTCGACGCCCTGGGCGATGTCGGGTGACTGCTTGTCCAACGCGACCATGACCGCGCAGTGGTTGCCGTCGAACCCGAACTCGCCGCTGTCGTAGCCGATCTCACAGAGGGTCTCACGGACGATCTCGGTGAACTCAGGCCTCGCGGTCGTGGTGATCTCACCCGCGAGCACCACGAGACCGGTGGTCACCAGCGTCTCACACGCCACGCGGCCACCCGGATCCTCGGCCATTACCGAATCGAGGACGGCGTCCGATATCTGGTCGGCCACCTTGTCAGGGTGTCCCTCCGTTACCGACTCCGAGGTGAACAGGTACTCGTTGTCATCCAGTGGCTTCATCGATCATCTCTCCATGGGTGTCGCTGTTCACGCTATGTAGCTCCGCGGCCGCCAGCGCCGCTGGCGCGGCGCCCTCACCTCTGGGCAGTTCCTGGCGGACCGTGGCCGCGCCCTCGACCATGGCTCGCAGCTTTGCCCGCGCCGCGTCCGCGGGGAGGTGGCGCAGCCCGCAATCGGGGTTGACGATCAGCCGTTCGGGGGGCACCACGTCCAGTGCCCGGCGGATGCGCGCCGCGATCAGGTCAGGGGTTTCAACGTCCTCCGTCTTCACGTCGACCACCCCGAGGCCCAACGCCCGGTCCCACCCGAACCGCTGGATGAGCTGCAGGTCGTCGTAGCCCTTGCGAGCGAACTCGAGGATCAGCTGATCGACGTTCGCGTCGATGACTGCCGGGAACAGGAAGTCGTAGTGGCCCTCCCAGGAGGGGCGCGCATAGCGGTTGCCGTAGCACACGTGCAGGCCCCACGTCGCGTCGACACCCTTCGTGACGACGTTGATCGCCTCGATCGCGACGCTCACCTCGTCGGGGTACCCCGCCAGGAACGGCTCGTCGATCTGCATGAGCGTGGCGCCCGCGGCCGCGAGCCGGTGCGCTTCGGCGTTCAGCACCTCGGCGAGGGCCAAGACGAGGTCGGCCGTGTTCGGGTAGGCGTCGTTGCGTACCCGACGGGACAGCGAGAACGGCCCAGTGAAGGAGAACTTTATGGGCCGATCGGTGTGCGCGCGGGTAAAGGAGAAATCTTCAGCTAGGCCTAGGGCGGTCGCCTCATGGCTCGGCAGCGCGGTCGTTACCACTGTCTCGTAATAGTCGTAATAGTAAGTCTTCGCGGTGTTTTCCACCTCAATACCCGGAATCCTGGCGAGAAGGTAGTCGATGTCGTTGTCTCGGCGGAGCTCCCCGTCGGATACCACATCGATCCCGGTGAGCTCCTGGTCCTTGAGCGCTGCCTTGATACATGCGTCACAGATCTCACTCAGGTGCTGCTTGCTCAGACGATTTTGGTAATAATCCGTCTTGAGCCGGTCGAGCCATTCCGGGACCGAGTACGACCCGACGACGGTGGTGGGTAGATAAGGCAAAGAGCGCGGAGCCGTCGCGTGACCAGGCATCAGTCACGCACCTGCGCGGTCATCGTGACAATGTTCGTACCTTTGCGGTGCCGGAATGGTTGGTACCGCACGTCAAACCCCTTCCGGTTGCCGATATGTTGCAAGAGCGGTCCGTTGATCCAGTTCACGACTGAGCCCTCGTACTTTCCAGGTCCGAGAAATCCGATGCGGTACCGGTGGGTGTCGGTGACGAAGAGGTCGTGATTCAGGAGCCTGCCGTACGGATGGAGAAGTGGCAGGGTGTCGACGAAGCTCGCCACCGCCCCGTTGTTGACGTGCATGCGAATGTCGCCGCCCGACTCCAACAGCGGACGCAGCATCTCGCCGCTCACGCCGGGGGCGATCCGGTAGAGGTCGAGCCCTACCAGGGGGGCGTACCGCTCTGTGAGCCGCAGTCCGGCCCATACTCTCGACCAGAACTCCACCGCATCGCTGGCCTTGCCGAAATGGGCGGGTGCAGCCTCGGAGAGCAGCGCGGGACCCAGGCGGAGCAGCTTGTGGACCAGCTCAGGGAGGGCCTTCAGATCGGTCGAGAAGTCGCTCGCGATACTGCCCGCCTCCGCCGCCGGCAGGTATGCGCGGGTCTCGACCCGGTAAGAGCGGCCACCGAGGCGGGCGACCTCGTCGGTCGGGAGGTTGTCGTAGACGTTTGAGACATAGATCAAGAAGACCTTGTACTTCAGGAACCCCAGAGAGGTCGTCGGCTGCGTCGCGTCGAGGACGAACGAGCTGACATGGTCAGAATGTGACGCGACCGCCTTCCGGGCGAGCTGCAGGACGTGCGGCGAGTAGTCACACATCAGGTAGTGGAGCCGCCGGTAATAGTCGCGGCCCTGGACGGCCTCGACGATCAAGAACTCGTCGAGGAAGGTCTTCGCTTGGTTCCCGTTGCCGACGCCCAACTCGATCACGTACAGCTCGTCGGAAAGCGCATTGCGGGCGGCGAGCTGGTCCCATATCGCGAACAGGTCGCGGAGTAGCTCCCGGACCGCCTCGGTGTTGCGGGCGTCGCTGGAGCCGCCGGGCAGCGCCGACTCGTACATCTGCCCGGTCGCCTCTTCCCAGAGGTCGAGCGCCTGCCAGTACAACCGGTTGAACTCCCAGATGCAGCTCTGAGTGGTGGGCCGCCAGGATTCGAGGAACACCCGAGGCTCGGACCCGGACCCGGACCCGTGGTATTGCCCGATCGCCGCTTGCGCGACGTCCTTCAACGCCGCGTCCGCGCAACGCCGGAGATCGACCGCGATCTCTATGTCGTCGTCGGTCGCGCCCATCCCGATGACGCCGTTGACAGCCGCACTGGCGGGGAGAATCGCCCGGACGTCGATGACTTCACGAAAGTTATTCCGGTACTGGACCCAGTCACAAACCATGCGCAGCCGTGACAGATCGAGCGTATCCTCGCACAACGCCTGGAAGATCGGGTGGAGGGACGTCGTCACGTCGAGCGCCTTGGCGCCTCGCAGCCTCGAGGTCGGACGTACATCAACAAACATGGCTTCCCTCCGATGTGGCGGCTCGGCGCTCTTCCGTGCGTGAGTGGGGGATCCGAAGCGAGGAGTTTCCGGAAGGATGGTGTAGGTTCTTCACCGCACACCGCCGAGAAGCGACGAGATTGCCTCTTCCCGCGAATTGTTCCGCAGGTTCATGGAGAACTCACAGTCTAGCCAATTATGGATCACCAATCACCAACCGTGCAATTGGAGGGCAACACAAAGCAGCAGCACCGGCGGTTGTGCCCGGGACACAAAACTCACCGCTCGATGGGGGCGGTCCCATGTGGCGGGAGGACAAGATCCTCTGCCGGATTACGAGCTTTGCCCTATAGGTGGAGTGCGTAGATCCAGAACGTGATCCCAAGGTGGGTGAATGCGCGCTGTGCCGTGAAGCCCATCTGCTCGTACATCGCCCTCGCCGCGGTAAACAGCTCGGCGGTATGCAGGCCGACGGTAGCCGCTCCGTCCTGTTGCGCCCTGCGCAGGCATTCTCGCGTCAGCATCCGGCCGATCCCCTGACCTCGGTAGGCGGGAAGTACCGCGAGGACCCGGATGAGCGCCCAATCGAAGGGCACCCGGTCGTAGCTCCTCGGCCCAGGCGCAAGATAGGTGACCGTGCCCACAACCTCGTCACCGACCTCGGCGATCAGGAGATCACCCTCGCCGCTGGAGGGGACCGCGGCGAGGTTGGCCCGCATCTGCGCCCAGTTGGACGAGGCCAGGAAGGGCTCGAACTCTGCGTACGAGTCGAGGACGAGCCGTACCACGCCGGCCCGTTCCCCCTGCGCCGCCGCCCGAAGCGTCGTTTGTACCGCCACATCGCGCTCCAAAGAGTGCTGGCCACCCCTCGGGAGGGGTGGCCAGCCATGACCTCGGACCTCCGCGAGACTGGGCTCAGCTGACGCCGAGCTTCTCCGCGGCCGCCCTCGTGCCCTCGACGCGGCTCTTGATCTTCTCGAACGCGACGTCGCGCGCGTAGTCGGGAGATCCGTGGTTTGGCTTCTCGTCGATGCTGAACGGAGAGAAACCGCAGTCATCCGTCGAGGCGAGGCGCTCCTTCGGGATGAAGTTGGCCGCTCGGATCAGCTGATCGCGAACCTCGTCCGCAGACTCGATCCGGGGGTTGCCCGGATTGATCACGCCGACGTAGCACATCTGCGGAACCCCGTTGGCGTCGTCGCGGCTGTACTGGCCGATCGACTCGTACACCGGGTCCTTGTCTCGCTCGCTGGCCAGCTGGATCAGGAAGTACCCGGCGTTGATCTTGAACATCTCCGGGAGCAGGTTGTTGTAGGGCACGTCGGCGCTGTGTACCGAGTCGCGGTCACCACCGGGGCAGGTGTGGATCCCGATGTTCACGCGCTCCTCGGGCGTGAAGCGCTCCATGACACGGTTGTTCAGCTCGATGAAGTGCGGCAGCAGACCGGCTCCCGTCCACGGGTTGCGGGGGTCCTCCCGGGTCGCCAGCCGACCTTCCGTGAAGTCGACCGAGACCCTCGCGGCCCCGGCTTCGAACGCCTTACGAATGTCCTTCTCGCACTCGTCGATGAGGTCAGCCTCGAACTCCTCTTGCGTGTAACCCGGCACCGCATCCTTCAAGGGATACAAGAGGGCGAGCATGGACGGCGCGATCACGGCCTGCTTCATCGGCTTGGTGGCGTACCGGATGGACTTCTCCAGCGCGTCGGCCGCGTAGTACTTATACCGCAAGGGGCCACCGGTCAGCTTGGGGAGTTGCCGGCCGTGGCCGTCGGCAAAGATCGCGAAGAACTGACCACCCGGGCCAAGGTTCTCGGCGAGGCCGGTCCCGGCCAGCGTGTCGGTGATGGGATAGGTGGCGAAGCTCGACCAGCGCTGCTCGCCGTCGGAGACGATCGGCGATCCCGTGGCCTCCATGCGCTCGATGGATTCCTTGGCCGCCGCGTCCTGCCCGGTCTCCAAGTCCGAAAGACTAATTTCTCCAGCGTCGTAGGCCGCGTAGGCTTTCTGTAGTTTAGTCGACCGGGGTAGTGAGCCAACCGGCTCGGTAGGAATTCCTGTACTTGTCCGCGGATCATAACTCATTACTTCCCCACTCCTTCGCGAGGTTGGCGGCTCGAACGAGCTACAAATATACAATAAAATAGACAGACCGGTCTACCTATCCCATGCTCTGGACTCTACTGCCGATCCTGGGTGGGGTCAATGATTGCCAGCGACATGAGCAACTGAGATGCTTTCTCGCTTGGCAAGCCCAGCGCGGGGCGGATCTGCGCTCCGTCGCGGGGTCAGCACCGTTACGAGGAGCCCGGAACGAGCATGACAAGGTGGTCCGGGCACGAGGGAACCTCCTCGGCCGCGTCGAACCGATACCAGTCGAACTCGCATTGTGGGCATGCGTACCGCGGCACTGGCGGAGTCTGGGGAATCTGGGCCAATCCCTCGTAGGTATGATGGTGGACCAATTCCTGGAACATCCGGTTGGCCAGCTCGCGGGTGGTCGCGTGGCGACCGAGCACCCGAAGGATCGCATGCTTGACCGGTTGGCCAGCATCGGCCCTGGCGAGCAGGCCCTCCAGCTCCCGGTCGATCGCGTCGTACTGGTTGCCGACCAAGCGCCACAGATGCGGGCGGATAGCCCGGGCCGTCTCAACCACGTCTCGCTCGTCCATCATGGTTGCCTCGCCAGGATCAAGCTTGGGAGCACCACCTTTTCGTAACCGCTCGTACAGGTCAAGTAGCAGCCGGCCGACTGGCGAACTTCTCCGCGAGCAGGGGAAGGAGGAGCGCGTCGCCATAGACGGCGGCGAACGCGAGGTACCCGGAGACTCCCCCGACCAGGGCGGGGACCAGCAGCCGGCCCGCGATGGCTCCTTGGAACGGCGACTCGATCGCGAACAGCGCCGCGGTGAGCGGCACCCGCAAGATCGCGCCGCCGGCCGCTGCTCCGGCCACCACGAGGGTCCGTCGGTCACCGCCTTCCATCAGCCGGGACAGCCTCCGCTGCACGGTGTTGCCGACGACTGAGCCCATGAAGACCGACGGGGCCTCTAGCCCCATGGCTCCTCCCAGCCCGACCGTAGCCACGGTCGCGACCATCCGAGGAGGCAGCTCACGCATCTCAAGCGCGCGGTCAGGCTCGTGGAACGCCAGCAGGTACTGGTCGACCGTAGCCGGCGTCAGTCGTCCCCGCCGGCGCCGGTCCAGTACCTTGATCGCCACGGCCAGCGGCGCACGCAAGATGGCGGGCAGCATGACATCGTTGACCAGCCAGAACAGCGCCGCCGCGCCCAACCCCACCACGGTGCCCGTGAGGGCCGGCAACCCGACGAGCTGTACCGCGGCCGCGCCGCGGTACCCACCCCGCGCCACCGCGTCACGCCGCCGCAGGCGGGAAACCGCAGCTTTCCTCCGTATCCGAAGGAAAGCTGAAGGTCAAAACCGGCGCGCCGGTCGGAAAATGCAACTTTCCTCTGTATCCGGAGGAATCCTGTAGGTGAGGGAGGGCACGCCTCGGACCCTCGCAGGTGGAGACAGGCCGGTCTTTCTCGCCTCGGAGTGTCTTGAGTTTGGGGGTGGCGGGAGGGAGGCTCGTCACGCTCGTCAGGGGAAGGGGCTGACAGCGCCCGACCATCCGACGGCCTTTTCCCCGCCACGGCTGGGCGAGGGTCGCCCCTTAGTCTCCGGTGAGGCAGTCCAAGGCGTCGCGCAGCAGCATCGCGGGCAGCTCCAGGTGGGCTTGCTCGCACAGCGCCAGCGCTTTGGCGACCAGCGCCGCGGCGGCCGCGCGGATCACGGCCGTCGCGTCATCGCTGTCGGCGGGCTCGGTAAGGGCGACCATCACGATCACGGCCGCTCCGCCCGACGCCAGCCAGCCGTCAACCCTGCTTTCCGGTGCCCGCTTCGTCTCATGGTCGGTCCTCCGGCTCGGTCCACATGGGGAGCAACCCGTGCTCTGCCTCGTCATCGGACACCAACTCCAGCGCCAAGGTCTGGCCGCAACGTCGGCACACCGGGCGCAACACCGCCTCTGGCCTCGCCTGGTCGAGCGGAAAGAACACGCGCACGCCGTGACATGCGGTGAACACAATGACCGCATCGCCCTCCGGGACCCGCTCGACGCGTGCCGAATCCGGATGCCTGCCATCGATCTCGCTCATAAGGCGACATTGACAAGATCGATCGTCCACGGGTTGCAGCCATACCGGTGTTTGACTAGGCGAAGAGGCGTGCAATTGCTCGATCTGCTTCTTACGGACCTTCTCTCTTCTGGCGTACACTCCCCGCTCGCGGATATAAGGGGAAGACACAGTGGGCGCAGATGTCCTAAAAGTCACAGAAATGGAAATCCGCCGGCTGGTCGCCGGCTGGACCATGGCGGAGCTGCGCGCGCACATAGAGTTGTGCATGAAGGAGGGCGGCGGGCTGGACCCGTCTACTCTTGGCCGCTGGCTGGCACGCCGGAGCACGCCGCGCGCGCTGTTCCGGGGTGCGATCGAGGAGGTGTTCGAGCCCGCGCCGATCGCCGCGCTCGGGCTGGGGTTGACGTTCGAGGCGGCCCGAAATTGGACGTACATGACCCCGGAAGAGAGGGACTATGAGATGCTGAAGCGCCGGGACATCCTCAAAGGCATCGGCGCGGCCGGCCTGCTGCTGCCCGTGTCCGACCTGGTCGCAGCCGCGCAACTCCTCGACGGGCGACCGCGCATCGGGGCTGGCCAGCTGGCCTACGCCCAGGACACCGCGACCGAGTTGGCCAGCGCGTACATCGCAACGCCGACCGCGGACGTGATCCGCGCCGCCCAAGCACACGCCTACACGCTGCTCGACCTCCTCAAGCCCGGGCGCGTGGAGATGAGCTCGTCCACCAGGGCACGCCTGCAGGCGGTCGCCTCCGACGCCGCGGCGCTGGCCGGCTATGGCCATCTGAACGCGGGACGGCTCGACCAGGCGGACCCCTGGTTCGCACGCGCCCTCGACCTGGCACGCGAGGCCGGCGACCGGCGCCTCGAGGCGCTCGCGCTCGCCTCCCACGCGTGGACGCCGCTTCTCGGCGTCGACAAGGCCGCGGGTATCGCGGCGCTCGAGGCGGCTGCCGAGTTCCATCCCTTCCTCCGCCCCGCGGGAAACGCGTACGTCTTCGGCTACCTTGCTGGGGAGCGTGCCGCCCGCGCTGACGACCTGACCTCGGGCCGGTTCCTCTGGCAGGCACTGAGCGCAGTCAAGCTCATCCCGCACGACGAGCCGGGGTGGGGTTGGTGGTCAATCAACGGGGAGCTCGGCGGCTGGGAAGGCGCCCGCCCGCTGGTGTTCACGGGCGGGCGACTGCTCAACCTGGGACGCCCGGGTGACGCGCTCGAGTTCTTCGACGGAGCGCTCGGCGGCACGACCCTCCCGGTACGCCGCTCCCACCTCCATATGTGGGTGATGGAGGCCTGCGTCGGCCAGGGGGATCCCGATCGGGCGTGTGCGTCCGCCATTGCCGCATTGGACGAGGGACAAGCGAACGGCGTCGGCGTCATCGTCGAGAGGGTGCGTAACGTCCGCACGACGTTCCCGGCGCGCTGGAACCCGCTGACCTCGGTGATCGAGCTGGACGAGCGGCTCGCCGTCGCCGCCTAACCCAATCCCCGGAAAAGCCACTCCCTACGAGACTGTCTCGCGGTGCGGCAGCCCGTGACCGAGCGCTACGGTGTGCCATCCCCGTCGGCGGTGCCTAGCCGCCGCGCGTCTTGCGCGGGCCGTGTGAGGTCGCGGGGAGGGCGGGTGCCGGGCCGCGCAGTGCCTGCGGTGCCTATGTGCTGGATGTGCTGTTGCGGGCGTAGGCGCCCGTCACGGCACATTCGCTCACGCAGATGCGCAGGAACAGAAGCTTTGTGGAGGA
>JBOGED010000407.1:0-34641 GCA_050743625.1 Egibacteraceae bacterium | reverse complement strand
GCTTCGGGTGGAGCGACCTAAAAGGCAGTTCGCGAGCGGAAGCCGAAGCGGCGCGACCCCGGACCCTCAACGCGCAGGCACCGCATTCCCGAGCATGTCGACGAATGAGTCGCTGCTCTGGCCTTCGGGGCAGCCGGCGCAGAACTGGTCGCCAGGGAGGCGGAGGGTGGTGTCCTCCTCGGGAGTGGCGGAGCCGTTCGAGGCGGCAACCGTCGAGTCGGGCAGGGGTGCGATGGCCGGTGAGCTGTCAGCGGTCTCGCTGACCTTGGTGATCATCGCGACCGAGGGAACGGGACCCTCCTGCGTGGCCCGGTTCACGAACAGGTAGTACTGGCCTGTCGGGGCGATCACGCCGGATGGCGGTCCTTGGACAGTCAGCATGTCACCGTCTTGGACGAAGTCCAAGAAGATGGCGCGTTGGTCGTTCTGGAGCGCGTGAGTGGTCGCCGGGACGCGGATCAGCATCACGGACTCGATCTCGCTGGGCGAGGAGACGGTGACGTCGAACGGCTGGCCATAGGCAACGCCGGCCGGAGCCTCGGAGATCAGGGGACGCTCGCCACGGAACAGATACGGCGGGCTGTAGATCTCGTTGCTCGAGTCCTTGTCGTTGTTGCCACGAACGTCACGGTGCTGGGTGTACAGCGTGGGGATCGGCGCGTTGCCGCCCACGAGGACCCGGCCGTCGGCCAAGAGGATCGCCGAGTTGTGGTAGCTGCGGCCACGGCTCGCGGTCGCCATTGGGGTCCACTGCCTCGTCGCGGCGTTGAACATCTCCGCTTGCGGGACCTGGGCCTCAAGGCCCGGAGCGACGACCGCGTCGACGTCGCCGCCGCTGAACACCATCACGTTTCCGTCGGGCAGGTTGACCGCCTGGGAGAACCAGCGGGCGTGGTTCAGGCCCTCGGTGCGCTCATGCGAGATGGTGCCCTCGGAGTCGACGGTGTAGATCTCGCTCAGCGGGGTCGCCACCGTGCCGCCAGGGGGCGGGCCAAGCGTGCCACCGGCCATCAGGACCGAGGCCTTGTCGTAGGGGGGGACGAGCGGGAGCATCGTCTCGGCTGCGCCACTGCGCGCGCCAAGAGACGCGAGACCGTTCATCTTCCACGTCTTCGCGCTCTGGTCCCAGGACTGCAGCAGGCCGTAGGTCACCTCGTCGATGGCCTGGCCAAAGGGACCCCACATCTGGCCGTTGCCGAAGTAGTGGATCTTGCTGTCCGGCATCAGGTGCAGTCGCGGCATCAGCGGGAGGCTGTTCTCGGACTCCGGACCGACGTAGTTCTCGCTCCAGGTGTCGCTCTCGACATCGTAGGTCTCGGTCCTGCGAACCTGGCTGCCTTGCGTGTTCTTGATGAGCTTGGTGGCACCGCTGAATACGGTCAGGTCACCGTCCGGCAACGCGACGGTCGACGGGTACCAGCGGCCGTACTTCATGTCGGCCTTGCGAACCCAGGTGTTGGAGGCGGTGTCGAACGCTCGGGTGCTGGAGAGGCCCTCAAGCTCGAGGAGGCCGACATCGGTCTTCTCGTCGCTGGACCCGGAGAGTGATGGCTCGTTGTAGAAGTCGGTGCCGCCGATGGCGATAGGGGTGCCGTCAGCGAGCATGGCGAAGTACGAGCAGAACAGGTCGCCGTCGTTGTCTTGAGGGTCGTCGGGCGGTGAGGAAGTCTGCTGCTCCCCGACCAGTGGCGCGAGGAGGCTTCCGGTCAAGCCCTCGCCGGCGTGCCCGGGCACGCCGGCGACCCCGAACGGGTCGCTCATCCCACCCTCGCCCTCTGGAATCGCGGAGTTCGCGCCGTCACCGGTCTGGTGGGCGGGGATGGTCCAGGTCGGAGCATCGCCGCGCAGGTCCATGATCCGTGATTGGGAGTCGCGCACGCTGGGGCTACCCTCGTTCGCGGCGAAGAACCCGATGTTCTCCGTGGCCTCGAGAGCGTTGAAGTAGAGAATCCGGCCGTCGACCAGTTGCACCACGCTCGTGGTGGCCGGCTTGCAGACGATCCGGTCGTCAGCGTCGCGGACGCAACGCGGCGTCGAGGCGCCACCCTCCTCGAATGGAGCCGTGAACTGACCAATCGACGCGGGCTCGCCGTCCTGCGCCGCTACCGGCGCGAGAGCGGACGCCCCGAACAAGAGCGGCAGGACCAGCATCATCGTGATGCCGGCCCTACGATTCTTCAGGGTTGACATGCGCTCACCTCCGTCCCCGCCCGTCTGCCACGGGGGGGACTAGTCCTTAGGGCCTAGTCCGCGGGAGGCTAGCCCGCCAAAGGATGGAAAGCAATTGACGTGAGGGGGTACGCTCTCCAGCGAGCGAGCCGTATGGTGTTCCCCCAGACGAGGGACGCGCGTAAGAGGTAGATGAGCAAACCCTCTCCAGACCGAGGGACTTTGGGCACGGTGCGCAACGCCACCGTGCTCCTTCAGTTGCTCAGCGCGGGTCCCGCCTTCCAGCAGCTCACAGAGCTGGCGAAGCAGTCGGGCATGTCCCTGCCCACCGTCCATCGCCTCTTGAAGTCCATGGCGAACGCCGGTCTCGTCGAGCAGCATCCCCAGTCCTCGCGCTACAGCTTGGGGCCCGAGCTCGTGCGCTTGTCCGAGCGATATCTGGGACGGCATCCCGTCGTCAGCACGCTGGCGCCCTACCTCGTCGAGCTGCGAAACGCGACGAAGGCAACCGTCCTCGTCGCGCTCCTGGTGCGCGGCTCGGTCGTCTATGTCGACAGGATTGACGGCGACGACGTCGGTGGGGTGTACCGGACCTCACACCGTGTGCATTCGGCCTTCGAGACCGCGGCTGGTCGAATCCTGCTCGCGCGCTCGACGACTGCCGCGTGGGACGAGGCAATCGAGGTCGCCGTGTCGGCGGGCATCGCGCCTCAGGGCATGTGTCCACAGGATTTTACGGATCAAGACCGCGCGGAGTGGAGCGCCGCCGATCATCTCGAGCTGCCCGACCCGCAGCTTCCGGACCTCACGGAGTTCGCGGTTCCCGTAGTCGACCAGCACAACGAGGTACGCGCCTCGCTCTCAGCCATGGTCAACTCGGACGCAGTGATGGATGATGCGCTTACCCAACGCGTGACCAGACAGCTGTTACGTGCCGCCAACGCGGTAAGGCAGGCTATGGGCAATGTATGACATTGGTGACGAGGCACAGAAAGCGGTATACGAGTGGGCGGAGCGCGCACGCGAGCTCCAATGGACGCATCCGTTCGACACCGCGTTCGAGCCGTCTACTCCGGCGGGGCGTTGGTTTCTGGGCGGCCGGCTGAACGTCTCGGTGAACTGCCTCGACCGGCATCTCCCCGAGCGGTCCGCCGTTCCGGCGATCCTCTGGGAGGGCGAGCCGGGCGACCGCCGGACGATCACCTACGGCGAGCTCCACGCCGAGGTCATCACGCTGACCCGAGCGCTGCGCGGTCTGGGCCTATCGAGCGGCGATCGGGTCGCGTTGTACATGGGCTGGCTGCCCGAGGCCGTCGTCGCGATGCTCGCATGCGCTCGCATCGGAGCCATCTATGCCTCGTTGCCCGCGGTCTTGCCCGCTGACGCGCTCGCCGACCGGCTGGTGGACCTCGAGCCGAAGATCCTCATCACGCAGGACGGCGCCTGGCGGCGCGGGAACGTCCTGTACTTGAAGCGTCGATGCGACGACGCCCTGCCCGCCGTGGCCAGCGTCGAGCACACGATCGTCGTACGGCGCGCGGACGTCAGCATCACCGAGTTCGAGGGCGATCATTGGTACCACGACCTCATCGCGCCGTTCGACGAATCGGACCCCAACGCCGCACCTGAGGATGACGACCTTGGCGTCCCTGAGTCCGTCGAGGCCGACCATCCCCTCGCGATCATGTACATCGCGAGCCGGCGCGGCCGGCCAACCGGCATCGTGCACCGCAGCGCGGGACTGCTGCTGGTCGCGAAGACGGTGCACCCGTATGGATTCGCCTCACGACCCGAGGACATCCTGTGGTGCGCGGTAGAGCTCAGTTGGGTGGTCGGGCAGGCCCATGGGATCTTCGGTCCGCTCGCGTGCGGCGCGACGGCCGTCATGTACGAGGGGACGCTGGACCGTCCGAACCACGGCCGCGCGTGGGACATCATCGAGCGCTACCAAGTAAACGCGCTGCTCACGACACCAGCGATCGTGCGCACCCTCCGGAGCTGGGCCGACAGCCCGCCCGACGCCCGGGTGAGTTCACTCAAGCGCATCGCGACGGCTGGCGAGCGGATCGACACCGAGACCATCGCGTGGCTGCGCAAGGAGCTGGGTCATGGCCAGGCGACGGTCGCGAACGTCTGGGGGTTAACCGAGCTGGGCAGCGCCGCGCGCGTGCGGCCCTGGTTCGAAGACGGGCCGGGGATGCCGGACCCAGGCCTCGAGATCTACGACGCGCGCGATCGGATCGCCCCCGAGGGGGAAAGAGGCGAGTTGGTGCTTACCAATCCTTGGCCTGGCTTGACCTTGGGGAATCACCTCGGGCAAGGCAAGTTCGAGTTCGACTTGGAGAGGGGCGACGCGTTGCTGTTCCGCACGGGCGACACCGCCTACCGCAGCCTTGAGGACCATCTCATCACCATTGAAGGCCGCAAAGATCCACTGATCAGCATCGCGGGTCAGCTCGTATCCGCCACCGAGATCGTCGAGGTACTCGAGGATCATCCCTTCGTCCGCCGAGCCGTGGCCATAGATCAGCCAGACCGTCGGAACAGCCGCGCCGTCGTGGGTTGCGTCGTGCTCCAGCCAGGCATCGTGGCGGACAGCAAGATCGCCGCCGAGCTGCGCACCCACGTCCACGACACGCTCGGCGGCCTCGCCACTCCGCGCGCCTTCGCCTTCTGCGAGGTCCTGCCGTCCGCGTTTGACCACGACGTGCTTCGCCAAGCGCTGCACAGGCTCTGCGCCCGCGCCAGTGGGCCATTCTTTCTCCTGTCCGCCGCTGAGATCCACATCGCGATCGCGACGGTGATGGCGGCCACTCCGCGGACGATGTGACGAACCAACCGGAGGGGCACCTCAATGCGTATGGACAGCTGTCTGTTCTGCCGGATCGCCGCCGGAGAGGTTCCCTCTGAGCAGGTGGGGTCCGATGAGGGGATCATCGCGATCAAGGACAAGTTCCCCCACGCGCCAGTCCACATCCTGGTATTACCCGTCGAGCACATCGACTCGGCGCACGGGCTCGACCTGAGCAACGGGCACGCCGATCTCCTCGTCCGTTGTTTCCGTCTCGCCCAACACGTTGCCGAGGATTATCAGATCGCCGATGGCTACCGCATCGCCACAAATGTTGGGCGCAGAGGCGGTCAGGCCATTCTCCATCTCCACCTTCACGTGATCGGCGGCCGGCAACTGGGCCAGATCGACGACGCAGGGTGAGGCACCCACGCCTGCTCGGCCCGCTCGTGCTGTCGAGCCTGCTCGGCCTGGTCGCCGCGTGCTCGGACGGCGTGAACGGCGCCGGCTCCGTGAACAGCGATGCGAGCGAGAACGTGCAAGCCGCCGCGGGAGTCCAGACCGAGCAGCGGGTGGTCGAGCGCATGGGCGCCTCCTCCGCCGTAGTGGCCGTCGCGATGGGAGCGGGTGAGCTCGAGGTGTCCGGTGGGGCCAGTGGTGACCAGCTGCTCGACGCGACGTTCGTCTTCAGTGAGCCCGAATGGAGACCGGAGGTGGACTATCAGGTCGACGGAACGGAGGGTCGGCTAGAGATCCGCCAGGGCGACACCGACAGAATCGAAACCGACAGGATCAGGTCCCTGGTCAACGCGCGGAACGAATGGACGTTACGCCTGCGCCCGGAGCTCGGATTGCGCCTGCGCGTCGACATGGGCGCGGGCAGGAGCCAGCTCGACCTCCGCGGCCTCGACCTCACCACGCTCGAGGTGTCCAAGGGCGCCGGTCAGACCGAGATCGACCTGTCGGGCGACTGGCGCCGCGACGTCGCCGTGACCATCGAGGGAGGGGCGGGCCAGCTCAGCCTCACGCTGCCGCAGAGTATCGGGGTCCGGGTCGAGGTCGACACCGGCATGGGGGTGGTGAACGCGCGAGGGTTCCAGCGCGACGGCGGGGCCTACGTCAACGAGGCGTTCGGGGAGAGCCCCGTCACGATGACGGTGACCGCCGAGCTCGGCGCCGGGGTCCTCGACCTCTCTCTTGTGTAGCATTCCGGCGGAATACCGCCGGAATGCTACACCTAACTACCGCTCGGGGTTGTCCGCGAACATCGCTCCGGGGCGCTCGTGGGGTTTGCGCCCGCACGAGCAGTCGCCGGCCAGGCCAGCGGCCTTCCGGGCCATCCCGATGGTGGGCAGGATAGTGGTGCCGGGTGGGGTCTCGAGCCGGATCTTCCCGCATTCCGGGCACACGACTTGATTACGCTTTGGCTGCTGCATGGGGACCAGTATCGCTCGCGGGCGGCTACTCGCGCGCCTCGGTCATCAGCCGCTCGACGTCTCCACGAAAGCCGGGGGAGAGGTCCTGGCGGGCGAGCAGCGCCCGCAGGGGCGGGACGGCTGTTTCCGGATCCTGGCGGCCATAGAGGCGGATGTTCGCGAGGAACCATAAGGCCTCTGGCCCATCAGGCTGCCGGCGGAGGCTCTGCCGTACGAGCCGTTCCCCCATGTCGAGGTTGCCGGACTCGAACGCGATCCACCCGGCATGGGACAGCGCCTCGACGTTCGCGGGGTCCTGGTCGAGGATCGCGAGGTACTCCGCGAGCGCACGCTGGTGGTCGCGGGCATCGAAGTACCGGTGGGCCAGTCGGAGACGCGCGGCCAGGCCGTCCGGCTCGGCCACGGCAACCCCGGCGCGCTCCTCCGGGTAGGTTTTCGACTGCAGGAGCAGGAACGCGCCGATCGCCAACGCGCCGAGCAACAGCGCGCCGAGTCCGAGGATCCACGGGCCCGGCTCTTGGGAGGGGTCTTGGCGGGTCACAACGACTTTAGGAACTCGACGAGCGCGAGCTGCTCCGTCAGCGAGAAGTGGAACGCGAAGCGCTCGCTGTAGAAGAGGACGACCTGCAGGAGCGCGATGTCCGGCGGCGCGTTCAGCGGGGTGGCCTCGCCGGTGGGGTCGCCTGCCAGGCCGTCGTGGAAGTAGGGGGCCGTGAACCGCAGGCCGCGCAACACCGGCGTGTTGAACCCGACGACCTTGCCGTTCTCCTTGTGCGACGGGTCGATCGGCTCGAGGTCGGGCGCGATGAACAGCGGGAACATCACGACGTGGAAGTCTTGGTCGCTGAAGTTGCCCTCCGCCGCATGGCAGGTGGCACACGAGATCCGCTGACCGGGGAAGCTGCGCCCGAACGGATCGCGGCCACGCTCCTCGTTGAACAGCTTCTCGCCGCGCGCGGCACGCGCGGGGTCAAAGTCCACACCAGGCACCGCATCCGGGCTGTCGAGCGTCTCGACGAACGCCGCGAGGGCATCCAGCTCCCCCTGGGTAGGCGCCCGAGAGGCGTTCATCTCCAAGGGGGAGGTAATTGCCCCTTTCATGACCGCTTGGAGGCACTCGAACCGCCCGTCCCACCCGAACGGGCCGTTGTCGACCTGCCGGAGCAGGTGTGGCGTCTGGCGGGGGACGAGCTGGCGATGTTCGGTCGGGCCGACCAGGAGCGTCTCGTTGTTGGTGAACGCGGGGCCCTCGTGGCAGTCGGCACACGACAGCTTCTGGCCGAGGATGCTCTCGTTCAAGCCGAGGCTCGGCTTCTGACCGAAATCAGTCTCGCTGAAGAACAGGCGTCGCCCCTCCTCGATCAGCGCGATCTCCTCAGCGGTCGGGGTGCTCGCCTCGGGCTCGGGGGCGCTATGGGCTTCGGAGGGAAGCGGGCACACTTCCGCGTTCGCGTTGAACTCCCTCGTGAGCAGGGGGACCCCGTTGACGGTGCCCTTGCTCGCGTACTCGCTGAGGGCTTCTCGGATCGCCCGGTCCCCCACGCGTGCCGCATCACCGAGAGACGGTGCCGGCACGGCGAACGCGGGCAACGCCGCAAGCACGAGCAGCGCTCCCGTCACGAGCGGGACTACAGGAGGGCGTCGGTTCCGGCGCATCACCGTCCGACCTTATGGCCAGGAAACGGCACGTATGCGTGCCGTTTCCTGGCCATAAGGCCATCTATGACCTGAAAGGCACGTCGAGCGCTCGGCAGAGGAAGGCGAGGACGTCGGCGCGTTGGGCGATCAGCTTGCTTGTGGAGGTGCCGTGGCCGTGGCCCGCGGAGGTCTCCACGCGCATGAGCACGGGGCTGTCCCCGCCTTGCGCGGCCTGAAGCGCCGCGGCGAACTTCAGGGAGTGCCCGGGGACGACGCGATCGTCGTGGTCGCCGGTCACGACCAGGGTGGGCGGGTAGGCAATGCCTGGCCGGGTGTTGTGCAGCGGCGAGTACGCGAGAAGGGTCTCGAACTGCGCGGGATCGCCCGGGTCGCCGTAATCGCTGGTCCACGCCCACCCGATCGTGAACAGGTGGAACCGCAGCATGTCGAGCACGCCGACCTCAGGCACACAGGCGCCGAACAGGTCAGGCCGTTGCGTCATACACGCGCCGACAAGGAGGCCACCGTTCGATTTGCCGCTGATCGCGAGGCGCCCAGTGCGGGTCCACCCCGCGCTCACGAGCCATTCCGCGCACGCGATGAAGTCGTCGAAGCAGTTCTGCTTGTTCGCTAGGCGCCCGGCGTCGTGCCATGCTTTGCCGTACTCGCCCCCGCCGCGCAGGTTCGCGACAGCGAGCAACCCGCCCAGCTCGAGCCACACAAGCCAGGAGCGCAAGCAGGATGGGGCAACCGAGATGTCGAACCCGCCGTAGCCGTACAGCAGGGTCGGCAGGTCGCTCCCCGGCTCAAGGCCGTCGCGGTGCACGAGGAACATCGGTACCCGCGTGCCGTCCTTGCTCGCCACGAGCACCTGGTCGGCGGTGTGCCCGTGGATCGCCACTCCCGGCTCACGGATCGTGACGGTCTCGCGACTGTCGAGGTCGTGGCGCTCCACTCGGCTCGAGCGGGTGAAGCCGACCGACGTGAAGAAGAACTGCCGGTCGTCCTCCCGCCCCGTCAAGGCGCCGACCGAAACCCGCCCGTCGAGCGGCACCTGCGGGCCCTCCGTTCCATCCAGCGCGAAGAGCCGGATCCGGTGGCTCGCCTCCCGCAGGTACAAGGTCACGAGCTGGCCGCCGACCAGCCGAGCGCCCTCTAGCCGCTCAGTGGCCTGGGGGACGACCTCTCGCCAATGAACTCGCTTGGGCTGGTAGACGTCGACCGCCATAATCCTGAACAGCGGCGCGTCGAGGTCGGTAAGGAGATACAACACGTCGCCGTCACTGCCGATGAAGCGGTAGCTGGCGTCAAACTCGTCGACCAGGGGTCGCGGCGCCTCCACTGGAGCGAGATCGGCGATCCATAGCCGGCTCCGCGGCTCGGTGCCTCGCCAGACGTTGATCAGCAGCCAGCGCCCGTCCGTCGTGACGGTCGCGCCAAAGCCCCATTCGGGCTCGTCCGGCCAAGCGATGACGATCCGATCGGCGTCCTGCGCGTCGCCCAGCCGATGGTAGTGCAGCCGCTGACCGAGGTTGCGCTGGTTTCCCGCCACGCCTTCGGGGGGTGGGTCGTACACGGAATAAAAGAAGCCAAGGTTGTCATGGGTCCACGCAGCGCGGGAGAACTTCGACCACTGGAGCACGTCGTTGTGCTCTTCGCCTGTCTCCACATCGCGCACACGCCAGGTCATCCAGTCCGAGCCAGCGGTGCTCGTCGCATAGGCGAGCAGGCTGCCATCCGCGCTCGGGACCGCGGCAGCCAGCGAGATGGTGCCATCCGCTGACAGCGTGTTGGGGTCCATCAGGACCCGGCCCTCCTCGTCTGGCACTGCCATCGTCCACAAGACGTCCTGGTCCTCGAGACCCGTGTTGCGCAGCTGGAACCAACGCCGCCCCCGCCGCCACGGCGCCCCCGCTCTTGGATGGTTCCACAGTTCGGTCAACCGCCCGCGGATTGCCTCCCTCGCCGGCACCTCAGCGAGCCAAGACTCGGTCAACGCGTTCTGCGCGGCGATCCACTCCGCCACCTCAGGCGCACCCGTGTCCTCGAGCCATCGGTACGGATCGGCGATCTTCTTGCCATGGAAGTCGTCCACCACATCGGCGATGCGCGCGGGTGGGTAGGCCAGGCTCACGCTATCCAAGCCGGCCAAGCCGGTGGAGCACGATGCTGGCCGCGACCAGCGCGGCGGTGTCCGTCCGGAGGATCGTGGGACCGAGGGACGCGTGGGGAAGGCCGGTCGCGGTGACCTCGTCCGGCGTCAAGCCTCCTTCAGGACCGATCGCCAAGACAATCTGGCCGGCGATCTCGTCGGCGTTGCCGAGTGGCCAGAGGTCACTCAGCGGCCTCGTCGCCTCCTCCCAGCAGCACACGCCGCTGCTCGCTGCGCCGAACGCTTCGGCCCAATGCCCTACCTCGGCGATCTCTGGAAGCCAGGCGCGGCGGCTCTGCTTCGCCGCCTCCCGCGCAACCGCCCGCCAGCGCATGACCGCCTTGGCCGCCCTGGCGGGCGGAAGGCGCACGTCGCTGCGAGCCGAATGGACGGGGACGATCTCGTCAACCCCGATCTCGACGAGGCGCTGGACGACATCGTCGAGCTTCCGTCCCTTCGGCAGCGCATGGACAACGCACAGCCGCGGGCGAGGCCGGCCCACGTGAAGCTGGGCCTCCAAGCGGAGCTGGACCTCGGTAGGCGTAACCTCAACCACCCGCGCCTGCCAGCACCGACCGGCACCGTCCGACAGGCTTATCGCCTCACCGGGGCTCACGCGGCGCACGACGGTGAGGTGCCGCGCGTCGTCCCCACGCAACGCCGCGAAGTCGCCGTCGACGTCGCCCGGATCGACGAAGAAGTGCGGCCCTTTCACCTGGATGGCCGCGCGGATACGCCAGTCCCGACCGCGTGCCAGGAAGGCGCAGTTTTCCTCCGCATACGCGGGATTGTTGCGTCCTCCGGCGGGCGCGCTGGTTTTGACTTGCAGCTTTCCTCCGTATCCGGAGGAAAGCTGCAGTGTGACCCGTTTCTCAACGCTACGCACCGAAGGCTTCGCGGAGGCGGCCGAACAGGCCCTTTACGGGGGAGTGCTCGCTGATGTGCTCACCGCGCAGCTCGGCGAACCGGCGGAGGAGGTCGGCCTCCTCTTCGGAAAGCTTGGCTGGCGTCTCGACACGGCAGTGGACGTAGAGGTTGCCGCGCTGGATCCCGGCGCCACCGAGGCGTGGCATCCCTTTGCGTCTCAAGGTGACGACGTCGCCGCTTTGGGTACCGGCGGGGACGTCGATCGACTCCTCACTATCGAAGGTCTCGAGCGTCACCTGGGTGCCGAGCGCGGCAGCCGCCATCGGAACGCGCAGCTCGCAGTGCAGGTCGTCGCCGTCCCGGGTGAACACCTCGTGGGGACGGACGTGGATCTGCACGTAGAGGTCACCGGCTGGGCCACCGTTGCGGCCAGCCTCACCCCGACCTGACAGCCGCAGCCGGGTCCCATCGGCGACCCCTTGTGGAACCGGCACCGTGATCGTCTCGGTGACCCGCAGCCGGCCCTCACCGAGGCAGGTCGTGCACGGGTCCGTGATTCGCCGCCCGGTCCCGCGGCACGTCGGGCATGTCCCTGAGGTGACGATCTGCCCGAATACGCTATTACGCACCTGCTGGACGGCTCCCGCCCCACGGCACATCCCGCAGGTGACGGGGCCCGTGCCGGGCGCCGCGCCCGAGCCGGCGCACGTCTGGCAGGCTCGCAGGATAACTGCCTCGACGTCCCTCTCCAGGCCCGAGGCGGCCTCGTTGAGAGTGAGCCGCACGTCGATGACCGCGTCCCGGCCGCCTCGAGTGTCGCGGGTCCGGGGACCGCGGCCCCCCAGCCCGCCGAAAAAGGTCTCGATGAGGTCGGACAGGTCACCGAAGCCCGCAAAGGGATCACCCATCCCCCCCGCGGTCCCCATTGGCCCACGGGGGTCACCGTAGCGGTCGTAGTTCGCCCGCGCGGTGGGGTTGCGGAGCACCTCGTACGCGGCGGTGAGCTCCTTGAAGGACTCTTCGTCGCCGCCCTGGTCAGGGTGCACTTCGCGGGCCTTGCGGCGGTAGGCGCGCTTGAGGTCTTCCTCACTCGCGTCCCGCGTCACGCCCAGGATCTCGTAAAGGTCACGCACGGCAGGCAATCCCGGTCCCCGTCCTATCCTGATCCGCCGGTCATCTCGGCGAGGGCCTTCTCGAGAGACGAGGCTACCGCCTGAACGGCCGCGAGGGTCCGCGGGTAGTCCATTCGCGTCGGGCCGAGCACGCCCACCGAGCCGACCGCGTCCTCCGTGGCCTCGAAGCTGGCCGCGACGATTGAGCACGCGGCAAGCTCGACCAGCGGGAGCTCGCCGCCAATGCGGACGCCCGGGTCGTCTTGTGCGAGCGCCTCGCGTAACACCCGTAACACGACCACCTGCTCCTCGAGCGTCTCGTAGACCTGCTTGACCTCTTCGAGGCGGTTGAAATACCCAATGGCGATATTCGATGTGCCACCGACGAACACCTGGTCGAAGCCGGCTTGACCACCGGCGAGACCCCTCCGGACCGCCTCGGCGACGGCCTCGACGAGCCCACGCACCTCGGGTGGAGCACCGGCGGCCAAGCCGCTGATCACCTCGGGCGCCTGGTCGGTCCGCAACCCGACGGCGGCCTCGTTCACCGCATGACGGGCACGTTGCACGTCGTGGTCGGCCACTGCCGCGTCAAGGTCGAGAAGTCGTTTCTCGACCCGCCCGGTCTCGGCGATCATCACGGCGAGAACGCTCTGTGGGCCGAGTTGCACCAGCTCGATATGCCGGATCCTACTGCGATCGAGCCGCGGTGCGGCGACCAACGCCGCGAAGCGCGTCACCCGGGACAAGACCATCGACGCGCGGCGGAGCAGCTCTTCGATGTCCGCGGAGCCGAGGAGCAGGCCCTCCAGCGCATGCCGCTGGTCAGCGGTAAGCACAGGCGCGCTCGTTCCCCGCAGCGAGTCGACAAAGTACCGGTAGCCGAGATCGGTCGGGATCCTGCCCGCCGACGTGTGCGGGTGGGTGATGTACCCCGCGTCCTCCAGCGCGGACATCTCCGCACGCACCGTCGCCGCCGAAACGCCGAGGTTCCACTCGTCGACCAACCGCTTCGACCCGACGGGCTCGCCACCACGCACGTAGTCACGGACGATCGCCTCAAGGATCGCCGCTTTCCGATCGTCCAAGACCCGCACCGGTCACCTCCTTCGCCGCTGGGGGCGCGTCAGGGTCGATTCGATGGTATCGCGTGGTTGGACGGCTTACGTGAGCAGCCGGAGCGTGATCGCGTTCGCCAACGGCCAACCCTTGTCCGTGAGGCGGAGCCTCTCGCCGTCGACCTCGACCAGCCCCGCGTCGCCAAGGCGGCGCATCTGGGTGAGATCGACAGGCTCGACGGCGGCCACCTCCACGCCCTCCGCCAGCCGGAGGCCGAGCATCAAGCGCTCGGCGCGGCGTCCCGAGTCGTCCAGGGTCTCGTCTCCGGCGGTGGTGTCGTCCCCGGCCAGCGCGGCGTCGGCGTAGCGCGCGGGCGAGCGCAGGCTCCACCAGCGGCGCCCGGCCCAGTGCCCGTGCGCGCCAGCTCCGACCCCCAGCCAGTCGCCACCCCGCCAGTAGACGAGGTTGTGGCGGCACTCCTCGCCCGGGCGCGCCCAGTTCGAGACCTCGTACCGGCGGAGGCCGGCGGCGGTCAACACGTGGTCCGCCTCGGCCATGCGGTCTGCCTGCACGTCCTCGTCGGGGGGGATCGCCAGGCCAGCGCGGATGCGCGCCGCGTACTCCGTCGCAGGCTCGACCGTGAGGGCGTACGCGGAGACGTGCGCGACTCCGGTTCGCAGGACGGTCTCCAGGCTCGCCTGCCAGTCCTCATCCCGCTCGCCGGGGGTGCCGTAGATGAGGTCGAGGTTCAGGCGACGCACCCCCGCGGCGCGGGCGCTGGCCAGCGCGCGAAGAGGCCGCTCGGCGTCGTGTCGGCGGCCCAATGCCGCGAGTACGTGTGGGACGAACGACTGCGCGCCCATCGACAGCCGGTTCATGCCGGCCTCGACGAGCGTGGACATCTCCTCCTCCGTGACGGTCTCAGGGTTGGCCTCCACCGTGACCTCGGCGTCCGGCGCCACCGGGAGGACCTCCGCGACCAGCCGCAGCACGCCCGCGAGGTCAGCGGCAGGCAGCATGGTCGGCGTCCCACCGCCAACGAAGATCGAGCCAAACTCCGGCCACTGCGCGCCGGGTGGCCCCGACGCCGCGATCCTGCGCAAGTCGGCGCGCAGCGCCGCGACGTAGCGGGGTATGAGGCCGTCTAGCCCTGCGTAGGTGTTGAAGTCGCAGTAGTGGCAGCGGTGCGCGCAAAACGGGATGTGCAGGTAGATGCCGGGTTTCTGCACACCCTACTCCTGGTCGACTGAGAGGGCGGCGACGAACGCCTCTTGCGGGATCTCGACCGCGCCGACCGACTTCATCCGGCGCTTGCCCTCTTTCTGCTTCTCGAGCAGCTTGCGCTTGCGGGTCACGTCGCCGCCGTAGCACTTGGCGAGCACGTCCTTGCGGCGCGCCTTGATCGTCTCGCGGGCGATGATCTTCGCGCCGATCGCCGCCTGAATGGGAACGTCGAACATCTGGCGCGGGATAAGCTCGCACAGCTTGTTGACCATCGCGCGGCCGTATCCGTACGCGCGGTCGCGGTGCACGATGGCGCTGAAGGCGTCGACCGCCTCGGTGTTCAGCAGGATGTCCACCTTGACCAGATCGGCGGGTTGCATGCCGGCGGGCTCGTAGTCGAGCGAGGCGTACCCGCGGGTCGACGACTTCAGCCGGTCGAAGAAGTCGACGATGATCTCCGCCAGGGGCAGCGTGTACCGCAGCTCCACCCGCTCCTCGGTGAGATAGTCCATCTTCGCCAAGGTCCCACGGCGCTTCTCGCACAGCTGGATGACCGCTCCCACATACTCGGACGGCACGAGGATCATCGCGTCGACGACCGGCTCGCTGATCCGCGCGATGCGGCTCGGCGCGGGCAGCTCGGCGGGGTTCGATACCTGCAATCTGTCCGGCTCGTCCGGCTTGCGCATCCGGGGATCGAGCTCGACCTCGTACGCGACGTTCGGCGCGGTGGCGACGAGGGGGATGTCGAACTCGCGGTCCAGCCGCTCCGAGATGATCTCCATGTGGAGCAGGCCGAGGAAACCACAACGGAACCCGAACCCGAGCGCGGACGACGTCTCGGGCTCGAAGTTGAAGCTCGCGTCGTTCAGCTTGAGCTTCTCCAACGCGTCCCGCAGGTCCGGGAAGTCGTCGGAGTCGACCGGGTACAGGCCAGTGAACACCATCGGCGTAGGCTCGCGGTAGCCCGGCAGGGCGCTTGGCGCGGGATTGCGGTGGTCGATGACCGTATCCCCGACCTTCGCGAGCGCGACGTCCTTGATCGCGGCGGTAAGGTAGCCGACCTCCCCAGGGCCAAGGACATCAATGGGTAAGGGCTCGGGGGCGATCACGGCCAGCTCGTCGATCTCGTTGTGAAATCCGGTCGCCCAGAGCCGGACGTCCATGTCCGGACGGAGCTGGCCGTCTACCACCCGGACATAGACGACGACGCCGCGGTACGAGTCGTAGGAGGAGTCGAAGATCAGCGCCCTGGTCGGAGCGCCCGCGTCGCCGGTAGGGGCCGGAACGCGCTGGACGATTCGCTCGAGCACCGCGTCGACCCCCAGGCCAGTCTTCGCGCTGACGGCGAGGATGTCCTCCGGGTCGCCTCCGAGCAGGCTCGCGATCTCGAGCGCGACCTGCTCTGGGCGAGCGGCGGGAAGGTCGATCTTGTTGAGGACGGGGATGACCTCGCATCCCGCCTCCACCGCGACGTAGAGGTTCGCGATCGTCTGCGCTTGAATGCCTTGGACCGCGTCGACCAGCAGGATCGCGCCCTCGCACGCGTTCATCGCCCGGCTGACCTCGTACGAGAAATCGACGTGGCCAGGAGTGTCGATCAGGTTGAGCAGGTAGGTCTGCCCGTCGGCCGCCGTGTAGGGCATCCGCACGGCTTGGGCCTTGATCGTGATCCCACGCTCACGCTCGATGTCCATCCTGTCCAGGTACTGCGCCCGCATCGTCCGGGCGTCGACCAGGCCGGTTCGTTGCAGCATGCGGTCGGCCAGCGTCGACTTCCCATGGTCGACGTGGGCGATGATCGCGAAGTTGCGGATCCGGTCGGTGGCGTAGGTCATCCAGCAGGCACCCAAAAAGGAAAAGTGAAGGGACGGTCGCCATCACTCGGGCGCCGCTGCCGCCGATGCTACACTCCGACCTCACCTCCATCATCCGGGCACTCTTCGTCACGCGAGAGGGACATACAGTTCATGGCCAACATTGCCAGCCAGATCAAGCGCAACCGCCAGAACGAGCGGCGCCGCCTCCACAACAAGTCGGTACGCAGCGGGCTCAAGACGTACCTGAAAAAGTTCCGGGCCGCCGCCGAGGCCGGCAACCGCGACGACGCCGAGCAGGCCTGCCGCGCCGCCGGGAAGCGGCTCGACAAGGCCGCCGCCGAGGGCGTCGTCCACCGGAACTTTGCCGCGAACCACAAGTCGAAGATGGCGCAGCGGCTCAACTCGCTCTGACCCTGTAGATCTTCCATGTCGAGCACGCGCGGCGCCCACTCGGGCGCCGTTCCGTTGTATGACCGTTACGCCGGGATCGTGTTCGACATCGACGGCGTGCTCTTGCGCTTCGACACCGCCATCCCTGGAGCCACGGAAACGCTCTCGACCCTCAGGGAGCGCGGGATACCGCTCGGGTTCGTGACCAACAACGCGTCGCGTACGCCGTCGGCCCTCGCCGCAACCATGGCCGACGCGGGTATCGACGCCTCACCGGACGAGATCGTGACGTCCGCGCTCGCCGCGGCCGAGCTGGTAAAGCCGGGCTCCCGTTGCCTGGTCATCGGCATGGACGGACTCAAACGGGCGCTGCTCGACCGCGGCTGTGCGCTCGTCCGCGAGCCCGCCGAGGCCGAGGTGGTCGTCGTCGGGTGGGATCGGGAGCTGGTCTGGGACGACCTGCGGCGGGCCACGCTGGCCCTGTCGCGCGGTGCCCACTTCGTGGCCACGAACATCGACGCCTCGTACCCCGCGGACGAGGGCCCGTGGCCCGGTAACGGCGCTGCGGTCGCCGCCCTGGTCGCCGCGACTGGCCGGAACCCCGAGATCGCGGGGAAGCCATACCCTGCCGTTTTCCGCGCGATCGCCGCTCGCGTAGGCGGTGATCGGCTCCTCATGGTCGGCGATCGGCCCGATACCGATGTCGCCGGCGCCGCTGCGTTGGGCTGGGACACCGCGCTCGTGCTGACCGGCATCACGGCCTCGGGGGACGCCGACACGGTCACACCCCGCCCCACGTGGATTCTGGGCGACGTGCGTGGCCTCTTGGAGCCTCCGCCTCTGGTAGCCGCCTCCGCCGGTCCCCGTGTGCGCAACGCCACCGCGGCCGACACCGACGTGATCGTGGAGCTGTGGGAGCTCGCGGGAATGCTCGGACCCACATCCCAGCCGAGGCGAGATCTCGCCGTTGCGCTGGGTCACGATCCTGACCTTGTCTTGGTCGCCGAGCAATCCGGCCAAGTAGCCGGCGTCCTGCTCGCCAGCTTCGACGGGCGCCACGGCTGGCTGCAACGCTTGGCCATCCATCCCACCGCCCGCCGCCAGCGCCTCGGTTGGCTGCTGGTTGCCGAGGCGGAGCGCCGCCTCACCGCGCGTGGCACCCCGGCGGTGAACGTCCTCGTCCGCGACGCGAGGGAGGCCGCCATCGCCTTCTGGGACGAACTTGGCTACGACCAAGGTCCCCCGCTGACGTTGCGCCGCAAACGGTTGCCTTAATCTCGCGGCACTGAGCTCACGGCCCCTGAGCTCGCGGCCCCGGAGCTCGCGCCTATTTCCTGCACTGAGATGAGAATCGGCGGCACGTCGCCCGGTTTGCCGGATTCTCATCTTCAAGGGGTGCGGCGCCAGCCGGCATGAGCTGCTGTGCGGACTAATGCCGGGATACCGGCATAACTCTGCACAGTGCAGGGCAAGCACGGTTTGAGGCGGTGACGCGTGGTCAGGTGGGGGTTGCGATGGCGAGGACTGTGCGCTCCAGGACCAGCTCTCCGGGCAGGTCGCCGCTCTTGAGCGCGACATCCGCGGCCGCCAGCGCCTGGTACGCGCGGGTCAGCTCGCCGGGGCCGAAGTTACGGCGCACCGCCCCCAGCCGCCTCGCCTGACCCGGCGTGATCGTCAACCCGATCGACTTGGCGTCGATCCTCGCCGCGACCGCGACGATCGAGCGCATCCGGAAGACCAGCGCGCCGAGCACCATGATGGGGTGGTCGCCGTTCTCCAACACACCCCTGAGGAGCCGCAGCGCGCGGACGGGGTCGCGGTCGCACATCGCGTCGGCCACCGCGAATGTGCCCCGGCTGCCGTGACCGACCACGACCTGCTCAACTTGAGCGGCGGTGACCTTGCCGGGCGGCGCTGTCGCGCATGCCTGGGCGACCTTCTCCGCGATGCCTGAGACGTTGAGGCCGGCGTGCGCGAGGATCGCGTCAACCGCGCCGCGGTCAGCGGTGCGCCCGTGGACAGCGAACTCGTCGGCGACTAGCTGTGCCCACGCCGCCTCCTCCCACTCCTTGGGCGGGAGCACGTCGATGCGTCCTCCGCGCGCCTTGATCCGCTTGGCCAGCGAGAGCATCGTCCCGGTCGCGGTTGCGAGCAGGATGACCGTCGCCTCGGGGCGCGACCCCTCCAGCGCAGCCTGCAGCGCGGCGCGCGCGCCGGGGGTCAGCTCTTGCGCGGCACGGACGATGACCACGCGAGGGGTTCCGAACAGGGACGGTGTGCGGATGTCTGGCAATCCCGCGTCCCCCAGCTCAGCCGCCCGGACATCGACCACGTCGAGCTCCCCGCCCGCGCGCAGCTCATCCAGCAGCCGCTCCGCCGCCCGGCGAAGCAACAGCTCCTCGGGTCCGGTGATCAGGTACATCGGCGGGCGCGGCGGCATGGGCGCGATCTTACTCACGGATCATGACGGTGATCGTCTGGGTGATCGGCAACGCGGTGTGATTGCCGTCGCCAAGCTGAAGGCAAAGGGTGTGCTGGCCGGGTGACAGATCCAGATCGGCCTCTCGTTCTCCCTTGCCGTGATGTGAGCGGTTGGCGTCCGAGGGGATCGGCTCGCCGGGAGTCACGCAACCGGCATCGACGATGATGTGGAAATGACCAACGCCATCCTCCGCTACACCGGCAGGCCGGATGGTCGCGCCTTCGGCGTCCATTACGGGCTCAAGTCGTTCGGCAACTCGTACGAGGGCGGGCGGTTGGACGACGATTGGACTCGGGCGGCTCCCATGTTGTTGCGTGCGGCGACTTTCCCGAGTCAGCCGCGCAGCGTCCGAAGAGGCGACGGGATCGTGTTCTACGCGGTGGGTTGGAAGGTCGTGTTTGTGGTGGGGCAAGTGACCAGCGCCCCGTACCGGCCAAGGGATGATACCGGCCCGTGGCCGTGGCGGGTGGACGTCAAGCTCGACCACTGGCGAGAGTTCCTACGCCACGGTGAGCCAGTAGACCTCCTGGACATCGGTGAACATCCCCACCCCCAGGCCAAGCGCCTACGCCAGAACAGCCACGTTGGTCTCACCGAAGCTGAGTTCCAGACCGCCAGCCAGCTCATGCAGCGCGTGTGGCCCAGAAGACAATGTCGTGGCGATCTCTGTGGGTGGGGCATGAGCGAATATCCAAAGCCGCTGGAGCGGTTCCTCCGTCCCGATGAACTGCTCCTCGCCGACGAGACGGCCGTCGTTCGCGGCGGTCCGATCGACCTGGACGAGTTCCGCCGCAACGCGGAAGACACCCTGCGTGCTTACACCTGGTGCGGCGCACCGTTGATTGGGGTGAGCGTTGAGGTAGGGACCGAAGAGTGGGGTCTCGAGCGAATCCTGTCGGAAGGTCGTGTATGCCGCCGCGCCACTTACTCGATGTGCTTGGTCGGCGAGATCAGGGCACGCAACTGGCAGCTGTTGCCGAGCTTCTCCGCACCGCACTACACCCTTCTGTTGTCAGGGTACACTGAGGCCGAACTGCATCAGCTGTTTACCCTGTTCCGACACGGTGAGCGGCCTAACCCTTACCATCGGTGAGTGACCATCGGTGAGTGATCCGCTATGAAGGTCAACGTCATTCTGCCGATCAGCGTTCAGCAGATCGACGAGACCGGCTATATATGGACGTTCCTCTCCCGGGCGTCTGACCCTTCGGTCGTCCACGAGGGCGGCCTGCTCGTGGCTGGTCACCCTGACGACCCTCTTCTGGTCCGAGTTGTCAGCATCACACCGACACCGGATGGAGACGCCATAGTCCGGGTGGATGACGTTGCGGCACGGTTCGACGAGGTCGTCGGCGCTCTCGAGTCAGCGGGCTTACGCGTCGAACCTGAGCCGACCGCCGCGTAGGGAGACCCTGGCCGGTACTCGGGATTCGTAACGTAACCCGCCGGGGACGGCGGAGGCGGGTACGCTCGGTTGGCGGTAGGCGCGCCGCGGCTTCTCGGGTTCCGTCACCAGTTGCACCAGCGGGCGTGCCAGGGGCGCGATGACCACCGGCAACGCGTGGGCCTCCGGCGGTCAAGGCCACGGAGACGGTGCCGTCGAGGTCGGTGCGGCGCACATCCCTGGATCTCAGCGCGGCGAGAACTGGCCGCGTGGGGTGGCCGTAGTCGTTGCCCGAGCCGACGCTGATCACCGCCACCCGAGCGCCGACCGCCTCGAAGAACCCTTCGGCGTTCGTGTCACCCCCGTGGTGGGGGATCTTCAAGATCGCCGCCCGGAGACGTTCGGGACGTTGCAGGAGCCGCGTCTGTGCCGCGATCTCCGCGTCGCCGGTGAGCAGGATGCTGCCGTTCGCGTCCGAGATGCGGAGGACCAGGGAGTTGTCGTTCGGCTCGTCACCGACCGACGAGTCCCTGGGTGGGCTGAGCACCTCCACACGCGCCGACCCGAGCGCGAAGTGCTGGCCTGCCGTGACGACCGCGAAGGGGACACGCCTGGCTGAGGCCGTTTGGTAGGTGGCGAGCGCCGAAGGTGCGACGTCCGCCAGCCGATCCAGGGGCGCGGGGCCAACGAGTAGTACCCCGACCGGCATCGCGGCGAGGACAGCGGGAAGGCCACCGCTGTGGTCGGCGTGCGGGTGGGTCAGCGCGACCGCGTCGAGCCGCCGGATGCCGCGCTGACGCAGGTGGCGAAGGGCAAGCCCAGGCTCCGGTCCCCCGTCGACGAGCATCCGCACGCCCGGTGGAGCCTCAATCAGCAGCGCGTCGCCCTGTCCCACGTCCAGCGCGGTGAGCGTGAGCTCCATTGTGCCTCGGTACGACTGAAGGTCTGGCAACGTGCCCAAGGCCACGACGCCAACCACCGCCGCGACGGCGAGCCTCGGCGCGCGACCTCGGGTGACCACCGCGAGCGCGAGCGCGACCGTCATGGGCAAGACGAGGTCTCGTGGGCCGAGGCCCGGCCCCTCCGCGAACCGCTGCGCCGCCCAAAAGATCACCTCGAGCGGCGGGCCTGCGAGTGCGGCGAGCGCGCCTCCCGCGGGTACCCACGCTTGCGCGACGAGCGCGGCAACCGCCCCGATGATGGAAGCAGCGCTGGCGGCCGGTCCCGCGATGAGGTTCGCGGGAAGCGCGCCGAGCGGCACTGTGCCCTCCACTCGTATCAGGAGCGGAGCGACACCAAGCTGCGCTCCGACGGTGGCGGCCAGAAGAAGCCGCACCGGCCTCGGTCCGGGAAGTCGCCCGGCGAGCCACGGCGCGACCACCAGCACACCGGCCGTTGCCAGCACCGACAGCCCGAACCCAAGCTGACCGGCGATCGCGGGGTCGACGAGCAGGAGAATGACCGCGGCGATCGCGAGTGTGTGCAACGGCTCAAGCCGCCGGCCAAGCATGCCGGCGAGCAGGACCAGCACCGCCATCACGCTCGCGCGGAGCACGGACGGCTCGGCCCGTACGAGCAGCGCGAACCAGCACAGCGCCGCCACCCCGATCCAGCGGCGCGCGCGGATCCCTACCCCCGCCAGCTGCGCGAGCCCCAAGGCGCCCGCCAAGACCAAGGCCACGTTCGAACCCGAAACCGCGATCAGATGGGACAATCCGGCCGCATCGAGCTGGTCCTCCCGCGCCTCTGGCAACCCACGAGTGTCACCGGTGACGAGCCCAGAGAGCAGTGCGGCGTCATCGGGATCAAGGTGGCGAGCAGCCGCCAGCCTGGTCCGCTCACGCACGACGTTCGTCCGTCTCACGAAGGCGGGTGCAGGGCCGGTTACCGTGATCTCGTTGGCCGGGTTCAGCTCGACCCAGGCGTAGAGGCGCCTCGCGTAGGCGCCGAACCCGCCGGGCTCCAGGGGGCGAGCGCTTCCCCGGAACGCCAGACGCTCGCCGAACGCGGGAAGGCCCTCCTGCTCGTCGGCTCGCAGGAGCGCCCGCTCGCGGGTCCGCTGGCCTCCGACCTGCCGGACGCGGATGACCGCCCACGCCCCGTGCGCCGACACGCGAGGCTCGGACACCAGTGTCCCCTCGATCGCGACGATGCCGCCGCGGTCCGCGAGCTGAGGCAGCAAACCCCCGCCGGCCAGCGCCTCACGGCCACCGGCGAGGCCGGATCCGACAAGGGCCAACGATGCCGCGGTCAGCGCCAGTAGGCCGTGCTGGCGCCGGTATACGCAACCACGGCCGGCGCGGGCAGCCGCCGCCAGCATCGCCCCGCCAACCAGAGCCAACCACCACCGTGCAGGGTGGAGGCAACCGAGCCACAGCGCCCCCGCGAGGACCCACGCGGTGACCGCGCTCACCGTACCCTCACACCCCGACCAATCCCGCGAGATCCTGAAACGTCTTCTCGCCGATCCCCGGCACGTCTCGGAGCTGACCGGCCGAGGTGAACCCGCCCTTTTGGCCACGATGCGAGATGATCCGCTCCGCGAGGATGGGACCGATTCCCGGCAGCTCGTCGAGGTCGTCGGCGGTCGCGCGGTTGAGGTCCAACGTCCCGTCAGGGCGCTTCGCCGAGGGAATCCCGCCGGCCACCGGGGCCGAGGCCGACGGCGCGGTGCCCGGCGGGGGCGCCAATGGCACGAGCAACTGCTCGCCGTCGCTCAATGGCCTCGCGAGGTTGAGCGCGTCCAGCGCCGCACCCGGCCGCGCTCCTCCCGCGGCCGACAGTGCGTCCGCGATGCGTGACCCGCCGGGTAGGCGGTAGACGCCTGGAGCCACGACCGCGCCCGCGACGTGGACGACCACCTCCTCGGATTGCACCGTAATCCCCTCTGATCCCACCGGGAGCGGCTCGTTGACCACCGGCCCGGGCCGCCCGCCTCGCCAAAGGAGCCCGAGCGCGGCAACCGCGCCCAAGACCAGGACCGCCAAGGCAAGGCACTCCGCTGGCGTGCACCCGAGGCCGGCGATGAGCTCGCGCAGCTTGCCTAGGCGGTCTTGAGCGATTTTTACAGGAACAGACATGCATTGAACAGTACAGGCAGCAGGCCGCGCTGTCGCCGGGGTTGCAGTGCCTCCTGTGGACTACGAGCGGGCTTACGCCAGTGGCACCCGAGCGGCCAACCAGCGAGCCTCCTCGTGCAGGTCGGTCGCGTCACGGTGGAGCCGCCATACGACCTCGCGGAGATCTTCCAGCCCGTCCTCGATCGTCCGCATACGCATGCCAACGGCGTCGTTCACCTGGTCCGCCGCACGGCCCTCCCATGCCCAGCGTTGCACAACGCCGAACACGACCTCGTCATGGACCCACGCAACCTGGCGGAGGAGCTCGCTGGCCAGCTCCTCCTTACGCCCAGCCTCCAGGTGCAACTGATCGGGGGTCGCCATACAGGGAGAGTATGGCAATATTACGCAAAAATCATTGAAAAGCGCTAGCGGGTCACGAAATTAACCAAACGATCTGGCACCCACACCACCTTTACGACCTCACGGCTCTCGATGTGACGAACGATGTTGGCGAGATCACGCGCGGTCTGCTCTGCCTCTTGCGCTGAAGAGCCAGCGCCGAGGAGCATGGTGTCACGCAGCTTGCCATCGACCTGGACGGCGATCCGGCGTGTCTCCTCGACGAGCAGGGCAGGATCGTAGGTCGGCCAGCTCTGCTCCGAAACGAAGTCGTCGTGGCCCAACCGGTGCCACAGCTCGTCGGCGATGTGCGGCGCGATCGGGGACAGCAAGATCTGGATGGACTCCAGCGCCTCTTGCACCGCGTGACCGCCTACGCCATGTTCCCGCGCCGCAGTGGAGGTCGCGTTGGTGAGCGTCATCAGCTTCGCGATCGCGGTGTTGTACTTGAACGCCTCGAAGTCGTCGGTCACCGCGGCGATCGTCCGGTTGGTCATCCGACGTAACCCGTCGACGTCGCCCTGGTCGCGGCTATCGGCGGCGACATGCTCGTCAACGAGCCGGGCCAGCCTGGAGAACCACTTGAACACCCCAGACGGCGAGAGATTCGCCCAGTCGAGGTCGTCCTCGATCGGGCCGGAGAACAGGATCGTCGTGCGAAGCGTGTCGGCGCCGTACGCATCGGCGATCGCCTTGGGCTCAACGAGGTTGCCGCGCGACTTCGACATCGCGGCACCGTCCATCAGGACCATGCCCTGGGACTTCAACCGGGTAAACGGCTCGACGAAGTCGACATGGCCCAGGTCGTGCAGCGCCTTCGTAAAGAACCGGGAGTAGAGCAGGTGCAGGATCGCGTGCTCGATGCCTCCCGTGTACTGGTCGACGGGCATCCACCGGCGTACGGCCTCTTTGTCGAACGGGACGTCGTTCCGGTCAGGCGAGCAGTAGCGGATGTAGTACCAGGACGAGTCGACGAAGGTATCCATGGTGTCGGTGTCCCGGCGCGCCTCGCCGCCACAGCGTGGGCACTCGACCTTGCTGAAGCCTGGGTGCCGGGCGAGTGGTGAGTCTCCGGTGGGCCGGAAGTCGACCTCCTCTGACGGCGGCAGCAAGACTGGCAGGTCATCGACCGGAACCGGTACCAGGCCACACGCCGGGCAGTGGATGATCGGGATCGGCGCACCCCAGTACCGCTGGCGCGAAACCAACCAATCACGAAGCCGGAAGTTGACCGAGAAGGACCCGAGCCCTTTGGCCTCTAGGTCGGCGGTGATCTCCCGCTTCGCCTCTCGCCATGGCAGGCCGTCGTAGCCCGGCGAGTTCACCATGACACCGTCACCGGTCCAGGCCGCGGTCATGGTGCCCGCGTCAAGGTCGTGGTCTGAAGGTTGCAGGATCACCCGGACCGGCAGGCCGTGCGCTCGCGCAAAGTCGAGGTCCCGCTGATCGCCACACGGCACGCACATGATGGCCCCGGTGCCGTAGTCCATCAGCACATAATCGGCGGCGAATACCGGGATCCGCTCGCCGTTGACGGGGTTCACGGCGTGAACGCCCAGCGCGACGCCGTCCTTCTCTTGGTCCGTCGACAGCCGCTCGATCTCGGATTTCGTGCGGACACGCTCAATGTAGGCGTCGAACGCCTCGGCCTGGCCACCTAGCTCGGCCCACGCGCGGGCGCGTGGGTGCTCAGGCGCGACGACGAAGAACGTGGCCCCGAACAGCGTGTCCGGGCGTGTCGTGTAGACGACGACGTCCTCGCCGGCCTCGTCCATGCGGAACGTGACCTCGGCGCCCTCGCTCCGGCCGATCCAGTTGCGCTGGAGCGTCAGCACCCGCTCAGGCCAGGTGCCCTCCAGCTCGCGCATGTCGTCCAGCAGGCGCTGGGCGAACTCTGTGATCTTCAGGAACCACTGCTCCAGCGCCTTCTTGGTGACGACCGTGCCACAACGCTCGCAGCGCCCATTGACCACCTGCTCGTTCGCGAGCACCGTCTGGCACGACGGGCACCAGTTCACTAACGCGTCCTTGCGGTACGCCCACCCCGCCTCGAACAGCTGTAGGAAGATCCACTGAGTCCACTTGTAGTACTCCGGATCCGAGGTGTGCAGGCGCCGCGACCAGTCCCATGCGAAGCCCATACGCCGCATCGTCTCGGCCTGCGTCTCGATGTTCTGGTAGGTCCATCCGGCGGGATCTATTCCCCGCTTGATCGCCGCGTTCTCGGCCGGCAGCCCGAACGAGTCCCACCCGATGGGGTTCATCACCTCATACCCACGCATGCGCGCGTACCGCGCGACCGCGTCCGCCAGCGAGAACGCCTCCGCATGCCCCATGTGGAGATCGCCAGACGGGTACGGGTACATGTGCAACGCGTAGAACCGCGGACGCCCGCTCGCCTCGTCCGCCGTAAACAAGCCGGCCCGCGCCCACGCATCCTGCCAGCGCGGCTCAATCTCAGCCGGGTCGTAGCCGGTCACTCGCCTCTCCTGTCCCTGTGTCCGCTTCCGTCGATGAAGGGCGGAGTCTACCTGCACCTTTGACCTCGCTCCCCAGCCGGTAGTCCACCGCCCACCGCACCCCCCTCGCCTGGCCGTTGCGCGTGGGTGTCAGGCGTCGCTGGGCGGCTCTCTCAGGTCCCTTGCGCGTCCGGCCCTTCTCTCGTTCACCACGCCGTTTTCGTTGTGTCAGCTCGACGTCATTTCCAGCATCACGGCGGCGACAGACGGTGGCGTGCATCCCTGAAAAAGTCCATAGCACCACAAAGAACTGCGAGGGAGATGAGAAGAGTGAAGTTACCTGCCCTGCTACCCGCGGACCGCCCCGGATGGATACTTGCCGGGACGACGTTCGCGAGCGCCGTCGGGTTCGGTTCGTTCGCTGCCAGCAGCGCCATCTTCTTCACCAGGTCAGTCGGGCTCTCCGCGGGTGAGGTCGGTGCGGGTATCGCGACTGCCGGGGCGGTCGGGCTTCTCGGCCCAGTGCTCGTGGGCAGAACTGCTGATCGAGTCGGCGCCCGTGAGGTCTTCGCCGTCCTTTCCTCGCTGCAGGCAGCACTGTTCGCGGCGTACGCGGTGGTGCACTCCTTCCCGCTGTTCCTCGCGGTGGTATGTGGGCTTGGCTTCGCCGAACGCAGTGCCGGGGCGGTGCGCAACGCCGTGATCGCGGGGATGACCGCCGGAGGCGATCGCGTTCGACTCAAGGCGTACCTGCGCTCGGTGTTCAACCTCGGTGTGTCGCTCGGTGCTGCGGGAGCGGCGATTCCACTGCACCTGGACACCAGGGAAGGCTACCTCGCGCTGGTCTTCTTCAGCTCCGCCGCGGCAGCGCTGACCGCAGGGCTGGCGATGGCCTTGCCACATGTCGCGCCGCCCGGTCGACGGCTGGACGCGCAGCGATGGATAGCACTCCGAGATATGCCCTATCTGACCATGGCGTTGCTGTGCGGGCTACTCGCGACACATCACAGCCTGTTGGTGATCGCGCTGCCGATCTGGGTGGCCACCCACACCGACGCACCCGGATCGGTGGTATCCGGGCTGTTCCTGCTCAACACGCTTCTGGCGGTCGCACTCCAGGTGTGGGCCAGCAGGTACGCCGCTAATGTCCGGGGCGCGGCCAGCGCGGCTCGATGGGGCGCTTGGGTGATCGCGCCGGCTTGTGCCCTGATCGCGATCGCCGCGTTCGTGCCGCTCGCTCCGGCGGTCGCCATGCTGGCTAGCGGAGTGGCGCTGCTGACCCTCGGCGAGCTACTGACCTCGGTGGCTTCGTGGGCACTGAGCTTCGAGCTCGCCGCGCCCCAGGCGCCGGCGCAGTATCAGGGCACGTTCGCGCTTGGAATGTCGGTCGAATCGATCGCCGGCCCGCTGCTCGCCACTGGCGTGGTGATCTTCCTCGGCGCGGCGGGCTGGCTGGCCGCAGCTGCGGTCTTCCTGCTGCTCGGCTACGTCGCGCGTGGCGCGGCGGGATGGGCGTCGACCTCCCGCTGGCGCTTCACCCCGGTCGAGCAGCCGCTCACCAACTCCGTCTGACCTCCCGCTGGGCGAGGTCGCTCCCAGCTGAACCGACGACAGAAAAGAGATTCCGATGGCTCGTACCCCGATCTATCTAGACCACGCCAGCACGTCATATCCCAAGCCCGACGCCGTATGGCACGCGGCGCGTGACTACCTCACCGATCTCGGCGTCAGCCCTGGGCGGGGCGGCTACCGTTCGGCGCGGGCCGCCGACCTCCTCGTCGAGCAGACGAGGGCGATGCTGGCCACGCTGCTCGGCGCCGCCGACCCGTCGCGTGTCGCGTTCGCCGCGAACGCGACTCACGCGCTCAATGTCGCGATCATCGGCACCGTGTCGCCCGGTGACCACGTTGTCACCACCAACACCGAGCACAACTCGGTCCTGCGTCCCTTGGAGGCCTTGGCACGCGCCGGCGTCATCTCGTACACGGTGGTCGACGTTGCCGAGGACGGCGTCCTCGACCTCGATCGCTTCCGCGGCGCGTTGCGCCCGACCACCCGGCTGGTCGTGGTCAATCACGCCTCCAACGTGACCGGAGCCGTAGCGCCGGTGCGTGAGCTGAGCGCCATCGCCCGAGAAGCCGAGGCGATGTTCCTTCTCGATGCGTCGCAGACGCTCGGTCTGCTCGACATCGACGTGGACGCGCTGGGCGTCGATATCGTCGCTTTCACCGGTCACAAGTGTCTGCGGGGGCCGTCCGGCACCGGCGGCCTGTACGTCCGCGACCCCTCCCGGGTGCGACCGCTGATGCGGGGTGGAACGGGGTCGGCGTCGCATGTGTTGACCCATCCCGCCGCGATGCCCGCGAAGTTCGAGGCCGGCACCTCCAACTACCTGGGCATCGCCGGGCTCAAGGCGGCCGTCGAGCTGCTCCTTGCCGAGGGAGTCAGCACTGTGCGCCAGCGTGAACAGCGCATGTTCACGCTGTGCCTCAGCCGGCTGAGGGAGATCGATGGCCTGATCATGCATCACGTGCACCCGGCGCTGCCTCGGGTGCCGGTCGTGTCGATCAATGTTGCGCACCTCTATCCGAGTGAGCTATCGGCGGTCCTCGACGACGACTTCGGGATCATGACCCGGGCCGGAATCCACTGCGCACCACTCATCCACAGGTCGCTCGGGACCGCGCCTCACGGCACGGTGCGAGTCAGCCTCGGCAGCAGCACGACGACCTTCGACATCGAGGCACTCGTCGAAGCACTCACCACGATCGCTATGCGGGCGCCGCTCCGGCAACCCGCGTGACCTGGTCCACCACTGCATTCCGAACACCGAGGAGATCACGATGCACAGCACCCGATACGCGCGGATTCTCGGGCAGTATGCCGATGGCTGCGTGTTCTGTTCCGCCGACGAAGCGCTGGCGCTGACCGAGCGCGAGCGCTTCGGCGTCCTGTTCGACCCATCCCCGCTGGTCGCTGGCCACCTCATCATCTATTCCCGCGAGCACCACGGATGCGCGGGCGAGGTGCCCCGTAACGACGTCGCGGAACTCGACAAGCTGCGACAGGAGATGAAGCAACTGGTTCGTGACCGGTTCGGCACCGCGACACTGTACGAGCACGGCCGCGCCGGCCACTGCCTGTCCGACGGGCCGGAGCACCGGCTCTGCCACCACTTCCACCTGCACTGCATTCCGGGTGATGTCGATGTCTCCGACCGTCTGGCCAGCCGCTTCGACTATGTAGCGCTCGCCGGTTATGACGAGATCACCGACACCTACGAGCAGTACGGCGACTACCTGTATCTGGAGACCGACGACGACCGTCTCCTCTACTTCGTCGTGAACCAGCCCATCGAGCGCCACTTGATGCGCACCCTGATCTCCGAGCGGATCGGCCATCCCGAGCGCGCGAATTGGCGGGACCACGGCGACCGCGGGCTGCTCGTCCAAGGCATGACGGCCTTGCGCGAGACAGAGACCAAGGTGCTCGCGACCTCCAGTCTCCGCTGAGCACCGAGCGGCCGCGCCTTAGAGAGGAGTCGACGTGAAGAATCACCTCGCAATGCCAGGCGACGCGATCGACGCGGTCCGTCGCTGGGTGGACCACCAACCACACGCGATCGCCGTCGTCGATAGCCGGGGGGACCTCAGCTACGCCGCGCTATGGCGCGATGCGCAGGCCTGGGCCGAAGCGCTGAGGCCGCTGGTCCACACAGCCGATGCGCTCGTGGCCGTGCTCCGGCCACGGGACGCCACCCTGCCCGCCGCACAGCTCGGAGCATGGCTGGCAGGCGCGGCCTACCTGCCGCTTGACCCGAGCCTGCCCGATGGCAGGATCGCCGACATCCTCGATGCCGCCGGCTGCGCGGCCGTGGTCAGCACAGACCACCTCGCCGGCCGGGTAGCGGGACCACCTGTAGTGACCATGCCTGGTCGACCATCCGGCGAGACCGAACCTCGTACGGGCTCCGGTCTCGCGTACGTGATCTACACCTCGGGCTCGACCGGTGCCCCGAAGGGCGTCGAGATCGAGCATCGTGGATTGCGCGAGCTGCTCGACTGGTACGCGCACCGGTTCGAGCTGGCCCCTGGCGTGCGGGTCGCGATGACCGCGGGTCTGGGCTTCGACCAGTCGGTGCTCGATGTGTGGGGCACGCTGTGCAGCGGCTCGACGCTGGTGATCCCCGAGGAGCACGTACTCGCCGACGTCGACGCCCTTGTGGCATTCTTGGACACCCGGCGTATTGCCCACACCTACCTGCCCGCCGTCATCGCCGAGCAGTTGTTCACCAACTCGGCCCGGCCCGGCACGCTGCGTACCCTCGACGTCGGCGGCGAGGCGTTGAGACGCCGACCTCCCCCGGCATTTCCTTGCGCGGTGCACAACGGTTACGGCCCGACCGAGACCACCATTCTCGCCACTATGTCGAATGACCTTCGCGGCTACAGCGGCTCTGGGCCGCTGCCCATCGGCCGGGCCGTCGCCGGGCTTTCGCTGTTGCTCGTGGACGAGGGCGGCGCCACCATCGATCAGCCCGGTCGCGACGGAGAACTACTCGTTGCGGGCACGGGTGTGATGCGCGGCTACCGGGGAGACCCTACGGCCACCCGAGACGCTTTCGTACACCGCGGGGGCCAACGCTGGTACCGCACCGGTGACGTCTGCCGGTGGGTGGCGGATGATGAGCTGGCGTTCGTCGGTCGCCACGACGGCCAGGTCAAGGTGCGTGGATACCGGATCGAGGTTGGCGAGATCGAGCATGCGCTGCTCGCCTGCGATGGGGTCCGCCAGGCTGCCGTCGTCGCGGTGGGCGAGGGCGACCGCCGAGCGTTGCATGGATGGATTGTCGGCACCGCCGATCCCCTGTCGGTGCGCGCGGCAATCTCAACACGGCTGCCCGACTACATGGTTCCGGCGACGTTGCGGAGCCTGCATTCGCTCCCGATGACCGCCAACGGCAAGATCGACCGCCAGTTGCTGGCAGCCTCGGCGTCTGAGACGGCCGGGGCTGGCCACGAGTACCTGTCGGGCGTCGAGGAGGTCGTCGCTGGGGTCTGGGCGGACGTCCTCAGCCGCTGGCCACAGCGGACCGACGAGTTCCTGGCGATCGGGGGCAACTCGCTCGCGGCCGCCCAGGTGACCGCACGGCTGCGCGGCGTCTTCGGGGTGACATTGACATTGGCTGCGTTGTTGGAGCAGCCGGTCCTGCGGGACTACGCGGCCGAGATCGATCGGCTGCTGCGCGAGAGTGAGGGGCTCCCCGCGGACCCGCCGGTGCCGATCGCCCGCGGCGGCGCTTTGCCGCTGTCCTACCTACAGGAGAACCGGCTCACCAAAGAGGTGCGCGCGTTGCGTTCGGGAAGACCCAGGATGCTGAACTTCGTTCCCGTGGTGCTCGACGTTCGCGGCGACGTTTCCGACGACCGCATCGAGGCAGCCCTGGCTGCGCTGGTACGGCGGCATGAATCGCTGCGGACGGGATTCCGCGTGGATGCCGTCGCCAACCAATTCAGTGTCTCCATCGCAGAACAGGCACCGACCCGGCTGGAGCGCCGCAGCTTGGATCAGCTGGCCGAACCCAACCGGATCGCCACTGCCATCGCCGCACAGGCCCGACTGATGAACACCCCGCTGGATCTGGCCGAACCTCCACTCTGGCGGGTCGCTTTGTACCGCTTCGCACGCGATCACGCGGTTTTGATACTGGTCGTCGATCACCTGGTCGTCGACGGCTGGGCAGGTCAGCTCCTCGTCGACGCGCTCATCGAAGAGCTCGGCGACGGCATCCGGGCGCGGGACACTCTCCCACTGCAGCATGTGGACTGGGTCGCCTGGCAGAGGCGCCGCCTGGACGGCGCCGCGCGCACACCGCTGCTGCGTTACTGGCATGACGCGTTGGCCGGTACCCAGCCGTTCCCGGCACTCGCACTCCCGGTGGCGACGGCCAACGACCCGCCCGGACGGCATCTCGTCACCGTTGGCTTGAGTCCTCACGATACCCGCCGCCTGCTCGACGAGGTCGCCGCCCGCAACGCCACGCCCCTTGTCGCCGCACTGCACGCCGTTGCGATGGGCTGGTCCGTTGCCACGGGTGAGCGGGATCTGGTCATCCACATGCCGACCGCCAATCGCGGCCTCCCCGACTTCGAACGAATCATCGGCTGGCTGGCCCACTCTGTAGTGTTGCGGCTACGGCCGGACCCCGGCGAACCGGTACATGCATCCTTCGCCCGCACCCGGGGCACGTTGCTGGACGCGCTGCGTCACCAGGACGTCCCGCTGCCACTGTTGGTGCAGGAGCTGCAACCAGGCGCATACGGCCATACTCGGCGCCGGGATCGGCTGTTCTTCAGCTACGAGACGGTGGAGCAGTTGGAGCAACCAGTCGTGGGGGGCGTGGTCCGCCGGCTCCTCACTCCCGACCAGGAGTCGATCGCAGAGCCCGGAGTCTCGTTCTACGCCACACTGGCGGAGAACGAGCTCCGCATCGAGATCGTCACCGACCCCGCGCTGGTCGACCAGGGCTTCGTGGGGCAGCTCGCGGCGGCGGTCAGTGCCGTACTGCACGGACTCGCCCGCCCGACCGGCCGGCCCGAGCTTGCGTCCGTGGTGGGTGGGACATGATCGGCGATGCCCGCGTGGTCAAGTATGGCGGAGCCAAAGCCCGTGATCGGGGCCTGTCATGGCGCGAGGTCGACCTGACCTCTGCCCCGGCGACCGAGCCCGTGGCGTACGGTGGCGGGCTCTCTGGGCCTGAGCTGCTCGAGGCCTATCGCGCCGGGGTCTTTCCGATGCCGGCGGACGGAGCGGTCGGCGCGCTGATCAACCGCACCCTGCACACCGCTGACACCGCGTCAGGCCGTATCGCCCTCCTGCCGGGGCGCGCCGACCCATACGACCTTGCCTGGCACTGCCCCGATCCGATGCCCGTCATCGGCGTGCCCGATGTGCACCTTAGCCACTCAATGCGGCGACTGTTGCGCAACCGATACCGGGGGTGGCGCACCACCGCGAATCAACGCTTCACCGAGGTGATGGCGCGGTGTGCCGGCAGCCGCAAACCCGTCTGGATCACCGAGGAGCTGACCGGCGGCATGATCGCGCTGCACCAGGCCGGCTGGGCACACAGCATTGAGGTGTGGGACGGCGAGACCATGATCGGGGGCCTTTTCGGCGTCGCCACCGGTGCGGTGTTCTCGGCCGATAGCATGTTCCATACCGCGTCGAACGCCTCTAAGGTGGCGGTCGCCGATCTCGCTGACCGGCTGAGCCCGACCCCGGTCCAGCTCATCGCGGTGCAGGTTCTCAGCCCCCACGTGGTCGCCGCGGGTGCTTCGCCCATGGACCGGGTTCGCTATCTGTCCATCCTTGCGCAGCTCGCCAACCCGGTGGCGTTAGACCCGTCGAGCCAGCCCGCCGCTCGGCTGGCGACCGCCGGACAGGAGGGATCATGAGCGCCAGCATGGCCATCGTCCTGCTCGGCCCGCCAGGGAGCGGGAAGAGCACTCAGGGTGCATTGCTGTCGACCCGATTCGGGTTGGGCCGGATTGCCAGTGGCGAGCTCCTGCACGAGGAGGTGCGCGCGGGAACCACCCGCGGCGTGGCCGTCCGCCGCTACATGGCCGCTGGCGAGCTCGTGCCCGACGAGCTCTTGGTCGACATCGTCACCGCGGCGATCGTTGCTACGTCGCGGTCCGGCGTGGTGCTGGACGGGTTCCCGCGTCGGATCGCACAGGCGCGCCTCGCCGACGAAGTGCTCGGCCGGCTGGGCTGGGTTCTTAAGGCTGCTGTGGAGTTCTCCGTCGACGCAGCCACGCTGCGAGCACGGCTCGCCGGGCGGCGAGCTGCCGATAGCCGTTTCGATGACGATCCGGCAGTCATCGACCGACGGCTACGGGCGGGTCATCCACCCGCAGAACTGCTGGCCTACTACCGGGACCGCGGTCTGCTGCACTCCGTCGACGCCGATCAGCCGGTGGACGCGGTGACTGCCGCATTGGTCGACATCCTGGGCCGGTAACCCGCCCCATGGACCAGGGCTCAGGTCCCCCAAGAGAGCGAGGTTTGCGGAAGCCCGTCTCGGCGAGACTAGGGGACTTGGATCCGCAAAGTCGTTGCGCGTGAGTCAAGTTTGTGAGTCGTGTTGCAGGTGTTGCACGAGTTGCGAGCCGGCTAGCGATGACCCGCCGGTCCA
>JBOGED010000406.1:0-9266 GCA_050743625.1 Egibacteraceae bacterium | reverse complement strand
GCGGTATACCGCCGCGATCCAGCACACAAAGAACCGTGACCGTTCCCGATAGGCCGTCGCTCGAGGGGCTCGAGGGGAAGTGGGCCGAGCGGTGGGAGGCGGAGGCCACGTACCGGTTCGACCGCTCCGCCGCCCACGGGCGCGAAGACGTCTACGCGATCGACACCCCGCCGCCCACTGTGAGCGGGTCCCTGCATGTCGGGCACGTGTTCTCCTATACCCAGACCGATCTCCTCGCCCGTTACCAGCGGATGCGCGGCCGCGAGGTCTTCTACCCGATGGGGTGGGACGACAACGGGCTCCCCACCGAGCGACGGGTCGAGAACTACTTCGGGGTCCGGTGCGACCCGACAGTGGCCTACGATCCCGACTTCGTCCCGCCTGGCCCCGGCGCGAAGGGTCCGAAGATCTCCTGCTCACGCCCAAACTTCGTCGAGCTGTGCCATCGCCTGACTCGAGAGGACGAGCAGGCGTTCGAGGCGCTTTGGCGGCGCTTGGGCCTGTCGGTCGACTGGTCGCTCACGTACACGACGATCGGGCAGGACGCACAGCGCGCGGCGCAACGCGCGTTTCTCCACGCCCTGGCCAGGGGGGAGGCCTACCAGGCTGAGGCGCCGACGCTGTGGGACGTGACCTACCGCACCGCGGTCGCCCAGGCTGAGCTCGAGGACCGCGAGCTGCCCGGCGCATCGTGGCGCCTGCGCTTCGGCGACGCGGAGATCGAGACGACGCGGCCAGAGCTGCTGCCCGCGTGCGTCGCGCTCGTCGCGCATCCCGAGGATGAGCGGTACGCGGCGCTGCTCGGCACGGTGGTCCGGACCCCGCTTTTCGGCGTCGAGGTCCCCGTGCTCGGCCATCCGCTCGCCCAGCCCGGCAAGGGCACCGGCCTCGCGATGGTCTGCACCTTCGGCGACGTCACCGATGTCGTGTGGTGGCGCGAGCTGCGCCTGCCCGTTCGGTCCGTCGTCACGCGCGACGGCCGCATCCGCCGCGACCCTCCTGAGCCCGTCCTGGATGGGCCGGAGTGGCGAGCCGTGGCCGGCCAGACCGTGGGGCAAGCGCGCAAGGCGATCGTGGAGCTGCTCCGCCAGTCAGGTGATCTCCTCGGCGAGCGCTCGATCACCCACGCGGTCAAGTTCTACGAGAAAGGCGACGAGCCGCTCGAGATCGTGACGAGCCGCCAGTGGTTCATCCGGCTGCTGGAGGACCGGGAGACCTGGCTCAGGCTGGGCGCGGAGCTGGACTGGCACCCATCCCACATGAGGACGCGGTACGAGCACTGGGTCGAGGGGTTGAACAGCGATTGGCTGGTCAGCCGCCAGCGATTCTTCGGTGTCCCATTCCCGGTGTGGTACCGGATCGGCGAGGAGGGCACGGTCGACTACGACCACCCGCTCGTGCCTGACGAAGGCCGGCTGCCGGTCGATCCCTCGACGGACGCGCCCGAAGGGTTCGACCCGTCGCGGCGCGGCCAGCCGAGCGGGTTCATGGCGGACCCAGACGTGATGGACACGTGGGCAACCTCGTCGCTGACGCCGCAGATCGCGGGCGGCTGGGTGGACGACCCCGTGTTGTTCGCGCTCGTGTTCCCGATGGACCTGAGGCCCCAGTCGCACGAGATCATCCGGACGTGGCTGTTCTACACGGTCGTGCGAGCGGCCCGCGAGCAGGGACAGCCGCCATGGTCGGCGGTCACGATCGCCGGCTGGGTCGTGGACCCGGATCGCAAGAAGATGTCGAAGTCCCGCGGCAACGTCGTCACACCCATGGGACTGCTGGACCGATACGGGTCCGACGCCGTGCGCTATTGGGCCGCGAGCGGCCGCCCAGGGGTCGACACCGCCTTCGACGAGGCGCAGATGCGTGTCGGCCGCCGCCTCGCGATCAAGCTGCTCAACGCGAGTCGCTTCGTGCTCTCGCAATCGTCCGGCCCGACGGGACCGGTGACCGAGCGCCTCGATCTGGCGATGCTTGCCCGGCTGTCGGAGCTGGTCTCGGTCACGACGGAAGCGCTGGATCGCCACGACTACGCCCGCGCCCTCGAGCGCACCGAGGCGTTCTTCTGGGGTTTCTGCGACGACTACCTCGAGCTCGTGAAGGAGCGCGCGTACTCCCACGGTCCTGGGGCGGCCTCGGCTCACGCCGCGCTCCGCGCTGCCCTTTCCATCCTGCTTCGCCTATTCGCTCCATTCCTCCCGTTCGTTACGGAGGAGGTCTGGTCGTGGTGGCAGGAGGGCTCCGTCCACCGCTCCACGTGGCCACCTCCTGAGGATCAGAGCGGGGACCCGCTGGTCTTCTCGACCGCCGCGGACGTGCTCGGCGAGGTGCGCAAGGCGAAGAGCGCGGCCAAGCAATCCATGCGCGCCCCAGTGGCACGCCTGCGGGTGGCTGGTCCCTCGGACCGGCTCGACGCGCTTCGCGCCGCCGCCTCCGACCTCAAGCACGCTGGCCGCGTGGCCGAGCTGGAGCTGGATGAAGCCTCCGACTTCGCGGTCGAGGTCCTGCTTGCTTAAGTGAAAGCTCCAGGTTTTCCTGTTCCGCCCCACGGGTGCGCCGTTACCATGCCGAGGGGGGGCGGCTCAGGAGCGTGGGAGGGTACCAAGGGTGACGCCAAAGGCGCAGCGACCGACGAAACAACGCGGCCTGGATCTCGGGGCGCCGGCTGCCGAGCGTGACATCAAGAAGGGGCTCGTCGAGTACTTCATCGAATCCGACGCGTTCAACCGTGTGCAGCTCGGTGAGAAGCTCGTCGTGGTCGGCAATCGGGGTGCCGGGAAGAGCGCGATGTTTCAGGTGCTTGCACAACGCGAGCGGGAGATGGGCACCTATGTGATCGAGCTGACACCTGAGGATTACTCCTATGAGTTCCTCAGTCGTACGATGTTGCCTGAGCAGAGCGGGTCGTGGGCCAAGCTCGGCGCCTATGCGGTCGCGTGGCGCCACGTCATTTACGTCATGGTGATGCAAGCGTTGACGGCCAAGGGGGCGCGAAAGAAAGAGGCGGCAGGCATCTACCGGTTTGTCCGCGACAACTACGTGGGAGGAGCGGCGAGCAAGCTGTCCGCGCTGGTCTCTTACCTCAAGAGAATGGAAGGCATCAAGGTTGGCTCCTACGACGCCTCGTTGCGGAGCCACGAGCTGGAGAAGCTCTACAAACTCGCGGATATCGCGCCCTTGCTGCCCGCGCTTCGCACGATCTTGGAAGAGCAGAAGGTGGTCGTCCTTGTCGACGAGCTGGACCGCGGGTGGGACGAATCTGAGGACGCGAAGGCCTTCGTCGCTGGACTTTTTCAAGCGTGCATGTCTATTAACCAGCTCAGCGACAACCTTCGCGTCTACATCTCGTTGAGGCAAGAGCTTTACGACAACATCCCCGCGCTATACGAGGATGCGCAAAAGTACCGTGACGTGATCGAGATCATCTCATGGACCAAACCCAGGCTGCTTGAGATGATCGCCGCACGCATCAGGTATTCACTCGAAGGGCTCGAGCTGCATGCCAATCAGCGCTGTTGGGAGCGAGTGTTTGGCAAGAAATCGCCAGAGCAAGGAATGAATTCGTTCGACTATATCGCTGACCGCACGTTGTATCGCCCACGCGAGATCATCCAGTTCTGCTCTCGCCTGATCGAACACGCCTTTGACCATAAGGCGCCGGTTCCCATCGATGCCTCGATCGTCGCGCACGTTGAGCCCGACTACTCGGAGGAGCGGACCAGAGATATCGCGGCAGAGTATCGGTTCCAGTACCAAGGGCTGCTCGGTCTTTTCGAGGCGTTCCGGGGGTGCGGTCGCGACTTCGACTATGACGACCTCCTGATGCTCTGCCTTGAGATCGCGACCGAGACCGCACTTCCCGCGCAGGTCAGCGCGTTGGTGAAGGACCAGGACCCAGAGCTGATGATAGAGGTCCTTTGGCAAGTCGGGTTCTTGCTCGCCGACATGGGGACCGGCAAGCGGTCGGCGGGTATCCAATCGTTCCTTGGCCACCACCAGGTAAGCCACCTCAACCTCCGCGCCGCGCGGGGGTTCACGATCCACCCAATGTTTTGGGGCTACCTGGATCTCGTCTAAGCCGTTGGCAGGCCACTCGCCACCAACTGGCCAGGCTGGGTAGATTGTTCGGGTCCGTAGAATCGCGGCAACCGTGATCTCGGACAGCGACTTGCCGCTCGGCGGGGCCGCGTCTCCACCCGAGGATGATCTGGTGGCCTTACGTGTACGGCTTGATTGGGGCAGCGCCGACGATGGACCGGTGTGTTGGTCGGCTGTGAAGGCCGATCAGTACCTGAGGCCCCTCAGTAGGCTGTGATGGGAATGGGCCAAATGCCGCCCGATATCCCACACGCCTTCAAATGTTCGAGACCAGCACTTCGTCGTCGGGGGAGGAGGGATCGAACTTACGACAGCCGTCACTGAGGTAGTCGCCAGTGCGAGGTAGAAAACCATGCCGGGCGATCGCCTCGGCGAAATCGGTACCGGGCTCGATCGAGTTCGACGTCCATGAACACTTGCGCGTCGCCAAGGCGCTCAGCAAGCCGGTCATAACCGCCCGGCCAAGTGTCTGGTCTCCTGACGCCGGTAGCTGATGAACACTCCGCCAAGCGCTGCCGGCTTCGTCATGCTCGCCACCCCCCCGTTCTACGCCCAGGACTAGAGTTACAGCAAGCCGCTGCAGGCGCGGCTGTGATCTGAAGAAGCGGGGGTATCACGCATGAGTTTGCGAGCGAGCGCCCCAAATTTCTGCATTCCCAGCAGGGTTTACCGCCAAGTCGGTGGTGGCTGGGAACTTCACTACAAGGAAGCGCGGATGCGCTTGATTGGAAGCCACATCCGGTTGTCCTCCCGGTCGGGTAGAGGAACGAAACCGTATCGGGCGTACCAGTCCATGGCGGACTTATTGAGCGGATCAACTATAACTGCCCGCACCGCCACCCGATCAGCTACCTCGACGCACAGGCGCAAGGCTCTCAGGAGCAGCCAAGCGCCCAAGCCGCGTCGCTGAAGGAGGCGATCCACGGCCAAGCGGGCAATGAGCACAGCGCCGATCGCGTCCAGGCCAGCGACGCCCCGAGCCTGGCTGCGAGGCAGCTCCTCGAGGAGTATCTGTGCAGTAACAAGGGCGACGTAGCCAACGACTCGACCGTCCCTTGAATCCACGGCGACGTACGTGCGTGACAGATCTCGGGATTGATTGGTCAGTGCGTGGTTGCTCAACCAGATGTTGAGCGAGGGCTCGCCGCAGTCGAACGCTTGAGTGAGGTGACGATCCTCGAGTAACTCGAAAATTGGCTCGGCCGCTTGTTGCGCCATCAGGATAGTTCTGGTGGCGGCTGGCCGGCCAGTTCTTGAAGCTGGGGCACCAGGCTCTCATCGTCGAGAGCGGCGTAGAACTCCGCCGCGTGCTGAGAACTGATGCGCACGATACGCCGCTCTTCAACCAGCCGACGAGCACTTTCGACGACCAACGAGCGGACGAACTCACTGACCGAGGTGCCGGCCTCGGCGGCAGCTGCGGCAAGAAGGTCGTATTCAGCCTCGGAGGTCCGAAACTCCAGCCGACGGCTTTTCCGGCTTGTCATGGTAGACACTGCCACCACCTTTCGTCGTCCGGTAGTCTACCGTACAACCTTTGTCTGTGCGCATGGATCCAACCCAGTGGGGACCGTGCGCCAGCTCTGCCCGAGCCGCATACGTGATGATCTGGTCCGAACGAGCGACGTCTACCAGCCTCCGTAAGCCGCTCCAAGCTGCCGCCATGTAGTCAAGGCTGGGCGATCAGCAGGGTGGTGCGGCCTGTTCCCGATGCCGAATCCGAATATCTCGCTGACGGCGATGGTGAGGTCCGGGATCAGGGAAGGGGTAAGGCTCTCGCCGGGGCGCGCGGTGCGGACCACCCCATGCGCTCCGACGTCCGGCTTGGTGTAGGACGTCACCTCCCGCGCGGCGAGGTTCGCGAGCCAGAGCTCGGGGACGTTCGCGTAGGCGTAGAGCTCTGTCTTGTGCTGACGGTCGGCGCGCAGGGAGGACTCGGCCACCCCGATCACCAGCAAGGCGTCCTCCGCGGTGGGGTGCGCGAGCCGGTAGTAGTCGTCACGGCGGCGGGCGACGATGTCGGGCTGAGCTCCGAGTACGGCGCCAGCCGCAGCGGGTTCTGCACGATGACGATCGCGCGGCCGGCGAGGCGTCGAATCAACAGCTCGGCCAGATAGTTCACCGCACCGCGTGTGCCGGCCGGATGGGTGTCATCTTGACGATCTCTCCGTCGAGCAGCTCGACCCTGGCGCCGTCCTTGAGGATGGCGGCCTGCCCCAGGCGCTCGTACTCGTCGACCGTGAAGCGCCACCGATCGTCGGCCATAGGTTAACCGCTCATGCCGCGATCATACGCGGCTCTCTGTGCGCGGTGTTCCCAGTGGTTGGGGTTGAGCTTTCTCTGGTCATCGTGGAAGGGCCACCGGTCGCTCGGCCCTGGACGGTGGACGGGCGACGTCCCGGTCGGCGAAGTGCTCGAGCAGGAGCCGGTGGACGAAGATGTAACCGCTGCCGGCCCGGCGCAGGAACAGCCGCTCGGTCGCCTCGTCAAGGAAGCGGACATAACGCAACGGGGCGAAGCCGTGAAAGGCGAGCAGCCCGCGCAAGACAAGATGCTGCAAGCACACCTTCCCACCAAAACGCAGGCCAAAGCCCACCCCGCCGACCACCCCGCAGACCTGCCCGACGACCAGCCCGACATTTCGGCTGACATCCGGCTCGCCGGCCACCCAAAAAGAGTACAGCCCGAGGAGCAGGCCGAACAACAGCCCGACACCCAGCCCGACGGCCAGCCAGAGGACAAGAGCATGGCGGGCTGAGCGCCGGATCCCTTCGTTGGGAACGGTGCGGTCATCGCTCAGCCCCTTGACCAACCCACCGGCAAGCCCAAAGACCAGCCCAAGGATCAGCCCCACGACCACCCCAAAGGCCAGCCCCACGGACAGCGCGTCGGTCAGCCTGCCCGCCCGGGAACACGGCGGGATCGCCGATCAGCCAGAAGAACAGCGCGACGGGCGACCCGATGACCAGCCCACTGTGTACCGCGGCGCGCAGCCCACCGACCAGCCCGACGAGCCCACCGGCCAGCCCGAAGGTCAGCGCGTCGGCGAGGACGCCGGCCAGGGTCAGCGTGACATCCTCGCCGCTCAGCCCCACGACCGTGTCGAGTATCCCGAGGAGCACGCTGGCCAGCCCAAGGAACAGGCCGCCACGCAGCGCGCCGCGCCGGCCGCCGGCTTGCCCAGCGGTCAACTGGGACCAGGACCAGCGGACTTCTTCAACGGGCTCTGCCCCCCTCTTCGCGAGCAACCTGCGGGCCAGTAGGGCGACCAGCCCGAAGAACAGCGTGGCGACCAGCCCGAAGAACAGCGTAGCGCGCAGCCCGACGACGAGTACGAAGGACAGGTCGAAGGGCAGCCCGTCGGTCAGCTCGACGAACAGCGCGGTGACCGGTCCCAAGATCAACCCCGTAGCCACCCCGGCGGTGATTGCGGGGTTGAGTATGCGGAAGACCGAGCGCCTCCGCTGGGCGTTGCGCGGCAGCCAATCCGGCGTGAGGCGGTCGACCTGGAACTCGCTCTGGCTGCGGTCACGCATCGCTCGGGCGAGCTGGGCAGCCAGTGGAGCATGCGGTCGGGTGTGTAGCGGGCGGTGATGGGCCGGCGCTCGAGCATGCGCTGGGTGTAGGCGTCGAACAGCGCCGTCAGCCGCTGCTCAGCGGTGCCGGCTGTCCGTAGCGCGTCCGCTGACCGGTCTTGGTAGGTCAACGCCACGATGCTCAGGACCAGCGGTGACTGCAAGAGCTCCCACAGCGTGGGGTCGGCCTCCAGCGCCGCCTGGACATCTCCAAGAGCGGCGCCGGTCGCCTCCAGGTAGGTACGCACCTGCTGGCGGGTTGGAGGCCCGAGTTCGATTGCCTCCTCTACCCGTAGCTGGGTGGCCAAGGCCGCGTACTCATGGGTGCGGGTGCAGACGACGAAGCGTTCAGGGCCACGCCGGCCTTGGAAGGCGTTGATCGCCTTGACACAGTCCGCGCGATGGGACCTCGCGACCTCATCCAGGCCGTCCAGCAGCGGCAGGATCTCACCGCCATCTACCCACCGCTGCCCGATCGACCGGGCCACGTCGTAGCGCTTGTGCAGCTCGTCGACCAGCCACTCGGCAAGCGCCGGCTGCTGGGGTGCCCACGATGACAGGTTGAACACGACCGGTATCGGCCGGGTGTGGTCCGCTGCGGCTCGGTCGAGGAGGTCGCGGGCCAGCGCTAGGAGCGCGGTGGTCTTGCCCGACCCTGGTGAGCCGAGGATGAGCAGCCCGCCACCGGCCTCGTCGAACACCTGGGTCAGCGGCGTGCCGGCCGGCAGCGGCTCCCGTCCGCCGTGTGGGCGTCGCAGCAGCACGTCGCCTTGGAGGACGGCGTCAGGCCGGCGCGTGAGCCCCAGCCTGATGCGAACCTCGTTCGCCGACGACTGCTCCAGGACGCCCGTGATCCACCGGCGGCGCACTCGCTGGAGCATGACCACACGGTCGCGGGATTGGCGGTGTGGCTCGGTAGCCTCGCGGCGCTCTAGCCGCCGTAGCCAGAAGGGCAGGATCAACGCGGCGGTGCCGGCGAGCAGGCTCGCGAAAGCGACGTTGAGCAGGTGTGTGCGCGCCCAGCGCCGCGCGGTGACCGTCACGCCGCGAGGCCCAGCAAGCCAGGAAGGGGGCGTCGCCCACAGCGCCAACACGACCGCTCCCGTCACGAGCAGGACGGCCATGAGCAGCCAGCGGCGAGCCACCGCCGGCATGCGCCTTGACGATCTCTTCATCGAGCGGCTCGACTGTCGTCCTTGAAGATGGCGAGCTGCCCTAGCCGGGCGGCTCTGGTTGGGGGTTGAGCTCTTGGAGAGGTACTTCGCGCAAGGGCTGGCACGCTTGCCCGACCTGTGGTTTGACCTGCTCGCAGTCCTTACCGGCGTCGGCAGCCTTGTGATCGTGTATCGCAACCAACGCGGTTGGGCCGTGGCCGAGCAGATGACGCGGGACGCCGGCTTGGTGGTGGCCGTGTCAGCCCACTACTCCGCGGGCGCCTGGGAGTCGGTCCTGTAGAGGCCGCCTCCGCTTGGGTCCGGCGGTTCGCTCCGCTGATCGCGCGGGGCGGGACCGTGCTCGACGTCGCCTGTGGGGGTGGGCGGCATACTCGCTGGCTGCGGGAGCGGGAATACCGGGTCGTGGCGGTCGACGTCGACG
>JBOGED010000405.1:0-10521 GCA_050743625.1 Egibacteraceae bacterium | reverse complement strand
ATACCGCGCCGATCCTCCACACAACGCCCCGCTGGTGGTCGCCCGAGCCGGACAAATCACAACGTATTTCCTCCCAAGCCCTAAATCTTGCACAGCAGCTCATGACGGCTGGCGCCGCCGCCCGGAGGACAAGAATCCGGCAAACCAGGCGTCCCGCGACCTTTTCCTCGCTCGAGCGAGCATCGAACGGAGCGCCGGGCGCTACGAGCCCGGCAAACCGGGTGACGTGCGGCAGATTCTCATCGCTGTGCAGGATCTGGGGGACGGGAGCGGGGCGGGGGGAGGGATGAGCGCGTGGGAGCACGGCGAAAGGTGGAGAGTTCTTGGCAGCTTCGGCTGTGCGCAACCGTATTGTCATGAAATACCTACCCGGGCGGTGCACCGTGAGCACATGCGCATCGCACTGGTGACCGAGAGCTTCCTCCCGCATCTCAACGGCGTCGCGAACAGCGTCGCGCGGGTGCTCGAGCACCTGGAGCGGCGCGGGCACGACGCGCTGCTCATCGCCCCGAAGTCGGGGCCGGCGGACTATGCCAGCGCCGAGGTCGTGCGTGTGCCGGCGGTGCCCCTTCCGTGGCACCGGCCGTTCCCGCTCGGGCTTCCCTGCCCGCTGGTGGAGCGGACGCTCCGGAGGTTCCGGCCCGACGTCGTGCATGTCGCGTCGCCGGTGCTGCTGGGGGCTGAGGCGATCAACGCGGCGGCGCGCCTGGGCATCCCGTCGGTCGCGGTGTTCCAGACCGACCTCGCGGGCTTCGCCGCGCACTACCGCATGGCCGTCGCCACGCCGACGCTGTGGAGCTGGCTCCGTAGGGTCCACCGCCGGGCGACGCTCACGCTCGCCCCGTCCAATGCCACGCTCTTCGAGCTGCGCCGGAGGGGGTTCGATCGGGTGGCGAAATGGGGTCGCGGGGTTGACCTGGACTCGTTCGCTCCCGCGTTCCGTAGCGACGGGCTGCGCGCCGAGCTCGCTCCGGGTGGTGAGCTGCTGATCGGCTATGTGGGACGCCTCGCCGCCGAGAAACGGGTCGGGCTTCTCACTCACCTTCGCGGGATGGCGGGCTGCCAGCTGGTCGTCGTGGGCGACGGGCCGGCGCGGGACCGGCTCGAGCGCAAGCTGCCGGAAGCACGTTTCTTGGGCTTCTTGCGCGGGGCCGAGCTTTCCGCCGCGTATGCCTCACTCGACATCTTTGTGCATACCGGAAAGAACGAGACGTTTTGCCAGGCTGTGCAAGAGGCGATGGCGTCCAGCCTCGCGGTCGTCGTCCCCGCGGCCGGGGGGCTGACCGACCTCGTCGACCATGGCCGGACCGGGTGGCTGTGGCCACCCACCCAGCCCGACCTCCTTCGTGACGCCTGCGTTCGGCTCGCTGGCGAGCCCGCGTGGCGGGCGCGCCTTGGCCGGCAGGCGCGTGCCGCGGTGATGGGACGGAGCTGGGAGGCGATCGGCGACCAACTGCTCGGCCATTACCGCGCGGCGATCCGCCGCCATTCCGTCCCCGAAGAGGAGGCGGCGTGAGGATCGTGCAACTCGCCAACTTCGTCAGCGAGGTCTCGGGAGGGATCCGGACGGCGCTGGACGCGCTGGGGCGCGGGTACGGGGACCGCGGCGTCGAGCGCATCCTCGTCGTGCCGGGCCCTCGTGACGCCGTCAGCCAGCGACCGGAGGGAGTCAGGATCGAGATCGGCAGCCCGCGCGTGCCGTCCGCAGGTGGGTACCGGATCGTGACGCGGTTGCATGAGGTACGCCGGGTGGTCGACCGCCTCGCCCCCGACGCGCTGGAGGTCTCGGACCGGCTGACGCTGGCCCGGATAGGCCCTTGGGCCAGCCAGCGTGGGACCCGCACCCTGGTGTTCGCGCACGAGCGGCTCGACGCGACGTTGGCGCACCGTTTGCCCGCGTTGATCCGCTCTCGCCCAACGGCGGATCGATGGAACCATTGGCTCGCCGAGGCGTTCGACACGGTGGTCTGCGCGTCGGCCTTCACGATAGAGGAGTTCACCCGCGTCCGTGCCTCGAACGCCGTCCAGGTGCCGCTCGGGGTCGATCTCGACCGTTTCTCCCCTGACCGCCGGAGCCTGGGCCTGCGCCGGCGGCTCGCCGCACCCGAGGAGGTGCTGCTGATCCACTGCAGCCGGCTGTCGTCAGAGAAGCGACCGGCGCATGCGCTGGCCGCCGTCCGGGCGCTGGTCAAGCGGGGTGTTCACGCGCGCCTCTACGTCGCGGGCGACGGCCCGCTGCGCCGCGATCTGGAGGTCGCGGCGGCCGCGCTGCCGGTGACCTTCCTTGGGCACGTGAACGACCGGGGCCAACTCGCGGCGCTGTTCGCGACGGCCGACGCCATGCTCGCTCCGTCCCCCGCCGAGACGTTCGGCCTGGCGGTGTTGGAGGCGCTCGCGTGCGGCACGCCGGTCGTCTGTGCCGATACCGGCGCGCTGCCCGAGCTGCTCGCTCCAGGCGCGGGCGTGGCGACCGCGGGGTACGGGCACGCCTACGCCGCCGGCGTGCTCGGAGTTCTGGAGTGGGACCTCGCGAGCCGGCGAGCCGCGGCGCGGCGCCGGGCGGAGTGCTTCCCGTGGCAGAAGACCGTGGAGGCGATGCTCGCGCTGCACCGCGCCAAGACGGGAGCGCGTCGCCCATGAGGGTCCGGTCGGCGCAGCCAGCGGACCGGGATGCGATCCGCGGGTTGTTCCGCGCCACCGTCGCCGGGGGAAGGCCCCTGGCGTTCAGGATGCCTGGCTTCGAGGGATACGAGAAGCTGTGCTTGGGCTGGTACCTGGGACCGGGGCTCGCGGCGGCCGCGGTCGCCGTCGAGGAGGACCACCGCGTGGTCGGTTACGCGCTCGTGTGCGCCGACGAGCCCGCCTACCGGCGCTGGGTACAGCCGCGTGCACTCGTATGGGCGGGCCAAGCCTACGTGCGGATGGCCTGGCCGGCCACCTCAGTACCGGCGCGGAGGTTCCTGCGGTTGCGCCTCGCGGATGGGATGGCGGCGTGGTGGGCCAGCGGCGCACCCCCGATGCCGGTCCACGCGCATCTCAACGTGTCTGCGGGGAGCCGGTGCGGTGTCGCCTCCTCATTGCTGGTGCTCCACATCGACGCCGTGTGCGCCCGGCTCGGCGCCGCCGGCTGGTACGGCGAGATCAACGCGAGGCAAGGCCGCCGGGTGGCCGCGCTAGAGCGCCTGGTCGGCGAGGTCACGCACCGGGCACCGAACCGCACGCTCTCATGGGTCACCGGCCACCCGGTCGAGCGCCTCACGATCGTCCGCCGCCGGGGGGGACCACCGTCGAGCTCAGCACGTGCCGCTGACCACCCACCCTGATCCACAGAGGCCCGTCGAAGGGTCCGCGATCCTCGACCGTGATGTCCGCGCCCGGGCGGATGCCCAACTCGCCGAGATAGCGCAGCGCCGCACTGTCCCGGTCGGAGACGCGCTCGACCCGGAAGCGGGAATCATGGGTCGGATGCCAAGCGCGTCGTCGATCCGGTCGATTAACCGTTCACTGAACGCGTGCTCCAACACCTCAGCCTCCTCGTGAGCCTCGTCCCACGGCACCCGCAGCGTGCGCGCGAGGAACGCCTCGAGTAGGACGATCCGGACCGCATGCTCCATCCCGTGGGCTGTCAGCACCACGCGACCGAGCCGCGGCCGCTCGAGGAGCCCGGCGGCGGCGAGACGCTTCACCATCGCCGAAACCGGTGGACGCGTCTCAGAGAATCGCAACGAATCGCAGCATGAGTTCCGGCAGGGTCGCGCTATACGTGGCGGGCGGTGATGGGCACGGAGCGAGCGGCGAAGATGGCGTTGCGGTAGAAGTCGAGGGGCCCGCCAGGGACCCGGTCGACGCGGATCTCGGTGAACCGGTCGAGCAGGGCGTTGACCGCGATCCTCGCCTCCAACCGGGCGAGCGGAGCGCCTAGGCAGAAGTGGACGCCGTGCCCGAACGCGACCTGCTGCTTGGGTGAGCGATGAATGTCGAACCGGTCCGGATCGGCGAAGACACGCTCGTCGCGGTTGGCCGAGAGGATCCACGGCGCGACGAACACGTCTGGCGGTATGACCGTCCCTGACAGCTCCGCCTCGCGCGTGGTCACCCGAGTGACCGACATGATGGGTGAGCGGTAGCGCAGCACCTCCTCCACGGCGGCGGGGACCAACGAGCGGTCGGCGTGAAGCTCGACCAGCGCCTCGGGGTATTCGTCGAGGCAGAGCACGGTGTTGCCGAGCAGCGCGGTTGTCGTGATATGCCCCGCGAGCAGCAGCAGGCTCGAGAAGCTGACCACCTCGTTGTCGGTCAGCCGCTCGCCGTCCACCTCCACGACGGTCAACTGGCTGATCAGGTCCTGGCGTGGGCGGGCGCGGCGGTCCAGGCACGCCTCCCGCATGTACGCGCGCATCTCGACAAAGGCCGCTTCCATCCGCGGTACGAACTCAGGGTCGTTGGGATCGCCCACCATCACATCGAAGATCTCGTCGGCCCAAGCCCGGAACAGCTGGCGATCGGAGGTCGGCAGGCCGAGCAGCTCGGCGATCACGATCACCGGGAGCGGGTAGGCAAGGTCGGTGACGATGTCCCACTCATCGAGGCCACCAGTGGCGTCGAGCAGCTGGTTGGTAACCTCGGCGATCCGCGGCGCGAGCCCGGCGACGACCTTGGGGGTGAACGCCTGGCTGACCAGCCGCCGCAGCTTGCGGTGCAGCGGTGGGTCGATCTGGTTGAGCACCCCCTCGCCGATGTTCGACATCGACGGCACCACGCGTGACGCGTTCGACGAGAACAGCGAGGGGTCCGAGGTCACCCGCTCGACATCGGCGTAGCGGAACACGTGCCACATGCCGTACTGGTCGCGCCATACGGGGCGCTCGTCGCGCATCTCGCGCAGCCAGTGCAGGAGTTTGTGGCCCCCGTCCTCGGTGGTCGGCGCCAGCGTGAGCGTTTCGGTGGTCATGATCCCTCCATGGTGCGCGTGGTTGGTTGGAAGGCTTCCGGGCCCGCAGCAGGAGCTGCGGATCTGGGCCTGGACGGATCGCATTGGGCAAGCATCTCGTCGAACAGCACGATCGCCTGTGGCGCGACGGCTCGCAGCGCCCGCGGATCGGGTTCGCCGGGAGGCTCGAAGGTCCGGCGCACGACCTCCGCCAGGCAGCCGGCCTTGACCTCCAGCGGGAGCTGCAGCTCCTCCGACACGAACTGGTCGCCGAGGGAGAAACCACTGGTCGCGGCCCGAATCGCGTACTCCCGAAGCTTGCCGTCGGTGTCGGCGTGCAGCAGGCCGTGGCCGGCAAGCAGCTCGAGGTAGGCATCGAAGCTCGCCGCCAACGCCTCCTCCCTGGCTTTGATGCCGGCGACGTTGTTCGGTGAACACACCCGCTGGGTGTAGGGGCCTTCCCTGGACAGGTCCCAGGTCGCCACCCAGTACCGGTCGACGAAGCGAGCGACCGCCGCCGACGGCGCATGCCGGTCCAGCCGGAACCTCGCCAGCCCTGCCACGGGGGCGATGATCCCGCGAGCATCGTCTTCGACCGGAACGACCACGACGAGCAAGGTAGCAAACGCCGGTGTCGCCTTTCTTCAAGAGATCCACCGGTCGAGCGCCGATCTTCACCTCCGGGCGCACTCCGAGGAGCACGAAGTGAGCGAGGTCTCTCAGCGGTACGCACGTCTGGCGGAAAGTATGACCACGAAGATCGCGAGTGTCCCGGATGATCGCTGGGCGAACCCTTCACCATGTGAGAAATGGACGGCGCGCGACGTGGTCCGTCACGTGATCGAGGCTCATGGCAGGTTCCTTGGCCTCGTCGGTCGCGAGCTGGGCGCCATCCCCGCGATCGAGGAGGATCCCCTTGCGGCCTGGAACGCGGCCCGCAAGATCGTCCAGGCGGACCTCGACGACCCGGAACGGGCGTCGGCGGAGTTCGACGGCTTCGCCGGTAGAACGACGTTCGAGCAGGCGATCGACCAGTTCATCTGCGGCGACCTGCTCATTCATAGCTGGGACCTCGCCCGTGCCACCGGCCTCTACGAGCGCCTCGATCCGGACGAGGTCCGCCGCGTCGCGGGATGGGCGGACACCTTCGGCGACTTGCTGCGCGGCCCAGGCGCCTGCGGCCCAGCCCTCGAGCCGCCCCCGGGCGCCGACGACCAGACCAAGCTGCTCGCATTCCTCGGCCGCCGCTCCTGGCACTGACGTGTGCCGCCAGGACGTTGCCGTCGTCAGGCGCTTTCGATCCGGACGACCTGGTCAGGGTCATGGTCGGTGTGGGTCTGCAAGGTGTAGAACCGCACCTCGTGCCCGTCGGGGTCGTGCAGCAGGGACAAGATCCAGCCGATGCCCGCGAGGTGCACGCCCGCATGCGATTCGCCGAGCTCGTCGAGCCGGGCGGCGAGGGCGTCGATCGCCTGCTTGTCGGGCACGCCGATGGAGCAGTAGTCGAACCCCGCGCTGGCCACGGCCTTCTCGGGGTCTAACCGCAGCGCGAGCTCTGGGCCGCCGTTGGGATGACGCAGCGAGACACCCATGAGCTGGCCTCGCTCGACGAACTCCACGGCCAACCGGTAACCGAGCCGGCTGCCGTACCACTCGATGGACCGCCGCAGGTCGGTCACCGGCAGCTTCAGGTGATGAACCCCGCCAAAGCCGGCACGGACGCCACGTCACTCATCCGGGTCCTCTTTGCGCTGAGGGCGCCCGCCTCGTGCGAGGGCGAGGGCCATCACTGATGGGCGGAACAGCGATTGGGGGCTCGCGACGAGGCCCAACACCTTGGCGAACGCGAGGTTTGCTCGTGCGTCGCGGTTGGCCGCTCGCATCACACGGTCCATGTACCGGTGCGTGCACCGGGTCAGCCGGCTCGCGCGGGCGCCGGTGGTCGTCGGATAGCGCAGGTCCTCGCCGGTAGCGATCAGCCAGGCCGCCGCGTTGCACTTGGCGACCTGTGATTGGAACCGGCGCGCGAAGCCGCTGAGGTCAGCCGGCGCCCCGGCCAACCGCCGGTCGAGCGCGACCGCGGTCATCGCGGCGACCGCCATGCCATGCCCGTACACCGGGTTGAAGGCGCAGGCGGCGTCGCCGATCACGACGAACCGCTCGGGCCAGCGGCGCATCCGCTCGTAGTGCCAGCGTTGGTTCTCGGTCCGCCGGTACCCCCAGATCGGTGAGCGCGGCTCCGCGTCCTGGATGGCCTCGTACAGCAGCGGGCTCCGCAGGCTACGAGCGAAGCCGAGAAATCCGGGCTCGTCGGTTGGGGGAGAGTGGTCCTGGCCTACGCCGCTAAGCGTGGCGATCCACCTGCCGCCCTCCAGGGGGGCCAGCACGCCCGCCCGGCAGGTTGCCGGCGGCTGGGGTTGGAGGTACAAGGCGAGCCAGTCGGCCGAGAACCCGGGCGGGGGCGCGTAGACGCGGCTCGCGTACGCCAGGGACGCATCGATACGGGTCTGCGCGGGCCGCCCGTAGCCGAGCGCGTCGAGCCACTGGTGCGCCCGGGTGCTCCGACCGCTCGCGTCGACGACAAGATCGGCGGCAAGCGCCGCGTCGCGCTCGCGCAGGCGTACCCCCGACACACCCGCCTCGCCGGCCCACAGCTCGACCACCTCTGATGCCTGCTTCACCTCAAGGTTGCGTAAGGAGTGCAGCCGCTCGCGGAGACGCCAGTCGAAGAGCTCGCGGCTGCAGCTCAAGAAGTGCTCCCCCGTCGGGAAGCGCTCGCTCCAACCCTGGGCGTTGAGCCAGCGGATCTCCTCGAACGATCTGACGCGGACCGCGCCCGCGGCGACGAGGTCGTCTTCGACGCCTGGGAAAAGCCGCTCGAGTGCCGCGAGACCGCCGGTCAGGAACACATGGAGGTGCCGGGACTGCGGGATGCCCTTCCGGTAGGCGGGCCCGTCAGGGAAGCGGTCCCGCTCGACGAGCGTGACCTGGTCGAAGTGGCGCGCGAGCGCTCCCGCCGCGGTCAAGCCCGCGACACTGCCGCCGATCACCACGGCGTGCCCCCGCCCGCTAGCCTCCCGCCGGGAAGGACCGCTCATGACCGGCCTTCCCGGAGGTGACCAGGGTGCAAGGCGACGCAAAGGTTCCCCGCAAGCGCTACGAGCGGGAGCTGCTCAGGTTGCAAGGAGAGCTGGTCAAGCTGCAGGAGTGGGTCCGCGCGGAGTCCGAGCGCGTCGTCGTCGTCTTCGAGGGACGCGACGGGGCCGGCAAGGGAGGGGTGATCAAGCGGATTACCCAATACCTCAACCCCCGGGTAGCTCGGATCGTCGCCCTCCCCGCCCCCAGCGCGCGGGAGAGGACCCAGTGGTACTTCCAACGCTATACCTCTCAACTCCCGGCGGGGGGCGAGATCGCGCTGTTTGACCGTAGCTGGTACAACCGCGCCGGCGTGGAGCGCGTGATGGGCTTTTCCACCCCCGAGGAGCTGCGCGTGTTCCTCCGCCAGTGCCCGGTGTTCGAGCGGATGCTCGTCGAGGATGGGATCCGGTTGCTCAAGTACTGGTTCTCGGTGAGCGACGAGGAGCAGGAGCGGCGTTTCCGCTCGCGGCTGGACGACCCGATGCGGCGATGGAAGCTGTCGCCGATGGACCTCGAGTCCCGCCGCCGTTGGGTCGACTACTCGCGCGCGAAGGACGAGATGTTCGTCGACACCGACATTCCCGAGGCCCCCTGGTTCGTCGTCGAGGCCGACGATAAGCGGCGGGCCCGCCTCAACTGCATCGCGCACCTGCTCAGCCAGGTGCCCTACCAGGACGTGACGGTGGCTCCGCTGGAGCTTCCTCCACGGCCCGAGGCCGGGGACTACCAGCGGCCGCCTCGCGAGCGGTACCGGTACGTTCCCGATCACGCCGCCAGCCTGATCGGTTGAGATCGGCTCGGAAGCTCGAAGGAGAGAATATGGCTCGGCTGTTAGGCCTGGCGCTCGCCGTGCTCGTGTTGCTGGTCGGCTGTGCCGCGCCGCCACAAGACCCGGCGCCCTCGCCCAGCGCCCCACCTCGAGCGGAGCCGGGCGAGCCAGTGCCGAGCGCCTCGCCCAGCCCGGCCGCCACTCCCGATGCGCCCGACGGCGCCCGGCAGGTGACGACGTTCTTCCTGCGCGACCAGAGCGGGCGGCTGTGGATCGAGCCGGTCGTGGTCCCGCTGGACCGGCCGACAAGGGCGGTCGCCCAGGCCGCCGTCAGCGCACTGCTCCGAGGCCAGCCTGGTGTCCCTGGGTTGTTCAGCCCGGCCGACCCGGCTACTCGCGTGCTCGGGGCGAGCGTCGAGCGTGGCACCCTGGACCTCGACCTGTCCGGGGAGGTCCGCGCCCAACGCGGCGGCGCTGCCGCCGAGGCCGCGTTCGCGCAGCAGCTCGCGCACGCCGTCGCGCAGTTCGACGGCATCGACGCCGTCCGGCTGCGCGTAGATGGAGCGCCCGTGGATGAGCTGTGGGGCCACCTCGACTGGTCGGAGCCCATCAGCCCCGACCCGTTCGCCCTCGCCCCGGTCGTGATCGCCGACCCCCCGTGGGGCGCGAGCGTGAGCGCCGGCGCCCTGACCGTCCGCGGTGAGGCGAACACCTTCGAGGCCACGGTCCTGCTGCGCCTGATCGCCCCCGACGGCCGCGTCGCCGAGGAGACCTTCACCACCGCGTCGTGCGGCACCGGCTGCCGTGGCACGTGGTCGCACACGTTCCCGCTTCCCACACCCGGCCGATGGACGGTCGAGGCCAGCGAGGACGACCCCTCGGACGGCGAGGGCCGCCCACCATTCACCGCCCGGCTAGAGGTCGAGGCGCGCTGACCCATGGCGCCTCGCGATGTACGCGTAGTAGCTGCAGGCCGCGAAGAATGTGCCCTCCTCGTGCGACTGGCGCTGGTCCGCCAACCACGCGTCGACCTCCTCCGCGGCGAGAAGCCCGTCGCGCGCGGCCAAGGGCACGTAGGTCTCCGCGAGTGAGAGGAAGAAGCGGCTCGTGCCGATATCCGCATAGAGGTGCGGCTGGATCTCCTCGATCCTGAGACCGGCCTTCCGGAGCAGCCTCGGCAGGTCCCGCATCACTCGAGGTTTGCTCACGATCGCGTCCAGAAGCGCCTGCTCCATCTCCTCGCCGAGCGCCGGGTCCGAGCATCCATAGGTGAGCGAGGCGTAGTCGCCGTCGAAGACGGCGATCACCCCTGTAGGACGCAGCACTCGCGCGGCCTGCTCCAGAACGAGCAGCGGGTCCGTGACATGGCTGACCAGCGTGTTGGCGATGACCGCGTCGAACGCCTCGTCCGCGAGGTCCAACGCATGGACGTCCATCGCGCGAAACTCGATCCGCCGCTCGACGCCCTCCTCAGCGGCCAGGCGCCTCCCCGCCTGGAGGAGCACCGGACTTTGGTCCACGGCCGTGATCTGACCGGCATGTCCGTCCCGCGCGAGGGCACGCGCCACCACACCGGTGCCACAGCCGAGGTCTAAGATCCGCGCGGATGGATCCAGGCGCATGGCCTGGACGTATGCGTTGCGGTAGCTCCAATGCCACCAACTTAGGCGGGGTCCATCGCGTG
>JBOGED010000404.1:0-11485 GCA_050743625.1 Egibacteraceae bacterium | reverse complement strand
CTGCTCGGCATCGACGCCGGCCGTATCCCTGACCGCAACAGCTGGGCCTACGACCAGATCGTCGAGGGCATCCACACCGGCGCGATCAAGGGTCTGTGGGTGGTCGCCACCAACTCGGCTCACTCGTGGATCAACCAGTCCGACCTTGACGAGCTGCTCGGCAGCCTCGAGTTCCTCGTCGTGCAAGACCTCTACACCACGACCGAGACGGCCCGGTACGCCGACCTCGTGCTGCCGGCGGCGGGCTGGGGCGAGAAGGACGGCACGTTCATCAACTCCGAGCGGCGTTTCGGGCGGATCAGGCGGGTGGCGCGGGCGCCGGGCCAGGCGCTGGCCGACTTCTTCATCTTCAAGCTGATCGCGCAGGCCTGGGGTTGCGCGGGGATGTTCGACGCTTGGGAGTCGCCCGAGGCCACGTTCCGGATCCTGCGGCGCCTGTCCGCTGGCCGGCCGTGCGACTTCACCGGTATCAGTGGCTATGAGATGATCAGCGACGCGGGTGGCATCCAGTGGCCGCTCCCACAGGGCGCCGTGGACGCGGCGCCCGAACGCCGGTTGTTCGAGGACGGCCGGTTCTTCCATCCGGACGGCCGGGCCCGGTTCGTGTTCGCCGACCCTCGCCCGCCGAGGGAGCTGCCCAGCCGTCGCTACCCGCTGATCCTGTTGACCGGGCGGAGCAGCACGGCTGAGTGGCACACCCGCACCCGCACCGGGAAATCGGCGGTGCTCGTGGGCCTGTCCTCCCAACAGCCGTACGTCGAGATCTCGCCACCAGACGCCGCCAGCCGCGGCATCTGTGAGGAAGCGTGGGTGAAGGTCTCGTCGCCACGAGGTTCGATGCTCGCTCGCGCCTTTGTCACCCCCACGATCCAGCCAGGTCAGATCTTCATTCCCATGCACTATCCCGAGACCAACCGCCTGACCGACGCGACCTTCGACCCCTACTCCCGCCAGCCCTCCTACAAACACTGCGCCGCCCAGGTCCGCCCCCTCAAGCACTTCGAGCGCGCCAGCCGGTAACAGCCCCACGCGTCACGACCACATGCCGCGATGTACTATCCGTTGTGGCAGTCCGACCGTCCGGTCGCGTGGGGGGCATCGTGTTGGACCTTGGGGACATTCAGGGCATCGTTGTTCGTGGGTACCGGTTGGGCTGTGCCCGGTTCATGTTCGTGAAGCTGCACTCGCCCGAACGTGGGCAGCAATGGATCCGTCAGATCTTGGGCGAGATCACGGGCGCCGACGACTGGACCGAGACGCCAACCTCATGCCTGAATATTGTATTTTCGTACGCGGGGCTCGAGGCGCTGGGCGTTGCGCCGGAGTCGCTCGCTACCTTCCCGATCGAGTTTCAAGAGGATCTCGCCACGCGGGCCGCGCTGGTCGGCAACACCGGCCCAAGCGCCCCCGAGCATTGGGAAGGCGGGCTGGGCACGGGCGATGTCCATGCGCTGTTGATCGTGTATGCCCAGACCCCCGACGCGGTCGACGCCGAGGCCAACCGGCAGCGCGCCATCCTTGCCCAGATCGGTGGCATCGAGGAGATCTCATCCCAGGACGCGGCCGCGCTCGCCGGCAATAAGGAGCACTTCGGCTATCGAGACGGCATCACGAAGATCGTGATCGAGGGCAGCGGCCAGCAGCCCGCTCAGGGCCAGCCGATGATCAAGGCCGGCGAGTTCATCCTCGGCCATCCCGACCAGCGCGGTGAGACGGCACCCGTGCCACAACCTCCAGCGCTCGGCCGCAACGGCAGCTACCTCGTCTACCAGCGGCTCTATCAAGACGTTGCGGCGTTCCGACGCTTCCTGGCCGAGACGGCGGAGGAGGTGGAGAGGGACGAAGAATGGGTCGCCGCGAAGCTGATGGGACGGTGGCGCAGCGGAGCGCCGATCGTCTTGGCGCCTGACGCGGACGCGCCCGAGCTCGTGGACGACCAAGAACGCAACGACAACTTCAACTTCAAAGCAATGGACGCACGCGGTTTTTTCTGCCCCCGAGGCGCGCATATCCGTCGTGTGCATCCTCGCGACGAGCTGGCCGAGACCGAGCAGAACCGTCACCTGGTGCAGCGCCGGGGGCTGCCATACGGCCCGGTACTCCCCGATGGCGCACCTGACGATGGCGTGGACCGCGGCGTCGTGGGCGTGATGGTCAACGCGAGCATCAGGCGCCAGTTCGAGTTCATGCAGCAGGTGTGGATCAATAACCGCAAGTTCAACGACCTCGGTAACGAGCGCGATCCCATTGCCGGAAACAATGACGGCACGACCGATATGAAATTTCCGCGGCGGCCTATCCCTAAGGTGCTCCGAGGTATCCCGCGGTTCGTGACGGTGAAAGGCGGCGGGTACTTCTTCGCGCCGAGCATCAGCGCACTTGGATTTCTTTCGGAGGACCACTAGCGCAATCATGTGGCGGGAGGTTAGGTGAAGGCGACGTCTTCATTCTTGGATGAGTATGATTCCTTTGACACGCTGGCGGACCCGGCGGCCGTCGCGCGCGCACGTAGGGCGCTGTTGCAGCGTTGGCTCGCCGAGGATTCCGCCGGCTTGTTCGCGGAGCTGCGCGAACGACGGCCTATCTTGGATGCGCCTGGCACGGTCGTCGTCACGAGATACCACGACGTCGTCGAGGTGCTCGGCCGGCACCAGGCGTTCTCCGTGCGGTTGTACGCGCCGAAGATGGACCGCGTCGCCGGGCCGTTCATCCTCGGCCTCGATGACACCGCACAGTACGAGATCGATGCCTCAATCTTGCGCCTTGCATTCCGCCGGGACGACGCGTCACAGATCAAGGGGATCGTCGCACGCCTTACCCAGGAGCTACTCGAGGACGCGCGATCTACAGGCCGGCTCGAGGTCGTCGAACAGGTCGCCCACGTGGTGCCGGCGCGGCTTGTGGGCGAGTATTTCGGCGTGCCGGGACCGGACCTGACGACGGTACAACGCTGGGCGCGCACCATGTTCTTCGATATCTTCGCCAACCTGCGTGACGATCCGGCGGCGCGTGAGGAAGCGCTGACGTCGGGTGCCCAGATGCGCGCCTACCTTGAGGAACTGATTGCCAGCCGGAGAGCGGCGCTTGAGGCTTCCGGGACGGAGCAGGGCGGGAGCGACGTGCTCACCAGGCTCGTGCGGATGCAGGTGAACCCCGAGGCGAGCTTCGACGACGTCGCCATCCGCAACAATCTGATCGGCATGATCGTCGGCGCCATCGATACCAACTCGAAAGCCATCGTGCACGTGATCGACGAGCTGCTGCGCCGCCCCGCCGAGCTGGAGGCGGCGCGCCAAGCGGCCTTGGCCGATGACGACGACCTGCTGTCGAAGTATGTATTCGAAGCGCTGCGATTCAAGCCCCAGAACTCGTTCTTGGTGCGCTTCTGCGAGCAACCCTACACCATCGCGGAGGGAACCGAGCGTGCAACGGCCGTCATCCCCCCGACCTTGGTGTTCGCCGCCAATTCCTCTGCGATGATGGACGCGTCCGTGGTCGACGAACCGGATACGTTCATGCTTGACCGGCCGAGCTTTGACTATCTTCATTTTGGCTCCGGCCTCCACACGTGTGCGGGGCGTTTCATCTCACGGGCCCAGATACTCGAGGTGGCAAAGCAGATCTTGAGGTTGCCGGGATTACGCCGCGCCGAGGGCCAAGATGGCCAGGTCGAGTATGACCGTCTCTTCCCTAGGCGATTCGTGGTCGAGTTTGACAACACATAGGAGGATGATGATATGACGAACGGGACAGGCGGCATCGAGGGCAAAGGTGCTCACACCATCATCACCGCGATCGTCCCCATATTGCCGGGCCATCTGGAGCCGTTGCAGCAGACGTTGGCGGCGCTGGGAGCGCCAGACCGCACCAGCCCGATCAGCGCCATCTCAACCATCCACTTTGCCCGATGGGTGATCATCGACAATGGCGAGCGCCTGCTCTTCACGAGCAACTTCGACGGAACGTGGGACGCCTACATCGACGAGTTCATCGACAAGGCGAGCGATGGGCTCGACCTGATCTGGAGCCACTGCGTTGAGTATCCAGAAGGCGGCTCCAAGGACCGCGAGGCGTTCAAAGCCTATGTGCGCAAGTACGAGTACAAAGCGAACCTGTTCTACTGCGCCTACGACGACCTGACCGTGAGCGAGATCCTCAAGGCCCAACGGATCCGCGAGAAGTTCGCAACCCTCCTGGACGAGTTCGCGTAGCCCTTGGGCATACACGTTCCTTGGCAGTGAGCAGCCCGCCTCGCGCGACGGCCTAATCCCGCACTGTGCAGAGTTAGTCCGGAATACCGGACTTATCCTGCACAGCAGCTCATGCCGGCTGGCGCCGTCTGACCCGATAGAGGACCAGCCGCTCCCAAAATCAGGCCGTCACGATCTTGACGAGACTTCGATCCGCGCGTTCCTCGAGCGGCGGTCCGGGAGGATCTCCGCCGATTCGAGTCGGGCGCTGCGTGGACTGCACTTCCTCACCGAGGATGGGAATGTGACGCTCGCCGGCATTCTCCTGTTCGGTCGCGCCCCGCAGGCTTTCCGGTGCCGCCTCGGCGTGGACTTGGTCACCTTCAGCGGATCCGTTGATGCCCAGCCCGAGCTGCGCGATCGTCACGAGCTACGTGGGCGGTTACCCGATCTGATCGACGAGACCGACCGGACGATCTATGAGTTGATGCGCAAGGACGCGGTGATCCGAGGGCTGGTCCGGGAAGAGGTGCCCGAGTACCCACCCGTCGCGATCAGGGAGGCGTTGGTCAACGCAGTCGCTCACCGCAGCTATGCACTCGACGGCTCCGCGGTGCAGATCCGCCTCTACGACGACGCGATCGAGATCTCGTGGGCTCTGCGCTGGGGCCGGACGAGAAGGTCGCCCTCGTGTACGCCCGACGTCATCGCGCGGTCCGGAACACCGACCTGCGGCAGGTGCGCAACCTATCGAGCCGGGAGAGCGGCGACGTGCTCCGCAGCTTGGTCGCCGCTGGCCTGCTCAGGCCGATAGGGCGAGGGCGAGGCACTCGCTACGTGCTGCACGAGGGGGTCGCAGGCGGCGATGCGGTGGTGGATCCGGGACAACGCCTGGCGGTGATCGTCCATCATGCCCGCCGCGCCGGCTCAGTCACGAACGCTGACGTCCGTGGTCTGCTGGCGGTGGACCGTTACGAGGCGCTGCGGTTGCTGGACGACGCAGTCTCGCAAGGTCTGCTGCACGCCATCGGCCAGCGGCGAGGAAGCCACTACGTGCCCGTCATCAGAGGGCATTGATAGAGGTAAGGCCCCAATTGGCCAGGGCCACGGATCATATGGGTGTGCCTCGGATACAACCTTTCCCCTCGGATCCGAAGGCCAGTTGCGACCCAAGCTCGACAGCGCTCGCCTAACTGCATTTGAGCGGCTCAGCGCGAGGGGGCGACCACGACCCCACAAGCGCCGCGGTCGTCGTGTTGGGATGAGGTGCCCTACCCCGTTCGAGCAGGACCCGTCCGCCGAAGGGCTCGCAGATCTCGTCGAGGCGTGGCGCGGTCGGTAGGAGCGCGCTCGGATCGGCTCTTCGGACGTTCGTAGCCAGTCCTTTGGTGTGGAGCGGTGAGGATGTCACGCGGATGCCCGTCGGCGACCTCGCGCTCACGTCTGCGTGCGATCCGTGCATCCAGGTCTAGGCTTGGTCGCGCCATGAGCGTGCAGTCTCTTATCATCGACGCGAACCTGTTGGTCGCGGCGGGTGTGGCGTTCGCCGCGGGGGTCGTGTCGTTCGCGTCGCCGTGTGTGGTGCCGCTGGTGCCGGGGTACCTGGCGTACATGACGGGGCTGTCGGGCGTCGAGCTGAACGAAGGCTCGGCGGGTGGGCGCGCGAGGGTTTTGGGCGGTGGGTTGCTGTTCGTGCTCGGGTTTGCGGTGCCGTTCGCGCTGCTGGGGATGCTCAGCGGCAGTGTGAGCCGGGTGTTGCTGAGCCGCCCCGGGCAGGTCGTGCTCGGCTTGGTCGTGGCGTTCTTGGGTCTGGCCTTCACGGGGCTGCTGCCGTTCGACTTCCTTCGCCGCGACGTCCGGATGACCGACGAGGCGATCGACAAAGGCGTGCTTGGGGCGTTGCCGCTGGGGTTCGTGTTCGGCGTTGGGTGGACGCCGTGCATCGGCCCGGCGCTCGCCGCGATCCTCGGCCTCGCGTTGGCCCAGGGAGGCGGCAGCCCGGTCCGGGGTGGGGTGCTCGCGTTCGTCTACGCGCTTGGCCTGGGCCTTCCTTTCTTGGTTGTCGGCCTGGCATTCCGCAAGGCCAGCGGGGCGCTGCGCGTACTCCGCCGCCACGCACGCACCTTGCAGGTCGCGGGCGGTGCGATGCTCTGCCTGGTCGGTCTCGCGATCGCGACCGGTGCCTGGAATACGTTCATCATCTGGTTACGACCCTTTGTCGGCGGGTTCGTGCCACCTATCTAGTGACCGAGACTCTTCCACCACAGGAACGGACCGAGCCGCGGCCCGGTGGGTTCCGGCTGCCTGAGATCCCAGGGCCGTTCGAGACCGCATGTATGGCGTGGCGGTGGCTGCGGCGGATGTCCACCGCCCTGCTCTTGCTCTTTATGCTCGCGGCGGCCGCGGTGCTCGCGACGTTCGTGCCGCAGGAGCCGGTGATCGCGCGGACGGTGGCCGAGTGGAGGGCCGGCGTGGCGGGGCCGGGCGAGGGTTGGGCGCGCGTGTTCGACGCGTTGTCGCTGTTCGATGTGTTCGGCTCGTGGTGGTTCATGGCGCTGACGGGCCTGCTGTTCGTCAGCTTGACTGGCTGCCTATTCCCCCGGTACGCCGCCTTCGCCAAGGTCGCTCGCCGGCAGCCTCCCGCGGGCCGCAACCTGGACAGGTTGGAGGCTCACGCGACGCTTGAGACCACGCTCGGTCCGGACGAGGCCCTCGCCGCCGCGGGGAAGGCACTGAGGGGCTACCGGCGGCGGCGCACCACCTCAGCCGAGGGGACGCCCCAGCTCGCCGCCGAGCGCGGTCACTGGCGGGAGGGCGGCAGCCTGGTGTTCCACACGGCGTTCTACGTCCTGCTGATCGGGATCGTGATCGGGCACTCGTTCGGCTGGACGGGCCAGGTCAACGTCGTCGAGGGCGACGCGTTCACCGACACGACGCTCGGGTACCAAGCCGAGGTCCCGGGGCGGTTCTGGGATGCCGGCGACCACCGCGGGTTCACGCTCCGGCTGGACGACTTCGACGTCTCGTACCACGACAACTTCGTGCCAGCGGACTTCCTGTCGACCGTCACGATCGCCCAGGGCGACGAAGAGGTCGTCCGCGGCGCCCCGATCCGGGTGAACCACCCGCTGGTCTACGAGGGGATGAAGATCTACCAGGCGCGGTTCGGCTACGCGCCCGAGGTGGTGATCCGCACCCCCGAGGGGACCGAGCTGTTCCGAGCGCCCGTCACCCTTGTCCAGAGCGGGCCGATCTGGCTCGGGCGCGAGAAGGTGACGCCCGGCAATCCCGCGACCGGCGCACCGCAGATCGCGGTGGAGCTGGCGCTGATCCCCGACGGGGCGATCGTGGACGGCCAGCTGAGGATCAACTCCCCCGAGGCGCGGAATCCCCGGCTCGCGATCTCGCTCTACGCGGGGGACCTCGGCCTCGAGCGACCAGTACCGCTGGCCAACCTGCCCTGGCGCGAGGATCAGCTCGTCGGCCAGGCGATGCTGCAGCCTGGGGGGACGGCGGAGATGCTCCGGGGAAACCTGATCGTCGAGTTCGCGGGCCTGCCGATGTGGTCGGGGTTCCAGGTGAGCCACGCGCCCGGCCGGGGCATCCTGCTCGCAGCCGCCATCCTCGTGCTCGCCGGCTTGATCCCGTCCCTGTACAGCTACCGGCGCCGGGTCTGGGTGGAGGCTCGCCAGCACGAGGGCGGCACCCAGCTGCTGCTCGCCGGAGTCGCCCTGCATCGGAAGCCAGCTTTCGCCGAGGAGTTCACGCATATCCGCGATCGACTGACGACCGCCACGAGAGGTTGAGCCCCTATGGTCAACGAACAGCTCGCCAGCACGTCAAACACGCTGTTCAACGCGGCGTTCATCACGTACATCGCGGCGATGGTCTGCTACTTCTTCCGGCTCGCGTTCACCAAGGTGAGCGCGGAAGGCGTGACCTCGAGCACCACCACGGGCGCCCGCATCGGCTGGCTCGCCACCACGCTCGCGATCGCCGGGTGGGGAGTGCACCTGGCGAGCGTCGTCACGCGGGGCATCGCCGCCGGGGGGCGCGTGCCGTGGGGCAACATGTACGAGTACTCATCGACGATGGCGTTGCTTGTCGTCGCGGTCGGGCTGGTCGTGGTGCAACGGCGGTTCGGCTACGGGCACCTCATGGGGTTCGTGATCGCGGCCGCGGTGCTCATGATGACCTCGGCGCTGCTGCTGTTCGCCGAGGCCGGGCCCCTGGTGCCCGCCCTCAACAGCTACTGGATCAAGATCCACACGTCCGCCGCGATGGGTGCGTCGTCGATCTTCATCGTCGCCTTCGCCGCGACCGCGCTCTACCTGGTCAAGGACACGGCCGAGCGTCGGGTGGCCTCCTCCAGCGCCTACTCGGGCTCGACCGTCGGCGCGGGGTCGATCGTCGAGGTCGGTGACCGGCCGGTCGGCTACGAGGCCGACGGAGGGCTGGAAGAGCGCGTGGCCTCGCCGTTCGCGCAACGCGACACGCTCTCGCCTGTCCTGTTCCCACTGGTCCCGTCACTGGTCGTCGTCGTGTTCACGTTGCTCGTGTGGCGGGCGCCGGTGGCGGCGATCATCGCGGGCGGCGTCGCGGCGCTGCTCGGCACCCTCTCGTGGTACGCGATCCCTTACCTTCCGGTGGCCGCGAAGCTCGACAACCTCGCCTACCGCACCACCGCCTTCGCGTTCCCCATCTGGACGTTCGCGATCATGGCCGGCGCCATCTGGGCAGAGGAGGCCTGGGGCCGGTACTGGGGCTGGGATCCCAAAGAGACCGGCTCGTTCTTCACCTGGGTGCTCTACGCCGCGTACCTGCACTCCCGCTCGACGTACGGCTGGCGCGGGCGGCGTGCGGCCTGGATCGGCGTGGTGGCCTTCCTCGCCCTGATGATCACCTACTACGCGGTGAACCTCTTCGTCGTGGGCCTCCATAGCTACGCCGGGACGTAGCTACTCCTCGTCCATGAGGAGGTGAGCGGGTGGCGGCGGGAAGTCGCCGGTCACCAGCTTGCGAGGGACAGGCGCCGAGCCGTCGACGGGGCAGGTCTGCTCCCAGGGGTGAAGGTCGCGCCGGCACGTAGGACACGCGCGAAGGTCGAGGTCCAGCTCCAGGGCGTTCCCGGCTCCGCCGGGCTCCTCTTCGTTGCGCTTGCGTTCGAGAATTCCCATGGCGCCGAGCATACGGCGCGAAACGGGAGGCCGCCCGCACGCGGCCTCCCGTTGGATCGCTCGGTTCTCTTAGGCGCTTGGGAAACCGTGATCGACAAAAAGTTGTCGATAGCTTGCGCCAGCGCCGGGTGTGTCGGCCGATCTCCCGCTGCCGGTTCGCAAGCGTTGTTCTCGGAACCGGCGTAGTTCTTCTTGGGGGTCGGGAGGCGTGACGTTGTGACAAGTTTTCTTGACGAGGGCAGTGGCGGTGCGCGAGGCTTCGAATGAGCCTGTGTTCCGCTCCATCCTTGTGGCTCCTTATAAGCCAGCACTTCGCAGCCAGTCTGTGACCGAGTCGACCCGGCGTTGTCGACACCTTTAAGCGCAGCGGAGACAGGTTTGGTCGGCGTAGCCGACCGGTAAGGTCTGCGAGAGCATGCTCGGAAGCTCCGCAGACCGCTTCAGTGTGCCTCCTTCGGGCTCGGGGGTCTGAGGGCGCAGCCCTCACTAATGGTCCGTCGCCGAGGTCCTTTGAGTGTTGGGGTGCGATCTGCGCCCGCGTCGCAAGGCGCGAGGAGGGCGCATATCCGGAGCATATGTAACCGACGAGCAACGCAGCGAGGCGGGATGCAGGTGCGGTTCAACGCCAAAGGAACTTTGGCGACGGGCCACTAGCTCAGGGGTTGGATAGCTGACCTCACTGAACTATATGGCGAACACCTTGAAGCTGCGAACCTCTAATTGAGTACCCTCATCGGACCAGAGGCCGACCTGATCGCCTTCGAGGTACTTGTTGTCCACTGCCTCCGCCAGGACGGTACCGTCAACTAGGGACCTGATCTCGTTCCCCTTGACTTCGACTCGATAGGTGTGCCATTCGCTATCCAAATCGAAATAGTCACCATCGGTGACTGTTGACCCGCAACACAAACTGTCAGTATTCACATACCAGATGTACCCATAGCTATCATAGAGTCCCGAAGCGTATCCTCCGCCTTTACCGTCTACTCGCGCCACGAACCCGAACAGCTCGGTAAAATCATCGCTCAACGCTACTCGTATCTCAGCCTCTACTGCATAATCGGCTGTTGACGGTTTAAAGTCCGCGAGTATGGGGTTGACCGCATCGTCCGGTCCCGTACCATCGTTCAACAACGAGGCATTGAGTGTTTTCCAGTCCTTGCCTCCCTCCCATCCGTTCAGTCCGTCCGACCAGTCTGCTTGGTACAATAACTCGTCGTCTGACGCTGACGAAGCGAAGGACGCACCCGCCAAACCGCCTCCGACCAGTGCAACAAGGGTCATCACAACGTACGCCAGCTTGAACCGGGCTATTCTTACAGCTTTCACGCTTTGCACCGCCTAAGAAACATTTTAGCGTATCCGCCCGCACGCCGTTCGCCTGCGTAACCCGTACGAACGACGGCGTCCTTCAGTTTAACGCGTTACTTCAGCTCAGTGGTCAGGTATTATTATTGCGGCAGCGTGCACAGGGGTGGCGTCCGGTTCTCCGTGTAAATGGCGGACGGGCGTTACATCACCCTGCGGCCGCGGCCGTCGTTGCGCTTGCGGTCACGGTCCTCGACCTGCTCGGAAGCTCGTGCGTCGCGTTCGGCATGCCAGGCCAGCAGCCGTTGCGCGATCCATCGATCACAGTTTCGTTCTGGCTCCGGTTGGCAGTCCTGTTTGAACCCGCCGGTCGGGCTGGTGTGGCTGGAGGTAAGCATGCCGGTGCGGAGGCCTCCCGTCCGCCTATGGCCTGCGCTGAAGAGGACCCCGTCGAGAGGAGGGCAAAGATGTGGGCCTCCACGTGCTCGCGGTGATGCTGCCGACATCAGTCGGCATGCCGGCTGCGATCAGGTGTGCGCAGAACCGCTCGGCGGCGTACCGGAAGTTGGCGATGGTGTTGGCCGACAGATGTGCTGCCTGCAGGTGCCGCGTCCACGAGCGAATGAGCCCCTCGACATTACCCGCAGTAGTCTGCGCGCTCTTCGTCCCCGTGACGCAGTTATGCGCCCTCCGAGCGCTGTGCTCACCCGCAACCTTCGGCGGGGAGAAGGCGTTTCCGCAGCTCAGCGGCATGGAACTCGCCGGAGGGAGGGGGCGGCGGAGGGCGCATCCTGTGGCGTGATGCGCGCA
>JBOGED010000403.1:0-2227 GCA_050743625.1 Egibacteraceae bacterium | reverse complement strand
TCGCCTCGGACATCGCTCGTTCGGTCTCCGCTCCAGGACGGCTGGCGAAAGCGCGCGCTCCGGGGGGAGGCTCCCGATCCCCGGAGTGGTAGTGTGCTTCAGGATTGCTCGTTCGTTAGGTCTCACTCTCTCTCTTCCTCTCGCGCGACCCCGATAGAGGGACCAGGAAGGTTGAGGACCATGACGAGCAATGAGCGACACCGCGCTGCCGAAGGGGCAGCGCGACGGCGAGGTGGACTGCACCGCGCCGATGGCGACCGCCGGGTTGGGCAGGCCATCGAGGCCCGGCGCGACATGGCTTCGCGCGGAGTTGGCCGTGCCTGGATAAACGACCGCGAGCTCGGCGGTGCAGATCCTCGCTACACGCACCTCGAGGCTTCGCACGATTAGGCCAGCCGCCTGCGCCGCGAGGGGCACGGCAACGAGCGGCCGACCGCGGACGACCGAAGCGATCGGGCGAGGCGGGTGATGAACCAGGCGGCGTGGTCGGACGATCCGGCAGCGACCAAGGAGGTGGGCACCGTGAGCGAGGTCCCCGAGACCCCGCCAACATCGTTCGTGATCGTCGAGCTAGCGGGGCCGCCGCGCCAGGCGTTCCGCTTTGCGGAGCAGGCGGACGCCCTGCGTCTTGCCGAGCGGCTGCGCCGAGCGGACCCGGACGCCGCCGTCCGGACGGAAACGCCCGAGGAGGCGCGCGCTGTATTGCTCGACCTGGCGTTCGTCCCCGAGGACGCCATTGGCCCACTGATCATCATGGAGTCGCGGCATCTCGACCGCGAGACCGTGGAGGGCCACTTCCGAGCGGTGGGCGGCGCATGACGCTGAGAACGGCCACGCGCGATCAACGAGCCGGCATCACGGCGCCCCGTCGCGTCCCTGGGCGATCGGGAGCGGCGCCGACGCGGCACCAGCCCTGCCAGGCGCGACCGACGAAAGGACCCCCATGACGAACATCATCTGCGTTCTCTACGACGACCCCGTCAGCGGGTATCCGCCATCCTATGCGCGCGCCTCCGTGCCCACGATCGAGCAGTACCACGGCGGCCAGAACACACCGTCTCCTGAGGACATCGACTTCACGCCGGGGGAGCTGCTGGGCTGCGTGTCGGGCGAGCTCGGGTTGCGCGAGTTCGTCGAGGGACGCGGGCACAAGCTGATCGTCACCTCCGACAAGCAGGGGCCCGACTCGGTGCTGGATCGCGAGCTTCGTGAGGCCGAGATCGTGATCTCGCAGCCCTTCTGGCCCGCCTACCTGACCGCGGAGCGGATCGCAAGGGCGCCCAAGCTCAGGCTGGCGGTGACGGCGGGGATCGGCTCCGACCACGTGGACATCGACGCGGCCATCGAGAACGGCATCACCGTGGCGGAGGTGACCTTCTCGAACAGCATCAGCGTCTCCGAGCACGTGGTGATGATGATCCTCGCGCTCGTGCGCAACTACATCCCGTCGTACCAGTGGGTGATCGACGGGGGCTGGAACATCGCCGACTGCGTGTCGCGGTCCTATGACCTGGAGGGCATGGAGGTCGGGACCGTGGGGGCAGGGCGGATCGGCTCCGCGGTGCTGCGGCGGCTCAAGCCCTTCGAGGTGGGGCTGCACTACACCGATCGTCACCGCCTGCCCGAGGAGGTGGAGCGAGAGCTCGGCCTCACCTACCACGAGAGCACCCAGGACATGGTGCCCGAGTGCGATGTGGTCACGATCAACGCGCCGCTGCACCCCGAGACGGAGGGGCTCTTCGACGACGAGCTCCTCGGCACAATGCGCCGCGGCACCTACCTCATCAACACCGCGCGCGGCAAGATCTGCGACCGCGACGCGATCGTGCGGGCGCTCCGGTCGGGCCAGCTCGCCGGATACGCCGGCGATGTCTGGTACCCCCAGCCCGCTCCGAAGGATCACCCCTGGCGGACCATGCCCCACCACGGCATGACCCCGCACACCTCCGGCACCAGCCTGTCGGCCCAGGCCCGCTACGCCGCCGGCACCCGCGAGATCCTCGAGTGCTGGTTCGACGACCGCCCGATCCCGGACGAGTACCTGATCGTCGACGGCGGCAAGCTGGCCGGCACCGGCGCCCACTCCTACAGCGCCGGCGACGCCACGAGCGGCTCGGAGGACGCCGCGCGGCTGAGGTGACGCGCAGCCGAACCCGCCGCCGTCGGAATGGACGAACAGGAGGAGCGGCCGACATGCTTCGCGCGCGGAGGCACCGCTGCTTCTTTC
>JBOGED010000402.1:0-28215 GCA_050743625.1 Egibacteraceae bacterium | reverse complement strand
CCCCCCCACGACGGCTCCACCCGGTACTCGCGCCACGATCGGTTCACGTCCAGGGGGAGGATCTCCACGCCGAACTGGCGCGCGTCGTTCAGCAGCAAGCGGCGGGGGTACATCCCAGGGTCGTGCGTCAACAACCCCGCGACCAGCTCGGGCAGGTAGTGCGTCTTCAGCCACGCCGACCGGTACGTGGGCACCGCGAATGCGGCGGCGTGCGCCTTGCAGAACCCGAACGACGCGAACTCGGCGAGGCCTTCCCAAACCTGCTCGGCCACCCGTTTGGGCACATCACGCTGGCGCGCACCATCCAGAAACCACGCCCGTAGCCGGTCCAGCTCACCATCGTCGCCGAGCTGCCGACGGGCTCGGTCGGCGGTCGACAGATCACACCCGGTCATCGCCGCGAGGGCTCGCATGACCTGCTCGTGGTACACGATCACGCCGCAGGTCTCGCGCAGGACGGGGTCGAGCAGCGGGTGCGGGATGATCACTGGAGCCAGGCCCGAGCGGCGCTCGAGGAACGGGTTGACCATGTTGCCCTTCACCGGGCCAGGACGGAACAGCGAGATGTCGATGATCAGATCGGCGAAGTGCTCAGGCTGGAGCTTCCCGATCAACTCACGCTGGCCTGGCGACTCGATCTGGAACATCCCGAGGGTCCGCGTCGAGCGGATCAGCTCGAACGTCGGCTCGTCGTCCCATGGCACCTGCCCGAGGTCGAGCTGGACACCCCGTACCCGGCGAGCCTCCTCGATGGCGTGCGCCATCGCCGACAACATCCGCACCCCGAGGATGTCGAGCTTGCACAGGCCGAGCGCCGCGACGTCGTCCTTGTCGAACTGCGCCATCGCGAACCCATCAGCGCTGCGCTCGACGGGGACAAAGTCACGCAAGCCCACACCGTCGAGTAGCACCCCCGACGGGTGAAGCGCGATGTGGCGCGGGATGCCGTCGAGCCGCTCGGCGAGGTCGAACAGCAACCGCAGGTCAGGGCGGTTGAGGTTGGATCCCTTCAGCTCTGGCAAGGTGTCCAGCGCTGAGCGCACGTCTCGGGCGCGGATATGCGGGAAGCGTGAGGCAATGTGGTCGATCTCGATCCGTGGGAGGCCGAGCGCCTTCCCGACCTCACGGATCGCCATCCGCGCGCGCAGCGTCTCGACCATCGCGACACATGCGACGCGGTCCTCGCCGTAGCGGGCGAGCAGGTCGCGGTAGATGTTGAGACGCTGGGCGGACTCAACGTCGATGTCGATGTCGGGCAGGTCGTCACGGTACGGGTTCATGAACCGCTCGAAGCACAGGTCGTGCGCGACGGGATCGATGTCGGAGATCCGCAGGGCATACACGACCAGCGAGCCCGCCGCCGAGCCACGGCAAGCGACCATGATCTGTTTCGACCGGATACGGTCGACGATCTCGGCGACGGTGAGGAAGAACGGAGCGAGGCCGAGCTGGCCGACCATCGCGAGCTCGGCCTCGAGCCGCTCTCGGTGCCGCCTACCCGGCCGGTCGAACCGCTCGCGCACCCCCGCCTCGCAGCGAGCGCGCAGCTGGGCGGTCGCGGTCTCGCCGACGGCGACGAGGTCGGGTACCCGCAGCTCACCGAGCCGGAGGTCGACGTCGCACTGCTCGGCGGCCCAGGCGGTGTTCGTGAGCGCGTCGGGCCGCTCGGCGAACACCTCAGCCATCTCAGCCTGCGACTTGAGATAGCCCTCGGTGTTCCGCCGCGACGAGTGGCGCGGGTCAAGCGGTACCTGCTGACGGATCGCGTCGAGCGTGTCCGCGACTCGCGCGTCGGTCGGGATGAGATACCGCGCCGCTTGATGGGCGACGGCGCGCAACCCGAGGCGGTCGGCCAACCGGAATCGCGCACGTGCGCGGGTACGGTCCCCACGCGCGAGGTGGTGAGTGATCCCGACGAGCACCGACGACCCTCCCACGAGGTCCATCCATCGGTGGGCCTCGGCTTCAGCCGCGTCCGGCTGCCCTGAGTCGAGCAGCCGAGCTATCGGTGATTGGTCGCCGAGCAGGACGAACAGGCCGTCCGGTCGCCTGCCGAGCTGCGCCCACGTGACATGGGGGTCACCCCGCGCAGACTCAAGGTGATGGTCCGAGATCGTCCGGCAGAGGTTCCCATAGCCGCGCTGCGTTCGGGCGATCAGCGTGACCCTTGCCGCATCGTCCTCTAACCACCCTGGCCCACTACCAGGAGCTTGGGGAATCCCGGCCCTCCGGCGAGCGCCGGCATGCTCGCCGGAGGGCGGGTCCCCGCGCGGGCGATGACGCCCGGAACGTGTCGCGCCCCAGCCAGCCCTCGACGGATCGACCTGCAGGGCGAGATCGGCGCCGAAGATCGGGCGGACGCCAACGGCTTGGCACGCCTGCGCGAGCCGCACCGCTCCGTAGAGCCCCGCCCGGTCCGCGACCCCGACCGCGTCCATCCCCAGCTCCCGGATGGCGATAGCCAGCTCATGCGGGCGGATGACCCCTTCCCGCAACGAGTAGCAGGTCCGGGCCGCCAGATGAACGAACCTTCCCACGACGCTCCTTGCGTCCTGGCGGCGTGGGAAGGTTCACCGCGATAGAACTTACGTTCGGTATCGTACTAGGATCACCCGCTCTTCGCTACCCCTAGTTCTTTGGGAAATGCAGGATGAACTATCGCCTTCGGTCACTTCTTCCGTATCAGCGTAAACTGCTGAAGCCGTCAACCGCCTTCTCGGATCCCGCATGGAGGAGGACTACAACGTGCCAGGTCAGCACACGGTTACTGGTGGAGGTGGCGTCCGGCTCCACGTGACGGAAGCCGGCAATCCGGAGGGTCAACCGGTGCTCTTCCTCCATACCGTCTCGCATTGCGGGTTGTCGTGGAAAAAGCAGTTCGAGTCCGACCTGGCGGACGACCTCAGGCTCGTCACGATGGACCTCCGAGGCCATGGGATGTCGGAGAAGCCGCTCGACGTGTATAGCGACTCGCAGCTGTGGGCTGAGGACGTCCACGCGGTGATCGGAACCATGGGACTCGATCATCCCTTCGTGGTCACCCATGCGTACGGCACGCTCGTGCTCTGTGACTACCTGCGGTTCTACGGGGACGAACGTCTGCGCGGTATCCAGATCGAGGGTGGTGTCTCGAAGCTGGGCTCCCAAGAGGCGATGTCATTCTTCAGCGCCGAGCTGTTCTCGCTGGTTCCCGGGCTCTTCTCGAACAACGTCGACGAGGCGTCACGCAGCCTCGCGGAGTTCGTGCGACTGTGCGGAGGGGCAGACCTCTCGGACGCCGACTTCTACTTCTGGTTCGGCTTCAACACCCTGGTTCCCCCCTATGTCCGTGAGGGCATGAACCAGCGTGTCGTGGACAACGACGACGTCCTGTCGCGCGTCACGGTCCCCGCGCTCATCGCCCACGGCGCAGAGGACCCCATGATCTTCTTGTCAGCGGCCGAATACCACGCGGAGATCATCCCAGGCGCGAAGCTCTCCGTGTACGAGCAAGGTGGGCATTCCCTCCATTGGCAAGCGCCAGAGCGCTATAACAGCGAGCTACGTGACTTCTTAGGACTCAGCGCAAAGTAGCATCGCGAGTCGACTCAGGCGCGTCCGGGTCAATTACGCCGTACTGTGCAGGATCTAGTTCGACCCTCGCGTCAACTCCAGGAGGTCACGGTTGAAGCGCTCGTGCCTCTCCCAGTGGGGGACGTGACCAGTGTCTTCGTAGAGAGACAGCCGCGCGTTCGGCACGACGTCGGCATGGTGCTCGGCGGCGGCGGGAAACACGCAGTGATCGTTCTGCCCGTGGACGACCAGGACGGGGATCCCCAGGCCACCGAAGACGTCGTCGTTGTCGACGGTCCGCGAGAAGAGGTCCTCCCGGACGTACGGCGGGACCATCGTGTTGTAGCCGAGGAAGAAGTAGAAGTCGCTGGCTGGGAGCTCGGCGTGTGTGCACATCCGCATGAACTCGGCGAGCGCGCGCGTGCTCTCGTCCACGGCGTTCGAGAACAGCCCAGGAGCCAGGGCACGGAACTCGGGGCTGATGACCTCGGTAGCGGCCTCGGTGCCGACCTTCGTGATCGCGCCGTTGAGGAGGATCGCCTTGATGCCGGCGTCACCGTGGAAACGAAGATAGTCGCCGGTGACGACACCTCCGTAGGCGTGGGCGCACAGGACCGGACGCTCCAGGCCGAGAGTTTCGATCACCGCGTGCACGTCCTGAGCCCATAGCGCCGAGTCGCGGTAGGCGCCCGTCGGCTTCTCGGAAAGCCCGTGACCGCGGAAGTCCATCGCCACCAGGCGAAGATCCCTTATCAGGTCGGACTCGAACTGGCGCCTCCACGACAGCCGGCACTGGGAAAACCCGTGGAGGAAGAGCACCGGGGGACCCTCTGGGTCCCCGACATCTATGACGTGCAATCTCAGCCCACCGCCGCCCTTAACAGTGTGTTCCCGCATTATTACTCCCATTCGCATCACCAGGGGTATCTGGCCAGATACTAGGCGCAACCATCCGGAGAAGCGAGAAGGGGGTATTTCCGATAAGGAGGGCGAAATCGCCCCGACGTCAGCCGAGTGAAACGATCGTGGTGCCGACGTCGACCAGGTCGTACAGCTGGACCACGTCGGCGTTGGAGAGGCGGACGCAGCCGTGAGACGCGCTGGTTCCGAGGGAGTCGATGTCGGACGTGCCGTGGAAGCGGATGCCGCCGACCCGGGACCAGTTCAAGGCCCGTACGCCGAGCGGGTTGGTGCTACCAGGGCCGATGGAGGCGGGAAGATCCTTCCCCCAGCCTTCGGGATCGGGATTCACCCAGGTAGGCATGTACCGCTTCAACGACACCTCGTACTGGCCCGTTGGGGTCGGGTACCCACCCGTGCCCGTCGCCACGATCCAGCTGTGGGTCCGGACCCCGTTCTGGTACAGGTAGAGCCGGTGCTCCCGCTGGCGGAGCAAGAGGACCTTGTCGAACGCGGCCAGGGTGACCGAGGGCTGTGACTGGAGCACCTGGACCGACACGAGGTCGCGGCCATCGGACAGGGCGGCGACCAGGTCCGCAGCGGTCGCGTCCGTGACGACCGACCATCCGGGCTGCTCACGGACGAACTGGATCCAGCCACTGGAATAGTCCAAGGAGGCATCCCGCGGCGGCGCGTTCACCTCGGTGGAGAGCCGCTCCACGAACGCCCTCACGGCCTGCTCGTCATGCGTGACGGTCACGCTCTGGTCGAAGTCAAGTCCCCCACCCATCCACCGCATCGAGAACAGGCCAGGCCACCCCACCGCATCACGTGCGGCGAGCGCCTCACCGACAAGCTGCTCAGCGTCGCTGGCGCCGCCGAGCGCACGTGGTGTGGTCTGGAAGGTCCGGTCGAGATGGACGAGTCTGATGGTCCGGTCCAGCCGTCCAGCCACGACAGCCTCGACCGCCGTCGACGCGTCTTGCCTGGTCATCCCGCTGACGTTGATGCCCGCGATCTCGGCGCCGGGAAGGATACGCCCCGAGTAGGCGCGCGCGAATACCGCGGTCTGACCGATGAGGTAGGCCGCGCAGAGCGCCAACCCGACGAAGAAGCCGAGAATAGCCCAACGAGCTCCACGGCTGGCACGCAACGACCGGTTAGCCTTCGCGGTCCCGCCCTGGAACGAAGAGCCCAGCTCCGCAGGGCTATCGAGCATGTCGAGTGGCCTCCCCTTTAGTCGCCCGCTCCCCGCTCGCAGAGTAAGCGCTGAGACCGACCTCGTCCACGACCAAACGTCGGTTGCATCGTTGTGTGATGGATCGCGGCGACATACCGCCGGGATCCATCACACACGTGACCCGTCGCCTAGGTCTAAGCGGTACCGCTCCACGGCCTCGCCGACGACGTCGCGCTTGATCGCGTCCATCTCGGCCAACTCTCCGAGGACCGTCGTGGCGATGCTCTGTGGATCGATGCCGAAGTGGCGGCGGAGCGCGGCACGGGTATCGGAACGGCCGAACCCGTCGGTACCACAGACCGCGTAGGGGCCGGGAACCCAGTCGCTGATCTGCGACGGCACCGCCTTCATGTAGTCGCTGACGGCTACGAACGGCCCCGACGCCTCGCGAAGCTGGGCGGTAACCCATGGCACGCGGGGATGCTCGTTCGGATGGCGGCGGTTCCACTGGTCGCACGCGAGGCCGTTGCGCTGCAGCTCGATCCAACCTGGCGCGCTCCACACGTCGGCGGCCACATCCCACTCCTCGGCCAGCAGCCGCGCGGCGTCCAGCGCGAGTGGCATGGCGCTCCCGCTCGCGAGCAGTGTCGCGCGATGCTGGCGCGCCTCCTCGGCGGGCTTGAAGAGGTACAGGCCGCGGATGACGTGCTCGGGGTCAAGGCCCGGCGGGGGTGGCGGTTGCACGACGGGCTCGTTGTAGAGGGTGAGGTAGTACATCACGTCCTCACCTTGGCCGTCCTCACCGCCGGCCAGCATCCGCCGCAGCGCCTCCTCGACGATGATCGCGAGCTCGTAGGCGAACGAGGGGTCGTACGCGATGACGGCCGGGTTGGTGCTGGCGAGCAGGAGCGAGTGGCCGTCCTGGTGCTGGAGTCCCTCGCCGTTCAACGTCGTCCGGCCGGCCGTTGCCCCGAGCAGGAACCCACGGGCCCGCTGATCGGCCGCCGACCACATGAGGTCCCCGGTCCGCTGGAACCCAAACATCGAGTAGAAGATGTAGAGCGGCACCATGTGCTCGCCGAAGGTCGCGTACGAGGTCCCCACCGCCGAGAACGAGGCCATCGACCCGGCCTCGGTGATCCCCTCGTGCAGGATCTGGCCGTCTGTGGCCTCTTTGTAGGACAACAGCATCGTGCGGTCGACCGCCTCGTACCGCTGGCCATGCGGCGAGTAGATCCGGAGGGTTGGAAACAACGAGTCCATCCCGAACGTGCGAGCCTCGTCAGGAATGATCGGTACGAAACGCCTGCCCAGCTCAGGGTGCTTGAGAAGGTCCTTGAGCAGGCGCACGAACGCCATCGTCGTGGCGACCTCATGCCGGCCCGACCCGCGCTTCAACTCGTCGTAGTAGCCCTTTTCGGGCAGGTGGAGGGAGTTCACCCGCACCCGCCGCTTGGGCAAGAACCCGCCCAGCTCGCGGCGTCGCTGCAGCATGTACTCAATCTCTTCGGAATCTTGCCCAGGGTGGTAGTAGGGCGGGAGGTCACCCTCCAGCTGCTCATCTGAGATGTTGAGGTACAACCGGTCCCGGAACTTCTTCAACGCCTTCTGCGTGAGCTTCTTCATCTGGTGAGTCGCGTTGCGGGCCTCGAAGTCCGGACCGAGCGTCCACCCCTTGATGGTCTGGGCAAGGATCACCGTCGGCTCGCCGGTGTGCTCGACCGCGGCCTTGAAGGCGGCGTAGATCTTGCGGTAGTCGTGTCCCCCACGATCGAGGACGGGAAGGTCCTCGGTGCGGAGGTTGGACTGGGCAAGGATGCGCTGGAGCTCTGGTGTGTCGAAGAACTGCCGCTTGATGTACTCCCCGTCAGAGACGGTGTAGGTCTGGAACTGCCCGTCCGGAGTCTCGTTCATCTTGCGGACGAGCTCGCCGTTCGTGTCCAGCGCGAGCAGCTCGTCCCATTTGTGGCCCCAGAGGACCTTGATCACGTTCCAGCCCGCGCCGCGGAAGTTGCTCTCCAGCTCTTGGATGATCTTGCCGTTGCCACGCACGGGCCCGTCGAGGCGCTGCAGGTTGCAGTTCACGATCCAGGTGAGGTTGTCCAGCTCCTCACGGCTGGCAACCCCCAGAGCCCCCAGGGCCTCGGGCTCGTCCATCTCCCCGTCACCCAGGAAGGCCCACACCCGGGATCCGGACGTGTCGACGATCCCACGGGCATGCAGGTACCGGTTGAACCGCGCCTGGTAGATCGAGTTGATCGCCCCCAGCCCCATGGACACGGTGGGGAACTCCCAGAAGCCCGGCATCAGGCGGGGGTGCGGATAGCTGGGTAAGCCGGCGCGCCCGTCATCGGTGAGCTGACTCTCCTGGCGGAACAGGTCAAGCTGGGCCTCCGTGAGGCGGCCCTCCAGGAACGCCCGTGCGTAGATGCCCGGAGACGCGTGGCCCTGGAAGAAGATCTGGTCCCCGTGGCCGTTCGCCTTGCCCTTGAAGAAGTGGTTGAACCCGACCTCGTAGAGGCTGGCCGCCGACGCGTACGTGGCGATGTGCCCACCGACCGCGATATCGGGCCGGTTCGCGCGCGACACCATCACCGCCGCGTTCCAGCGGATGAACGCGCGGATCCGCCGCTCGATGTGCTCGTCGCCCGGGAAGGCGGGCTCGCGCTCCGGCGGGATCGTGTTGATGTAGTCGGTGAATCGCAGCACCGGCAGTCCGATCTGCGCCGACTGTGCCCGCTCTAGCACCTTCAACACGAGGTAACGAGCCCTCGTCGGCCCCTCGCGCTCGATGACGTCATCAAGGGACTCCAACCATTCCCGGGTCTCTTCCGGGTCGACGTCCGGCAGCTGTGTCGGCATGCCGTGGGTGATGATGCGCTGCTGGTCTATGGGTGCGGCCACGATCGCCTCCGTCGTCGCGTCTTGCAACCGCTGCCTACCCTAGATCGGATCACGCGACTTGGAACCGTGCTCTCCCTGGCAGAACGTTCGCTGTGCGGGGTCACGAGTTATCGGGCCCGGCGTCAGCCGGGGCTCCGCTAGGTGTGGCGGGTGGGTGAGTGCGGGATGTGCGCCATATATGGCGGGGATCCAGCACACAAACCACAGACGAGGATTGGGCCTTGCGGCATTTGCTAGACCAGGTACCTTGTAACGCATGGAACCAGGTCCGGCACCGAAGGTGCTCTCGCAACTGCGACGCGGGACGGTCGAGTACTGTGTGCTCGCCTTGTTGCGAGATGGGGCGCGTTATGGGTTCGAGTTGGTCCGCACGTTGTCGGAGGTCGATGGGCTGGTCACCAGCGAGGGCACGATCTATCCATTGCTCACCCGTCTTCGCCGGGAAGATCTCGTGACCACGTTCTGGCGAGAGTCCGAGGCGGGCCCCCCGCGGCGGTACTACCAGCTGACCGACTCTGGACATGCCGCGCTCACCGACTTCACTAAGGAGTGGACCCGGTTCCGCGACGCCGTCGACACGCTGCTCACACCGGAGGAAGGCGATGACCACCGTGCACACTGACCATCTCGTCGAGGACTACCTGCGCCGGCTCGACGCCGCGGCGTCCGCGCTCTCACCGCCGCGACGAGCCGAGTTGGTCAGCGAGATCCGCGAGCACATCGACAACGCATTGCATGCGGCGGTCAATGCTGACGAGGTCACGGTGCGCAACGTGCTCGAGCGGCTTGGTCCTCCCGAGGAGATCGCGACCGAGGCTGCCGGGGCGGCGACCGGCGAGCCCGCCGGAGCGCTCAGCCGGGCGGGCGCTCTGGAGATCGCCACGATCGTGGCGCTGATCGTGCCCTACATCGGGTTGGTCGTAGGGGGCATCATGGTGATGCTGTCGCCGGTTTGGTCGAAACGCGACCGGCTCAAAGCCCTGCTGTGGGGGCTGGCACCACTGCTGCTGGGGCTACTGTTCTTCGCGGTCCTGGGCTTGTTTTCCTCTCCCTTGGGGGCCGCGGAGATCCTGCTCGCTCTCACGTTCTCATTTTTCGGGAGGGCGGTCGGACCTAGCGCCGCGGTGTACCTCACATTGCGGCTACGCGCCTACTCCCGCCAGGCCCCCGCACAACCGTGATCGCCACTGGGGAGCACTACCGCACTTTTCGGGCCTTCCAGGCCTCCTCGGACGGCCATTGACGCGCCCATCCAGGGGTGACGTAGGGATAGCTCGTCGTAGCCCCGTCGGGCGCTTGGATCTCGACGAGGTCGAGGACCTCGAAGCCGCTGCGGTGCAGGAGGCGCAGCATCTCGCCATGGGGCAGGCGGAACTCCACGGAGCCATCGTCCGGCCACTCGAACCGGTGCATCCCGAAGTACGGCCGGACGAGGCACTCGGTTGCGGCGACGCCTTCCTCGTCCGGCGCGAAGCACATGAACATGGCACTGCCGCTGAGAAACATCAGCTCGCCACCCACCCGCAACAGGCGCGCCGCCTCGGGAATCCAACGGTACGGGTCACACCAGACGGCCGCCCCGTACTCGCTGATGGCGAGGTCGAAGCTCGCCGCGGGCAGCGGCACCGACTCGGCGTTGCCGAGCAACAGGGGAAACTGAACACCATGAACGCCTTGGAGGCGCCGCGCGGTGGCGAGCTGGCGCGGCGAACTGTCGATGCCGGTGACCCGCGCGCCGCGCCGCGCCAACCAGGACCCCACGTAGGCCGTCCCACAACCGAGCTCGATGACGTCCTTTCCGGCCAGATCGTCCGGCAGCAGGCGCAGCTCCGACTCCGGTACACCCCAAATACCCCATCTGACCTCATCGCTAGCCCATGCGCGCTCGCCAGGCTCGACGTAGCCCTCGGCGTAGACGTCCCAGGCGGCGCGGTTGCGCACCACATGCTCCGGGGGGTCGCGGTCATGCATGGAGGCAATTTTACGAGCGGGCGCGGTGGGCCCGATCCAGATGGCGGTCCAACTTTGCGTCGGCGAGCGCGGGCAGGTCCACGTCACGCAGCTCGGAGATGCGGGTGCTCAGCTCAGGCTGCCACTGCTCGTACCAACAGCGGATGAAGCGCCCCGCCTTATCGGATCGCACCGCCGCGACGCAGTCCTTGATCCGCCTGCGGAGCCGGGGCACGACCCGGATGAGCAGCGGCATCAGCCACGCCGGCGGCGCCGGCCGGTCCTTCCCGCCCAGCGGCACGCTGCGCATGTAGGTCCAGCCGCCGATGTCGGCGAACTGGAGCGTCTCGACGAGGAAGCCGAACTCCGCGTGCAGGCGCCGCAGCGACCGGTCCATCGGCTCGCGGACCACGGATCGCATCATCGGCGTCAGCGGCTTGGGCGCGAGCACGGCGGACCGCCGCCAAGATCCGGGTGGCACCTCGATCGGTACCGGTACGGGTACGGCCGACGCCTCGGGGAGGGCAGTGATCGGTCGGGCCTGAAGGAGGACCAGCTCGCCACCGGCGAGCGCCCACTCAATGTCCTGGGGCACGCCGAAGTGATCCTCGACCCGCCGTGCCAGCTCGGCCACGGCACGGGCCGTTTCCGCACCGAGCACGCCGCCGGGGGCGGGATGCCGGCACGTGGCGACGCCCGCCTTGTAGACCCATTCCTCCCCGGATACCTCGCCGCCGACGAGCCCGTCGCCTAACCCCCGGACCGCGTTGACCACCACTGCATCCCGGTCACCGGTGACCGGTTCGGCGCTGAACGCCACCCCGGCCGCCTCGGCTGCCACCATCGGTTGGACGAGCACGGCCATCGCCACACCCCGCTCCACGTCGCGCCGGTCACGCGCTTCCCGGTACGCCGCGATCTGTGGAGTGAAGGCTGAGGCCCAACAGCGGCGGATCGCGGCGGGCAGGTCATCGACCGCAACGTCGAGGACGCTCTCGTACTGACCAGCGTACGAGGCGCCGGGGAGGTCCTCGTCCGCCCCGGACGACCGTACCGCCAGCGCGCCGTTCGCCCGCAGCCCGTCCCAGCTGGCCAATGCCGCGACGACACCTTCTGGCAGGCGGACGCGCTCGACCTGCTCAGGTGAGGCGGTCGCATCCAAGCCGGCGGTGGCTAGCGCGCGCGCCAGCGCCGAGGTGGTGAGCACCGCGCCGTCAGGGACGGGAAATCCGGCCCGAAGGAGCTCGCTTAACGTGGCCGCCTTGCGGCCGACCCGTGCCGCGTCGGCTGCGGCGACCTCCCCCAGCGATACAACGAAGTCGGTGTTCATCAGGGTCATGGCTCACGAGGTTCGTATGGTCGTATGGGAGTTCAGCAGGGAGCTATCGGGGCGCCGTGACCAACCGTACGAGACGCGAAGCGAGCCTGTCTTCACCCCCGGGGGCGAACTCCGCCCCTACCCCTCCGGGTGAATTCCTCCTGACCAGGGTTTTCGAGGCGCATATGCCCCGAACTCCCTGTTCGGGAACTCGATCGGAACCCTTGCCCGTGTGACCCCAAGATATCTACGCTCTTGCATGTACTCGACGGCAGACCACATGCAGGGCGAACTCATGGCGCAAACAGCTACTGAGAGAAGGGTCATACCCGCGAGGGCCGGGCGATCAAGGCTCTCGTGGCGGGGTGAGCTCTTCACGATGGCCCTGGCCACGTGGTTCGTGATCGGAGCGTTCCTCGACGCCTGGGCGCACACCAACCTCGCGGTGCTCGAGACGTTCTTCACGCCCTGGCACGGCGTGCTCTACTCGGGGTTCGCGGCGACCGCGGCATGGATCGCGTGGCAGGCCGTGCGCGCGCAACAGGCCGGCCACCGCGGGTGGGACGCCGTTCCCGTGGGATACGGGTGGGGCATGATCGGGGTGGCGGTCTTCGCGGTCGGCGCGATCGGTGACATGCTGTGGCACACGATCTTCGGCATCGAGCAGGGCGTCGAGGCGGCGGTCAGCCCGACGCACCAGATCCTTTTGGTGGGGACGCTCCTGGTGATGTCCAGCCCGTTCCGTGCCGCCTGGGTCAGCGACCCGCTCGACCACAGGCCGCGTTACCGGGCGTTTATCCCGGCCTTGCTTTCGCTGACGTATGTCAGCACGTTCGTTGCTCTGATCGTCGTGTTCCTCACCACGTTCTCCACCGGCGCCCCCGCGGGAGAATTCGGCGACGGGATCGGGTCGATCCTCGTCACCACCGTGCTGCTGGTGGCCCCCGTGCTGCTGATGGCGAGTAGGTGGCGGCTCCCGCTCGGGGTGGCAACGACGCTCTTCACGGTCATGGCGACGCTGCTCGGAGCCGTCGACGGGTGGTCGCGGCCGTGGCTACCCGTCGCCGCCGCCGCGGCGGGGTTGGCAACCGACCTTCTGGTGCGCCGGTTGGCACCGTCCGCCGAGCGCCCCGCGGCCTTCTGGGCGGTCGGGTTCGTCGCGCCCCTGCTGCTCTGGGTGCCGTGGTTCACGGCCACCGCGCTGACCGAGGGCATCACCTGGTCGGTTGACCTGTGGAGCGGGACGCTGGCGTGGACCGCACTGCTCGGCCTGGCGCTCAGCATGCTCATGGTCCCGCCACCAGTGGAGCGGTGAGCTCATCATCGCGCAAGCTGCTGCCCCGCACCGAGCGGCGGGCTTCGCGGTGACCTCGATGAACGACGTGGCCGGCGAGGCGGGCATCACGAAGATGATCCTCTACCAGCACTTCGCCTCGAAAGGAAGAGTTCTACGAGGCGGTCCTGGAGGAGACGAAACGCCCGGCTCGCCGAGGCGTTCGGAGTAGACCCGTGGCACCCCGGCAGCCTCGGCGTCCTCCTGCGGGTCGCTCGCGAGGCCCGGCGCCTTCCTGCTCCTGTTCCGCCACGCCGCCCGCGAGCCTCGATTCGCCCACTATGCCCAGCGAAACACCAGCCAGGGCATCGCCGTGACCGAGCAGGGGCCTGGACGGCCAGATCCCCCGACCCCAAGCTCCGCCACTGGACCGCCCGGCTCGTGATGCACCACGCGATCGAGGGAGTGATCGCCTGGCTCGAGACCGGCGACCCACCCGCGAAACCGAGGCCGTGGAACGGCTCCTCGCCGGCTCCCAGGCCCTGGTCGCCGCGCTGGCAGATCCCCGCCCGCGCTGCGAGCGGCGGTCCTGGCTATAAGACGAAACCTGCGCACCCAGGAACTGGCTGCAACGCGGAGATCCGCGACGAGCCGTCTTTCCGGAGTTCGTCGGCCTGTTATGCCAGCTGAGGTTGGCGAAGCTTGGGCCGAAGCTTGCACTGCGTGGTCAGATTGACAGGCGCCGGCCGTGATGCCGCCCCGTATCCGCCGGATCGATCGTCGCCTCGGGTGGGCAGATCGCGTTCACGGTCGAGCGCGTTCGCTCACTGAGTCCGTCGTCGAGCCCGGAAGGCAGCTCGACCAACTGCTCGCGGGTCCGGGAGCCCACGAGCGCCGCCACGATGCCGCGCCGGCCGATGACCCAACGCAGGGCCAGTTGGGGCAGGGAGACACCTGCCGCCCGGGCAGCATCGTGAAGTGCCGCTAACCGGGCGAGCTTGGCGCGGTTGGGCGGACGCCGTAGTTCGAACTCGGCGAGGCGGCCATACCTACGTTGGAGCCGCGAGTCCGCCGCGACGGGAGCTGCGTCCCGGTACTTGCCAGTAAGCCACCCGCCGTTCAACGGCCCCCGGCCAGCCCGTCGTCCCCGCGCTGAGATTCCGCCTCGTGCTGGACGAGGACCACAGTCGCGACTTGGAGGGCAAGTTTGTCGATGTCGACAGGCGCCCACCGGCGCTCCGCCCGGCACGCCGCGTCGATCGGACACGGCGCCGATCCCGCGAAGCCGTCGGCGTCGATGAGGGTCGTCACGGCGTCATCCGCGTGGAAAGGTGTGGCGGACCTGATAGCTCGACAGGTTCCCGAGCCCGTCGACCGGTTCTCCACCGATCTCCACCCAGGCGTGGAAGGGCGTCCGAGACTGTGACCTCCGCTTGCGCTCCGACCCGACGACCACCGTGGCCTCGAACCTGAGCTGCCGAAGTCCCGCGGCGAGGACCACTGATTCAAAGAGACACGGCTGTGTCCCAAAGACCGCCCTACAGCCGCCTCGCAGCGGGACGGTGAGTTGCCGGGCGACGAACACCGCCTCAGGGTCGACTCTCGGCACAAAGCCGGCAGCGCAGCAGCCAGCCCTTTGCGGCGGTAGACGACACCCGCCCTCACGGCGGCGACGGCGGCCCGGCATACGGCCGCTCGGCAGGGCAACGCCGGAGGAAGGGATCCGGGAGGGAGGAAGAGGCTCCGCACGAGCGCGTCGTTCTCTACCCGCCGCCGGGAAGCGTGGGCGCCCATGAGCTGTACGCCGCTGCCTGGAGCGTGAAGAGCTCGGCGTACCGTCCACCTCGCGCCATCAGCTCGTCGTGCGTCCCGATCTCCGTCACCTGCCCGGATTCGAGCACGACGATGCGGTCAGCGGCACGCACGGTCGAGAACCGGTGAGAGATGATGATCCCGATCCGGTCGCCGAGCGCGTCGCGGAACTCGGTGAAGACGGCGCTTTCCGCCTCCGGATCCAGAGCGGCGGTGGGCTCGTCGAGGATCCACAGGTCTGCCTGCCGGTAAAAGATACGGGCGAGCGCAAGACGTTGTCGTTCTCCTCCCGACAGATCCTGCCCCCCCTCGAATAGCCGCCCGACGAAGGTGTCGAGGCCATCGGTCAGCCCCGCGAGCAGGTGATCGGCCTTGGCGGCAGCGAGCGCGGCGAGCACCTGGCCGTCGCCATGCGGCGCAGCCACGCGACCGAACCTGACATTGTCGCGCACGGACAAGCCAAAGGTCGTGTAGTCCTGGAATAACACCCCAATGCGCTCGCGCAGCGCCTCGGGGTCGAAGGCCCGAAGGTCGGTGCCCCCGACGAGGATGCTTCCGTGCAGCGGGTCGTAAAACCTGAGGAGCAGCTTGATCAACGTCGTCTTCCCGGCGCCGTTGGAACCCACCAACGCGACCAGCTCGCCCGGCTGGATCTCCAAGTTGAGCCCTTCCAGTGCTGGGCGGGCGGCGCCCTGGTACGCGAACGACACGTCCTCCAGCGCGATACTCCCCCGGTGGATCTCGGGGACGGGGACCGGGACCGCTGGCCGGGGGACCAGCGGATCCGACTCGAGGAGGGAGAAGAAGTCCCCGAGATAGCTGCTGTTCTCCTGGATACCCACATAGGCTCGCGAGAGCATGTCGACGCTCGAGGTCATAGCGGCGAGCGCTCCGAGGGTGGCGACGAGGGCGCCGGGACCGATGTCGCCGTCGATCCCACGACGCGCGAGGAACAGGTAGGCACCGACCAGCAGGACAGCCGAGAGGCAGCCGCTGACGACAGCATAGGCGTCGGCCCGCCGCGACGTGCCGGTGAAGTCGGCGACCCAGCGGTCGACGAACCGTTGGTGTCGCTCAAGGAGATGTGGAGCGAGCCCCAACGCCCGCACATCCTTGGCCGCCGCGCCGTCGGCGAGCAGGGAACGCACGTAGAACCGCTCGCGCTCCTTGGCGGTGATGCCGAAGAACAAACGGTAGAAGTCTTTCGCCTGACGTTGTTGGAAGGGGACGACCACGGCCACCGAGCACAACCCGAGCAGTAAGAGCACCGGGTGAAGGATCAACAGGATGCCGAGCATCCCAATGAGCGCAAGCGACCCCGTCACCATCTGGACAACGGCGCGTACCAAGTTGACGGGTCGGGAGCGGAGATTGCGGGCCGCGCGGGCGGCCCGATCGTGCCAAGCGGGATCCTCCAGATGGCCGAGGTCGGCGTGAGCGACGACCTCGAGGAACAGCCGATCCGAATGCTGCGCCACCGTCTCGGCAAACCGTTGCTCGCTGTTCAGCTGAAGCACGGCGGAGCTCCGGCTCGCGGCCGTCAGGAGCCCGAGCATCACCGCGACGGGCAGCCACTCCCCCGTCGGGACGGCCCGTTGCGACGCCGCGACGATGGTGTCCACGAGTCGCTTCGAGATCCAGACCGTTCCCGCCGGCAGGATTGCCACGGCCAAGGACCAGGCTGAGGCGAGGATCAGCCGCCGAGGGCTCGCTTCCCAGGCCAGCGCCACCGCGCGCCGCACACCTTGCCGCTTCCCGGTCGCCATCAGCCGCCCCACGGTTCAGCCGTCCTCGCCGCTCGGCGAGTGCTCCGAGCAGCACTTCGGCGGGCTCGTACCCTTCCAAACCGCTCACGCCACGCGGTGTCCTCCACGCGGCGGCGTGAAGGACGTGGGGTCCAAGTCGTGACGTCGCCGCTCGCCGCCGCTCGGTGGATTCGTACCGCCGCCATACCTCGCCGACAGCGGTCGGGTCGCGAGCGAGCAACTCGGCCGCCGCCCACTGGACCTGCCGGTGAGACCGCAACGCCGAGCGCACGGCCGCGTTGTCACCTGTCCATTCGAGGGCATCGACCGCCTCCGACCACCACGTGGGTGGATAGGTCGAAGCCCGCGGTGTCATGCAATGATGACGGGAGCTTGGATGAATCCGTTCGGGTTGAGCGCCCCGAACCCGTCGGGGAGTGTGCTGCCTCCACCGAGGGCGAGAGTATCCAACGTTCCAAGAATCTCGAACGCTGGCCGCTCGAAGCCGCCCTCCGGCGTCTCACCCCAAACCTCGGAAGAGTCGGGCGTCATCCGAACCTCCCTTCTGGCGAGGCTGTGCTACTGCCGTCACGGGTGCGCAAGCATAACTCCTCCTCACCACTCGATGGCAAGGGTGAATAGCGCGGTCGGCGCATGGACGGCACGGTCACACTACAGCTTTCTTCGCATTTCGGAGAATCCCTTCGGCCAAGCCTTCAGTCCCAGACTCGGTCGAGGAGCCAGCGTCCCGACTCGTGAACCAGCTCGTAGACGCCGGCGCCGCTTGTACCGACGGCCTCGACGCGCCAGCGGTCGCGTTGGGGGATCTCGATGCCGCCAGCCGTCCAGTAGGCCGCGTCCTCGCGCCAGTGGCCGAGGATGGCGACAACGAGGTAGGTGCGGCCACGCCAGTGGAATATCGAGGGTCCTGCCTCACCTCCACGTACGTCGATCGGCTCTCGATATCGCCTCGTCACGAACAACCTCAGTGGACGGGCGAGAGGGAAGGAAGCGGCGGCCGGAACGCGCCTTCCCCACGCGCTCCGACCGCTCCCGCATCGGGTGGTGTACGAACTTACGTTCGAACATCGCTACCATACATATGTTCGTTCGAGACGTCAACCACTGGAGAGGCCTGAATGGTTACGCGGGGCCCAAGAAGCTCTCGGCGATCATCGCGGGGTCGGTGTCGCCGATGAGCTGCGCGTTCAGCTCAGCGAGGCGGTCGGTGGTCAGCGCTTGGCTGAGGAGCGTGAGGATCTGGGCAATCTCGGGCTGCCGATCGAGTGCCTCCGCGCGAATGACCGGCGCAGCGATGAACGCGGGGAACACCCGCTGGTCGTCGGCGATCGGGACCAGCGCCGCGCGACGCGCCTCACCGGACGTGGCGGTCGCGAGGCCGGCGAAGCAGGCGCCGCTGGCGACCGCGGTGATCGCCTGCGACTCGGTGGCCCGCCTCAGCGGGATACGCGCCCCGATCGAGTACTCATCGGCGAGCGCCGCGTAACCCGCGGGACGGTCGATGAAATCCGTGTCCGCGCACAGCGTCCGGCCACCGGCGGAAAGCTCACGGGCGAGCTCGGTCATGGTCCCGTCCTCGGGCCGGTCGGCGGGCCGGACGAACAACGCCAGCGTCGCGTTCACCGCTGATGGCGACAGCCAGATAAGACCCGCGGCGGCATCCTCCTCGGCGACCCGCTCATAGGACTCACGCGGGTCCGCGGGTGGGTTCTGCTGGCCGAGGCCGAGCGACCAAGCGGCCCCCGTATAGTCCCAGTAAAGGTCGATCGTGCCGCGGCGAGCTTCCTGGCGCAGGCCTTGGGTGCCGCCCAGCTCGGTTCGCGGCTGGTCGACCCAGATCCCGGCGCGGCTCAGTGCGGTGATCGTGAGCGCGGCGAGCACGCGCTGCTCGTCCGTGGACCCCACCCCGACCGTGATCGCGCGGTCTGGGTCCGCGCGGCTGCCCGCGGGCGACCCGGTACAGGCGGTCATGACCATCACCGCCACGAGGATCAGGGTGTGCCACCTCACCGCAGCGCGCGAAGCTCCCGCACGACCGCGCCGGGATCGGCGGCGGCGGTGATCGCCCGGACGACGACGAGCCTGCACGCGCCCGCGGCCAGCACGTCGGGCGCCGTAGAAGCCGACATTGCGCCGCTGACGAACCAGGGGCGGTCCCCCGCCACCTGCGCCGCGTGCCGCACGGGGTCCAGGCCGATGCCCGGCCGGCCCTCCTTCGTCGGCGTCGCGTGCACGGGTCCGACGGTGAAGTAGTCACAGTCCTCGGTCAGCGCCCGGTCGATCTGGGCGAGGGTATGTGTGGACCGGCCGACGAGGAGATTCCCACCGACCACCAGGCGAGCCTCCCCCGGCGGTGGATCCTCCTGCCCGACGTGCACGCCGTCGGCGCCGACCTCGACCGCGAGCTCGGGGTCGTCGTTCATCACGAAGAGGGCGCCGTAACGCTGGGCGACCGTCCGGAACACCTTGGACGCCCGCCGCTGCTCGTCCCTGGTCGCGTGCTTGTCCCGCAGCTGGATGAGGTCGACTCCCGCGCGACAGGCTGCGTCGAGCAGCCATTCGAGATCGCCTTGTTCGGCTCGCCGGTCCACGCAGAGGTAGAGCCGTGAGGCAGCGAGCTTGCGCCACAGACGGAGCCGGCTCACTCGCGAGGGCGGCGAGGTGGGATCAGCCCCACGTCGGATCCCGAGAGCGACTCGCCACGACGCTGGGCGCGCTCGGCGCCGCGGAACGCGTGGATCGCCACGAGCCCGGCCGCCACGACGAGCATCGCCACAGCGAAGATTCCCACCCATCGGACCATGACGGCGAACGTGAGCCCCGACCGCAGCCCGTCGACGATGACGCCGACCACGGCACAGAGCGCGAGTAGCCCGGCGGCCACGCGAAGCCTGCCCACCAACGCCCTGAAATCAAGAAGACGAGCCTCGTGCCGCGGCTTGCCGGTCATGGGCGAAGCGTACCGGGGATACGTCGCCGAGGCTCGTCCTTATGACGTAGCACCGCCGTAGCACGCTCCCCCAACTCCAACTTTGGGGGGCATACTCCCCTAAGCCGGAGTTCGGGGGAGCACACCCCTAGTGGTCCGTCGCCGAGGTCCTTTGAATGTCCGGGGTGCGATCTGCGCCCTCCTCGCTTGTGCCGAGGAGGGCGCAGATCGGGAGCATATGTAACCGACGAGCAACGCCGCGAGGCGAGATGCAGGTGCGGTCCGGCGTGAAAGGAATTTCGGCGACGGGCCACAAGATATCTAAAAGATGCCCTGACCAGGCGTCAGCACCATACGGGGATCGTAATGACGTTTCGCCTCTGACAACATTGTCCACGCGGCGCCAAAGTGATCCTGCCAATCCTCGTGCGTAAAGGGAATTGTGCCAACAGGATACGCCGTGCCACCAACGGTACGGGCCCGATCGTAGAGCATCCGGTTACTCCCCGTCATGTTGGCGACCGCAAGGGGCTCTGGCAGGGCAGTGCGCAACAGGGTGAACAGAAAGATGACGGGCTCGTCAGGCACTCGCAACAGCGGCGTGCAGAGGCGCTCCCGCTTGATCGGGTACAGCAGCACAACCCCGGTGGGACCGATGTCTTCGGGGGTGAGGGTCCCCAGGACACCATGCACGAACGCGTCGGTTGACGAATCTGGTAAGAAGACGTTTAACCACGGATGAGGGTGGTGCCACTCGCCTGTGGATTTTAGATACGCGACCGAGGGAGCGAGGCGGTCCAGGAAGTCCGAATAGGAAAGGTCGACGATCTCCTCGCTGCCACGCTCGTACCGCAAGTCCTGGAGCCGCGCCGCGTCGTCAGGTGGGCTCGGCGGGGTAAAGAACGCCGCGGCATCCAACATGTACCCCCACCCACCGCTCGGGTCGGCATACACCTGGCCTTCGACGTAACCGAAGCGTCCGTCGGCGAGCACGCGGCGCTGGTCAGCCGTGAGGGTGCTGAGATCGCGGTAGTACAACTTGTACCTGCGCGCGCTGGCGGGAGCTGGCAGGAGCCGTACGGTAGCCCGGACAATAATGGCACATTGGCCCAACCCGCTGAGCACGGACTCGAACAGACCGCGCTCGCGCGTGGGTGAGCAGGTTTCCCGCCTCCCGCTGGCGGTGACGACCTCGAGCTCCCGCACATTGTCAGCCTGCGCGCCGTACCGACCGGAAGCTCCCCCGATCCCGCCGACCGTTAACGTGCCGCCGACCGAGAGCTCGAGGTAGTCGGTGAGCACTGGTGGGGTCAAGCCACGGGCAAGGGTTGCCGCCAGCAGGGAGCTCCATCGCGTGCCCGCATCAACCACGGCATGATCCTCGCCAACGTGATGGACGGTGTCGAGCAGGCTCATGTCGATGACGAGACCGCCCGGGGCCTGCGCCTGACCGTAGGTCGAGTGGCCCTGTCCCCGCGCGGCTACCGGGATGCGATGGCAGTCACAAAACCGCACCATCGCGGCGATGTCCGCGTGGGAGCCCGGCCGGAGCACCGCCTCCGGCTCTCGGTGAACGATATGACCGAAGTCGGCGGCGGCGGCGGCACAGGACGCCTTGTCGATAAGCAGCTCCCCGTCCAGTGGCGGAGGATCGACGAGCCCAACGATTGATTGCGCGCGAGTGGCCCATACTCGCCTGTTCGGGTCGAAGCTCACCATAACTGGACTGTCGCCCATCGCGTTCACACCCGCAGGTCGCAAGGAATGAGACGCATCGAGGGTCCTGGGCATGTTCTTAGGTCCATTGCCATTTCCGCTGTTCCCGCTCCCGCTTACGTCATGTTCACCCGTCGCTAAGGGACGGCAAGTCTCACACTTTGGCCTAACGTAGCAGCTCAGCAGCCCCGAATCCAATGAGAAGTGTGCTACCAAAGCAGACACTTGCCCACGAGTGCAATAGTCGGTGGTCAATCGCCTGGGCGATCACATAAATATCACACGCAGCGTCCGGCCTTATCGACTATCCGTAGCCCGCTCGAGCAGATCCAGGTTACATACGGCCCAATCCGGGTCCGGGTCGACGGATGCGGCGCGCTCACGTCGTTAGTCGGGCTCGGGGTCGGGTCGAGGTTGAGACCTCAGTTCCTTGCGTGAGCTGATCTCAAGCTTCGCGAACACATGGGAGAGGTGAGCCTGCACCGTACGCCGGGAGATGAACAAGCGCTCGCCGATCTCAGGGTTGGTGAGACCCTCGGAGACCAGCCGCACAACCTCGAGCTCGGTGGGGGTCAGGCTCGCCAAGCCCGTCGCCGGTCGGCGGCGCGGGCCGCGGCTTCTGCGCGCATAGGCAAGCGCCTCGTCCTCGGACAGAGCGGCCCCCGCCGCCCACGCGGTGTCGAACTCGTCTGGCGAAAGCCCCTCACGCACCAATGTGACGTCGGCGTCATAGCCGGGTTGATCCGCGGGCGATCGGACGAAGCCGATCCGATCCCGAAGGGACTGCGCCGCCCCCAAGAGCCGAGCCGCATACTCGATATGACGCTCTTCGGCCGCCAGGCCGGCGAGGGCCTCCAATGACAGGACCGCGCCGGGCCTGTGCCTCAGCTCGGGCTGCAGGGCCATTGCCTCGTGGTGCAGGGCTTTGGCTCGCCCGTAGTCACCCTGTGAGCGGGCAAATCTCGCAAGCTCGTACAGCGACTGGTAGATCACCAGCTTGTCGTGACTCGTACGGGCGACGACCAGCGACTCCTCGAGAAAGGCAAGGGCTGCCCTGGAGTCGCCGAGCGCATGGCAGACTCGCCCCAGGCCGAAGAATGCGATGGCAATATTTCCCTTGTGCCCCATCTGCCGGGGTAGAGACAGGCACTCCTCGAACAGCGGATGGGCGCCAGCCACGTCGCCAGCCTCCAGCGCCACCCTTCCATGAAAGCTCAGCGCAAATCCCAGAAGGGCAGAGGAGCCGGTCGCGCGAGCGAACGCCACCGCCTCCTCCATCAGCGCCCGTGCCTTCGCATAATCTCCCTCGGCACCCGCGAGGTCCCCGAGGTAGATGATGCCGACGGCCGTCCAGAACGGGTCCCCCAACGCCCGGGCAACCGCGAGACCCCCCTCCAGCGTCGCCTCCGCCCGCGCGTATTCTCCCATCTGAAGCGCGCCGTACCCCAGCCCGAGGAGTCCCTGCTGTAAACCTTGCTCGCTCTGCGCGTAGCGCGCGACACGGACACCCTCTTCCAGGGGCGCGCGCCCGGCGGCAAAGTTGCCCTGGAAGGTCTCGGCCCAGCCGAGGTAGGTAAGTGCGCCTGCCAGGCACCAGGCGTCGCCCGACTCCCGAGCCAAGGTGATGCTCTCCTCCAGCAGGGGGCGGGCCAAGGCGGGATCTTCGATGGTCCGCATGGTTCCGAGCAGATGCAGAGCCCGAGCCCTTCCCTGCGTGTCCCCCGACTGTTGCGCGAGGGTCAGGCTCTCGTCCCCGGCGGTGAGGGCGGACACGAAGTCGCCAGCCAGAGAGGAGAGCAGGCCGAACCCCCACAAGGCCTTCGCACGCAGCGACGATGGCCCAGCCGCGCCCGCCAACAACACCTGCCTCAGCCACTGGCGCCCCTCGGTGAGGTGGCCACGGGTCAACCAGAACAGGCTTAAGGCCCCTGCTAGTCGCAGGCTCAGCTCGGTCTGTCGCTCGGTGAGGGTCCATTCAAGGGCGGCCTGGAAGTTCGTACGCTCGACCTCCAGCCGCTCCAACCACGCCGCTTGCGAGGCTCCGGACAGCGCGGGTTCGGCCTGCTCCGCCATCGTGGCGCACCAGACGGCATGCGCGGTCCGGACCTCGCGCTCCTCACCATGGTCGGCGAGCCTGTCCCTGCCGTACTGACGGATGGTTTGCAGCAGCCGGTAGCGGACCGAATGCCCCCGGCTCTCGACCAGGACAAGCGACTTGCCCGCCAGCTGTGCGAGCAGGTCAAAGACCTGGTTGCGGGCAATGCCTCCCGCCGCACACACCTCCTCGGCGGCCTCGAGCGTGCATCCTCCCGCGAACACCGACAGCCGCCGCAACAGCACCCGCTCGGCGTCGGGGAGCAGGTCATGGCTCCACTCGAGGGCCGCCAGCAGCGTGCGATGGCGGCTGGGAGCCGTGCGACTCCCCTGGCTGAGCAGGCTGAAGCAGTCGTCGAGGCGCGCCGCGATCTGTGCGGGCGAGAGCACCCCCATCCGGGCGGCGGCCAGCTCGATGGCGAGGGGAATGCCCTCCAGCCGCCGGCAGATCTCGCCAACGGCGGGGGCCGCGGCGACCGTGAGGGTAGACGCCGGCTGCGTGGCCTTTGCCCGATCGCAGAAGAGGCTCACCGCCTCGTACGAAAGCAGCGCCTCAGGCCTTGGCTTCTCGACGATGGGCGGAACTGACAACGGCGGAACTGGCCACGCGATCTCGCCAGTCAAATTCAGCGATTCTCGACTAGTGGCAAGAATACGGAGGTTTGGGCACGTCTTCAGCAAGGCATCGGCCAGCTTCGCGGCGGCCCCGATCAGATGCTCGCAGTTGTCGAGGACGAGGAGCATGGTCCTGCTCCGCAGATGGCTGACCAAGGTGTCGGTCATCGGCTGTCCGAGCTGCTCACGAACCTGGAGGACCGAGGCCACCGCCTGAGGGACCCCCGCAGGATCCGTCCGTGACGCGAGCTCCACAAGCCAGGCTCCGTCCGAATAGTCCTTCGCGAGGTCGGCGGCGACGCGGAGCGCGAGGCGGGTCTTGCCGACCCCTGGGGGCCCGGTCAGGGTCACGAGGCGGGCGGTGATCAACAACTCGCTGACCTCGGCCATCTCTTGAACCCGCCCGACAAAGCTGCTGAATGGCGCGGGCAGGTCGCCGACCACGCATTCCGACGCCTCGCTCAAGGGCCGATCCTCCTCGGACGGGGGCGAGCGGAGCTTCGAGCCTGGACCGCACCCACCTCAATACCCGGCGATAGGGTCCAGTTCGTGACGTTCGCGACGTTCCCGCTGGTCAGAGGCGACACCTCCCACGAAGAACTGCCGTGGTGCACTCCACCAAAGGATATACGCCTCCCGCAGCTCGAAATAGGCCACCCTGGCTGATGATCCGGCCTGTCCCTATGGAGGATGCTAGGGCACGCATCCGAATGGAGCACCCGTGGAGACGTTGTGGGGGCTTTGCGACGCAAAGCCTCGATCTCGATGAGAACACGTGCCTGTCACCGGAGGACAGCGCGCCCGCAACGGTCTCAACGATGCTGCACCGGCGAGTCCTGGACGCAATGGCTGGCGGACCAGGGACCGCAGACCCCCGAGCGGGGAAGGGAGGGCGACCGGTGTCCGCTGTATCGCGGGCAACAGAGGGCACCGGTCAGCCCCCCACACTCAAGCGGCCAACGCCGGGTCGTGTCCTGATGACGAGAGCGAATGCCTCTGGGTGGCTCTCGACAGGTGAGGGTTGGCCTGGTCATCGCGGCAAGAAAGGCGAGTTGACATGTCGGAAGCGGCAATCACCGCATATACCGGCGCGCTGGATTGGATCGCCGAGGCGCTCACCTATAAGCGTGAGCGGCTCATCTGCGCGGCCCGCGGATTGGCCACCCAACTGAACGACCTCTCCGCCTCGCTTCGAGTCCATCCCGACGCGTCACTGCCCATCGAGGAGATCAGAAGTCTGGCCGACCAGATCGTTGACCAGGCGATCGCGATCCAGACCCTCCGAGGCGTTCGCATGGTGGCCCAGGCCGAGGCCGACGGCCGCGACTAGCCAACTCCCGCCTCCCTTCCCCTACTGCCGCTGTGCAGAGTGAGGCCGGAATACCGGCATTAACCTGCACAATGGCACGCGGCGCCTCCGACTCAAACTGGATCGCGATATGGTCTTTTTACGCCGTCGCGGCCATACGGCTTGAGGAAGGGTGAGCTCATTTGGGACAGCGTCCGCCGGACGAGACTGAGGCCCAGCTTCGGCAGACGATCACCGACGGTCATCCTGAGTGGGCGCCGCGCGCCGCGATCAATCTGGGATTTATGCTGGAACAGCAGCCAGATCGCGCGCAAGAGGCCGAGGCCGCATATCGCAGCGCAATAGACTCCGGCCATCAGCAGTGGGCGCCACACGCGGCGTCCAACCTCGGAAAGCTGCTCAACAGGCAAGGCCGCGCTCACGACGCTGAGACCGCCTTCGCGCGCGCCGCGAGCCGCGATCGATCTGGGATTTATGCTGGAACAGCAGCCGGAACGCGCGCAAGAGGCCGAGGCCGCATATCGCAAGGCGATGGGCTCGGGACATATCGAATGGGTCCCCCATGCCGCCTACAATCTTGCCAAGTTGTTGGAGAGGCAGGGCCGCGTCGCGGACGCCGAACCTGTGTACCGCACGATCATCGACTCCGGCCACGAGAAATTTGCGCCCTGGGCCGCGAACAGCCTCGCGCTCCTGCGGCAGCGGCAAGGTCAGGCGCAGAGCTTGGCAGCTCAGCCACGCACTCCCCCGACCCACGAGCGCGTTGTTGCGGGCCAGCAACGCGCGCCGTCACCACCGCGTCCAGGACCCCTTTCGCTCTCGCGCGTCGCGCTTGAGGCCGCGCTACTCAACCTCAGTGGCGTGAGCGCCGGGTACGTCTTTCTCCGGTATTGGCGGCGCGCGGTCCGCCATCTGGTCCTCACCGTCGCGCTGATCTTCCTCGCCTTGTCCCTCGACGCGTCGCGGCGCCCCGCGCTGTGGACGGCAATCTTTGCGGTGTGGGTGGCATGGATGGCCGTCGACGGAAAGCGTCAAGCTGACCGTCTCACTCACGACCCCGTCGTCCCCGCGGAATCGCCCGCACCATTCGTCGCCGCCGGAGTGCTCCTGGCCACTGTCGTCGTGGCGTTCGGGCTGTATCGCACCGCGGGGGCGCGCACGTTTGAGCGTGGACTTACCGACCACGAAGGGGGTGACTGCGGCGCGGCCGTGGACCAGTACCAGCGTGTCACTTCAACCTATGAGCTGACGCTGCTCCCCTCGGTGGCGACCGGTGGAATGCGAGGTCTTCCTGGCCGCCGAACGAGCGCAATCCAGTAATGATTTTGCGGCAGCGGTCGCGCACTACCAGGAATACCAACAGACCTATCCCGCTGGCCTGCTGCTGACCGCATCTCGGCAGAATCTGGCCGAAACCCACCTGGCCTGGGGAGCACAGCTCCGCCAGCAAGGTCAGTCCAGTCAGGCTATCGAGCAGTACGCGGTCGTCTTGCGCGACTATGGGGATAGCGCCGCGGCTGAGCAAGCGGTCCAGGGGCTCACGGCTCTTTACGACACGGCGATAGCCCCACTCGGACAAGGCAACTCTTGCGGCGTCGTGCCAATTCTCGACTCGTTCTTCTCCTTGCCCGGTGAGCAGGCGGCACCGATTGTGACGTCGGCGCAGGGGGTCATGCCACAGGCCCTCTATGAATGCGGGGTGGAGGAACACAACAGTGGCGACCACCTTGGCGCCATCGAACATCTCCAACGGCTGACCGACACGTATCCCACGAGTCCGCTTGTGGGTCAAGCAGAGCCTACCCTGATCGCCGCAAAGGTAGCCAACATCAAGCAAGGATCCACTGGTGAGCTACCACCGCCGCAGGCGGTAGGAAGCGCTCCGTCGGGTAGTGTCATCGTCGAGATCATCAACGACTCCCCCGACACTCTGGAAGTCCTGGTAAGTGGCCCAAACGCTCGGGCAGAGACCGTCCCGCCCTGCCCGACCTGCAGCTATTATCCCTCATTCCTTGGGCCGTCCTCGTGTGCGCCGGCGTCAAAGCCCACGATCAGCGTCCGCTTGCCTCCGGGCACGTATGACGTAGTCGTGCAATCAATATCCGACGGAAGTGTCACTCCCTACTCCGGGACGTGGAGCTTGGAGAGTGGTACGGAATACTCAAACTGCTTCTTTGTCGTGACGTCCTTCGGCTAGCGGCCGCTAGCACGGTCACCATGGAGTGCGCACCCATCCCGCTTCCAAGGCGCCGTCGTCGCCAGCACCGCCGGCGGCCTACCAGAGACCGTCATCCACGAAACGACCGGCTTCGGTTCGATCCAGCTCCACGACCTCGCTGGCTAGCGCACTTGAACGGGCCGTCACCAGCTCGCAACAAGCCCGCAAAGCCATGAAGACAAAAGCCATCGCGTCCATGAGCGACGGCTACGCGTACGAAGACAACGTCCGCCGCCTCATCGAATATCTGAAGCGGTGGCTACATCAAGGGGGCGCAGCGGTGATGGAGAACGTAGGGCGACCGCCGAATGAGGACGAGCCGACAGCCCCCACGAGAAGCCGTCCGCGCGCTGAAAGAACGCCTGGGCGGCGCGTGATACGCTGCCTCGCAGACATTGAGCGCCTCGGCGCAATGTAAGAAACCCCTTCGTCCTTCACTGGGCGAAGGGGGTCTTCTTTGTGTGCGCGGATGTGAGAAGCCCCTCGACCCATGTGCGAGGTCGAGGGGCTTTCCTCATGTGAGGATGCGCTTCCCGACAGCTTCCACCCGTCGGGGCGCGGTCGGGTGGGGTTCGAGGTGCCAGTGCGGGCGGCCGGGGCCTCGACACCCGAGCGGCTACCCGCCGTGGCCGCTCCCGGCCGGTCCCTCTGGGGAGGCGAGGGGGTTACGGCCGGCCTG
>JBOGED010000401.1:0-8805 GCA_050743625.1 Egibacteraceae bacterium | reverse complement strand
GCGGTATACCGCGCCGATCCTCCACACAACGCCCGCACCGGAGCCAGTTGGTGGTCGCCCGAGCCGGACAAATCACAACGTTATTTCCTCGCAAACCCTGACGAGTCAGCTCAGCGTCTTGATCTCGGGCAGGATCTTTTCGCAGACCACGTCGAGCGTGGCGGGGTCGTGGACGCCAGCCACGGCGAGGATCACGTGTTGGACGCCGACCTCGGCGAGCGCCGCGATCTGTTCGACGATCTGGTCGGGTGTCTGGGGATCGCCTCCCCACCCTTCGCCCGAGGAGCCGGGGAGGATGACGAACTGGAGCGTCGTGCGCTCGATCTCCTCGTAGGGCCGTCCGACTGTCTCGCAGTGCTGGCGGAGCACCTCGAACTTGTGGGGCAGGGTCTCCGGGTCGCCGAAGACGTTGCACGCGTCGGCGTACGCGCGACGAGCCGGAGGGTCTTGCGCTCACCGCCACCACCGATCAAGATCGGCACGCGCGGCCGGCTCAGTGACTGGGGGGAGTTCAGCAGGCGGGTGGCATGGACGTGCTGGGCGTCGAAAGCAGCCTCGGAGCCGCGCTCGCCCTCGAACATCCCGTAGGCGAACTGGAGCGTCTCCTCCAGCAACTCGTAGCGCTGCGATAGTGGGGGGAATCCGAACCCAAGACCCTCGGATTCCTCCGCGCCGAGGCCGAGCCACGCCCGCCCGCCGGACAGCACGTCGAGGGTCGTTACCGCCTTTACGAGTAGGCCCGGCTGGCGGTAGTGGATACCTCCCACCATCAGCCCGAGGCGCGCGCGCTGGGAGTGCGCCGCCGCGAACCCAAGGGTCGTGTAGCCCTCGAGCATGGGTTGGCTCTCGGTGCCTGGCCCCATGATCTGGAAGAAATGGTCCATGACCCATATCGAGTCGAAGCCCGCCTCGTCGGCGGTATGTACGACCCTGGCCAGCGTGGAGCCGACCTCGGCACCTCCGCCCGGCCACGTGAACGAGAAAATCTGAAGCCCTACCTTCATGACGGAACCCCGATTACGCGATTACATTCGCTCGAGGCCGATGATATCGCGCGGCGCGCGTGCAGGTGATTCTTCGCTCAGCGATACACCCGAACTTCGGCTTCGGGACAAACGATGCCCGAAATCGAAGTTCGGGACCGCAGGAACGGGCGTGAATGCATCACGCTCCTTGTGCGGGGACTCTACTCTTCGTGATGGTGAGGGCGCTGCCTTTCGATGTGTTCCTTTCGTATAACCGCGCCGACGAGTCTGCCCTCGAGCAGCTCGCGAAGCGGCTGCGGGACGAAGGGATACAGCCATGGCTGGATCTGTGGTGCCTGGTTCCCGGAGACGCCTGGCAACCGCAGATCGTCCAAGGCCTGAACGCCTCGAAAGCCTGCGCGGTGTTCGTGGGTCCCCACGGGCTCGGCGACTGGGCTCGCGAAGAGCTTGCCGTGGCCCAAGACCGGGCAGCCAAGGATCGCGACTTCCGGCTCTTCATGGTGCTGTTGCCGGGCGCATTGCAACCTGACGACCCCAGCCTGGCCTTCCTGGCCACCCGCACCTGGCTCGACCTGCGCGCGGGCATCGACAACCCCGCCGGCATCCGGGATCTTGTCTCCGCGGTCAGCGGCGTCGCGCGCCGTCCTGTAGTCCTGTCCGGCACGGGCGACGAGGTGTGCCCGTACCGGGGGCTGGAGGTGTTCGACGAAACGCATGCCGAGTTTTTCTTCGGGCGCGACGACGACGCCAAACGCATGCTCGAGAAGCTGCGGGGTAGTCGCTTCCTGGCCGTCCTCGGCCCATCTGGGAGTGGCAAGAGCTCGCTGGTACGCGCTGGCGTGATCCCGGCGCTTCGGCAAGGCGCCCTACCCGGCAGCGAGGCGTGGATGATCCGTGTCCTGACGCCCGGAGCCCGTCCCACGAGCATGTTGGCGGCTCAGCTGGTCCGGCTCTTCGCGAGCGAAGGGATGCAGCGCACTCTGGACGGCTTACTGGCCGACGAGCGGAGTCTGGACCTGGCCGTCTCGCTGGCACTGGCCGAACGCCCCCGTGACGAGCGGGTCGTGCTGGTCGTCGATCAGTTCGAGGAGGTCTTCACGCTGTGCCAAGACGAGGAGGAGCGCACCGCGTTCTTGGCCAATCTCTGTTACGGCGCCACGATCCCAGGGGGCCGTCTGGTGGTGCTGCTCGCGATGCGGGCGGATTTCTACCATCGTTGCGCGGCGTACCCCGAGTTGCGGGCACTGGCCACTCAGCAGTTTCTGGTGGGCCCGCTCGGCTCTCACGCGCTCCGTCACGTGATTGAGCTGCCCGCCTGGCGGGTGGGCTTGGAGCTGGAACCAGGCCTGGTCGAGACCATCCTGGACGACGTGGCTGACAGGCCGGGCACGCTACCGCTACTCGAGCATGTGCTGCTGGAGGTGTGGCAGCGCCGCCAAGGGCGCAAGCTCACCTTGGAGGCGTATGTGGCAAGCGGGGGAGTGGAGGGTGCGTTGGCCCAGCGGGCCAACACGATCTACAACGGCCTGAGCCCCACGCAGCAGCAGATCGCCCGCCGCGTGCTGTTGCGCCTGATCCAGCCCGGCGAGGGCACAGAAGACACCCGTCGCCGCGCCGTGGTGGGTGAGCTTCTTACCCGCTCCGAAGAGCAGGCGGATGTCCAGACGGTGGTCAACGCCCTTGCCGACGGCCGGCTACTCATCACCGGTCAGGATGACGTCGTGGGCAATGAGGTGGTCGACGTCGCCCACGAGGCGCTCATCCGGGGCTGGCCGACGCTGCGCGGCTGGATCAACGAAGACCGTGAGGCGCTTCGTGCCCAGCGAAGACTGACCGAGGCAGCGACCGAGTGGGACGAGAACGGCCGTGAGGACGGGTACCTCTACCGCGGCGCCCGCCTGCTGGGCTGGCAAGACCGTCCCGTCAGCGGCCTCAACGACCTGGAGCGGGCCTTTTTGGACGCCAGCCGAGGCCGCGAGGCCCGTGAGCACGCCACCGCCCGCCGGCGAGTCCGTCTCACTCTGATCGGGTTAAGCGGAGCGCTGACGGTCATCACCATCTTCGCGGTAGTGGCGCTGCTGGCGTCGCTGCGCGCCATCAGGCAACGCGATCTCGCCGAGTCCGCCCGGCTCGCCGCGAGCGCGAACCAACTGCTGTCGATCGATCCGGAACAGAGCCTGTTGCTCGCGCTCGAGGCGTACGAGACGAGGCCGAACGAAGCGGCCGAGACGATCCTTCGGCAGGCCATGTTGGAGTCGCGGCTCAGCGCGCGTTACGACCACGAAAGCGCCGTGTACGGCGTCTCGGTCAGTCAGGACGGGCGGATCGCCAGCGCGGGCAATGACGGCACCATCCACATCTGGAATCCAGCTGGAGGTGAACCTGCCATCCTATCCGGCCATGAAGATCGTATAAGGGGAATCGACTTCAGCCCTGATGGCCAGCGGGTCGCGAGCGCGAGCGAGGACGGCACGGTGCGGGTGTGGGACGCCGCCGGCGGAGCCCAAGTGACGGAGCTTCGCCGGGAAAGCAGGATGTATGCCGTCGCGTTCAGCCCCGATGGACAGCGCATCGCGAGCGCTGGATCCGGTGGTGCCGTGCAGGTGGCGGACCTCGCCGGTAACACGATTGTCGAGGTTTCAGGCCGCGGCAGCGCGGTACTCGGCATCGCCTTCAGTGCCGATGGGACAAGGATCGCCGCCGCTGGCGCGGACAACACGGTGCGCATGTGGGATACGGCGAGTGGTGCCGAGCTGCTCGCCTTGGCGAACCCAGGCGACATGTGGGGTGTTGCGTTCAGTCCCGATGGCAGGTGGATCGCCGGAGCTGGTGAGGGCGGCACCGTACGCGTGTGGGACGCGGCGAGCGGCGCCGAGCTCATGATGCTTCCGGGTTACGGCGGCCGCGTGTACGGCGTTGCCTTCAGTTGCGACGGGCGCCAGATCGCTGCGAGTGGTGCTGACGGTACGGTGCGGGTGTGGGACCAGACCGGACACGTCGTTGAGGCATTCGGCGGCCATCGCGGTCGGGTGTACGGCGTTGCGTTCAGTTGCGACAGGCAGCAGATCGTCTCTGGGGGCGCCGACGGTACGGTGCGGGTGTGGGACCACGGGGATAGCACCCTTCTCGCGCTTCCAGGCCGTCGCGGTCGGGTAGAGAGCGTGGCGTTCAGTTCGGACGGGCGGCGGATTGCCTCCGGCGGGACCGATGGCACGGTGTCGGTATGGGACCTTACGGGAAGCGACCCTGTCGCGCTCCCTGGCCATGAGGGGACGGTGTACAGCCTTGCGTTCAGCAGGGACGGCCAGCGGATCGCCTCTGGTGGTGCCGATGGCATGGTGCGGGTGTGGGACCTGGCGAGCAACGCCCTGCTTGGGTCATTCCCAGGTCACGCCGGCCGTGTCTACGGCATTGCCTTCAGTCCCGACGGGGAACGGGTCCTCAGCGCGGGTCAGGATGGCCGGGTGCGGCTTTGGGATCTGGCCGGCGGAGTCGAGTTGAGGGAGTTGGTAGGACACGACCGCCACGTGTACGATGTCGCGTTCAGCTCGGACGGCGAGCGGATCGTCACTGCCGGCGGAGACGGCACCGTGCGCGTCTGGGACGCAGCCGACGGGCAAGAACAGCGGAAGCTGCAAGGGCATCGGGGCGCGGTGCTCAGCGTCGCATTCAGCCAAGACGGGCAACGGGTGGCGAGTACCGGTACCGACGGCATGGTGGCTCTTTGGGATCTGACCAGCGACGACGACGCTCCGTCGAGGACGTTGCCTGGCCACGATGACGAGGTCGCCGCGGTTGCCTTCCGTCCCGACGGCCAGCAGATCGCAAGCGCGGGCCTTGACGGTACCGTACGCGTCTGGAACCTGGCGGGTGGTGGCTCAGTCCTGCTGCGCGGCTACGAGGACGATGTCATCGCGGTTGCCTTCCGGCCCGACGGTCAAAGGCTGGCGAGTGCCAGTACGGATGGCTTGGTGCGCGCATGGGAATGCGAGGTGTGCGGACCCATCGAAGAGGTGCTCGCTCTGGCGCGGGAGCGGGCGACCTACCTCAACGAGCTGGAAGGCTCGTGAGCGCTGATCAGCTCCCTCGTATCAGCCGCTCCCCGAGATGCTCCTCTATAGCAGGTCGTCTGCGCAAAGCAGTGGGCACCGAATGAGTGGGTGTGAGCGGCAAATGGGACGAATCATGGGGACGAGAGGCGCAAAGACACGTGAGGGTCTCGCAGCTCTGCTCGCCATTCTCACGCTCGTGACGGCAGCCTGTGTGGGAGAGGAGCCCATCGTCCAGGCAGAGTCCGAAAGTTCCGAGGCCGCCACTGCCGATCCGCTCTTCGACGACGGCCTGCAGGCGCCGACCTCGAACGTGATCGATCCTCCTTCTGAATACACCCAGGTGGAGGTCGCTCAGGGACCAGAGGCCAATCGGGATCCTGATCCTGACCCGGACCCGGACCCGGACCCCGATCCCGATCCCGATCCCGATCCCGATCCTGATCCCGATCCTGACCCGGACCCGGATCCTGATCCCGATCCTGACCCAGACCCGGATCCTGATCCCGATCCTGACCCCGACCCGGATCCTGATCCTGATCCTGATCCGGATCCTGATCCTGATCCCGATCCTGATCCTGATCCTGATCCCGATCCTGACCCCGACCCGGATCCCGATCCGGACCCTGATCCCGATCCCTCGGAGGACCAGAATCAAGGAGAAGGCTCTCGTTCAGAGCAAGGCTCAGGCTCCGGAACGGGGACGGACGAGGGTCAGGACAACACAGGCTCGAGCTCTTAGCTGGACGTCGCCCCGCGCTACAGGTGCACGACGGGGCAGGTGAGAGTGCGGTCGATGCCGTCGATCGCCTGGATCCGTGCGACGACGAGGCGGCCGAGCGTGTCGATGTCGGTGGCCTCGGCGCGGACGATCACGTCGTAGGGGCCAGTGACGTCCTCAGCGGCCTTGACGCCGTCGATCTTGGACACGGCCTGGGCTACCTGTGCCGCTTTTCCTACCTCGGTCAGGATGAGGATGTATGCGGAGACCATCTGCTCCAGCCCCCTAAGAAGTCATTGGCTGCTCGAACACGGCATCCTAGTGGTTAATGAAGGTCTTCGAGGATCGGCGCGACGCGGGACGGCAGCTCGCCGCCCTTCTTGCGAAGGATCAGACGCTTGCCGACGGCAGGCGGTTGGTCGTGCTCGCGATCCCGCGCGGCGGGCTTCCCGTCGGCGCGGAGGTCGCGAGGGTGCTCGGCGCCGCGTTCGACGTCGTGGTGGTACGTAAGCTGCGTACCCCGCAGAACCCCGAGCTTGGGTTCGGGGCGCTGGGCTCAGACGGTCACGTGGAGGTCGACGAGGCGATGGTCTCGCGGCTGGGGCTCACCGAGGAGGACGTCCGCGCCGAGATCGAGGACCGCCAGCGGGTGATCGCGAGCCGGCTTGCGCTGTTCCGCAGCGTGGTGCCCCCGGTCGACCTGAGCGACGCCTCGGTGATCGTCGTCGACGACGGCATCGCGACCGGCGGCACGGCCCGCGAAGCCTGCAATCTCGCGCGCCGCGAGGGCGCCACGAGAGTGGTCTTGGCCGTCCCGGTAGCTCCCCCGAGGGCCGCCGACGAGTTGACAGGCGCCGCGGATCGGATCTTGGTGCTCAGCGAGCCGGCCGAGTTTCTTGCCGTCGGCCAGGCCTATAAGGAGTTCGGCCAGCTCGACGACGAAGCGAGCCTAGAGGTGCTGCGCGAGTTTCGCGACGAGGCCGAATAGCAGCCTCGCGTCATCGCTCGACCCGGAAGAACAGGCGGACACGCGTGCGATACTCCTTGATACCGCCTTCGCCCACCGTCGCACTGGTGCCGAGCACGTCGAGGCGCTGGATGTTGCGGATCGTCTTCGCCGCCTCACGGAGCGCCTCCTGCGCCGCCTGGCGCCAACCGCGCGTCGACACGCCCTCCAGCTCGATCGAGTTCAGGACGGGCACCCGTCATCCTTTCGCGCTTTCGTGCGGCGTTGCGTCGGCCCTAGGCTACGCCGGTGGGCGAGTTCGATCTCATCGCGCGGATCGCTCCGCTTCTCGACGGGGCGGGTGGCGATGTCGTGATCGGCCACGGTGACGACGCGGCGGTGGTGCGGGTCGGCGGATCTGAGGTGGTCGTGGCGGTCGATGTCATCGTGGAGGGCGTGCACTTCCGGCGTGACCTGTCCTCTTGGGAGGACGTCGGCTGGAAAGCCGTCGCGGTGAACGTGAGTGACCTCGCGGCCATGGGCGCAATCCCGACGGCCGCGGTGATCGGCCTGTGCCGGCCGGCGGGCTTTCGCGAGGACGATGTCGAGGCGCTCTACCGGGGCTTGCGGGCAGCCTGTGACCGGTGGGCCCTCCGCCTGGTTGGGGGGGACACCGTCAGTGGGCCGGCGCTCGTGGTCTCGGTGACCGCCTTCGGCCGGGTCGACGGAGACGGGGCGGTGACCCGCGCGGGCGCCCTCCCCGGAGATCGCCTCGTGGTCGTCGGCGCCCTGGGCGCGGCGGCGGCCGCGCTCGCGCAGCTCGCTCGCGGTACCACACCCGACCCGGGTCATCTCGCGGCTCACCGCCGCCCGCGGGCGCTGCCTGAAGCCGGCCGCAGGCTGGCCCAACACGGCGCCCGCGCGATGATCGACGTATCTGACGGGTTGGGCGCGGACCTTGGCCACCTCTGCGCGGCATCCGGCGTCGCCGCGACGGTCACCGCCTCGACGTTACCGGTCGCGCCCGGCGCGCTTGAGGTCGGAGGTTGGCGGCTCGTGTGTGGTGGCGGAGAGGATTTCGCGCTCGTCGCCGCGTTGCCCCCTGAGCGTGCCGAGGAGGCAGCGCGGGCCGCGGCCCACGCCGAGGGCGTTCCCGCGGCGGTCGTCGGCGAGATCCACGAACCTCAAGCCACGGCGGTGGTGCTGGATCTGCCCGGCGGGGGAACGCTTGACCTCGACCGGATGGGTTATGACCATTTTCGCGAAGGGGACACATGACTCCGCCAACGGCCTTGACGATCGCGGGTTCCGACTCGGGCGGCGGAGCGGGGATCCAGGCGGACCTCAAGACGTTCCAAGAGCTGGACGTCTTCGGGGCGAGCGTGCTGGTCGCACTCACGGCACAGAACACCGTCGGGGTGCACGCGGTCCACGAGGTGCCCGCCGATTTCGTGATGGCTCAGCTCGACGCTGTCGCGACCGACCTCGACGTGGCCGCGGTAAAGACTGGCATGCTCGCGAACGCCGCGATCATCCACGTGGTTGCGGAGGGTGTTGAGCGGCACGGTCTCGCGCCGCTGGTCGTCGATCCGGTCTGCGCGTCGAAGCACGGTGACGCGCTGCTGCGCCCCGACGCGGTCGGCGCGCTGCGGGAGCAGCTGCTGCCGCTCGCCGAGATCGTGACGCCAAACCTTGGCGAGGTCAGGATCCTGACGGGGGTCGAGGTCAAGCGTGTGGAGGACATGCTCCGCGCCGCCGAGGCGGTAAAAGCGCTGGGGCCGCGCTGGGTGCTTATCAAGGGCGGGCATCTGCCTGGCAACGCCGCCGCGGTGGACCTGCTCTTCGACGGCGAACAGGCCTCCAAGATCGCGAGCGAGCGGCTGGACACACAGGACACGCACGGCACGGGATGCACGCTGGCGTCCGCGATCACCGCATACCGCGCGCGAGGCCTCGACGTCCCCGACGCCGTACGCGCCGCGAAAGACTACGTCACAGGCGCGATCCGCTACGGCCTGCGCATCGGAAAAGGCATCGGCCCCGTGGACCACGGGTGGCGCCGACGCGAGAGGTGAGTTTGTGTGCTGGATCCCGGCGATATAC
>JBOGED010000400.1:0-2101 GCA_050743625.1 Egibacteraceae bacterium | reverse complement strand
GTGCAACACCTGCAACACGACTCACAAACTTGACTCACGCGCAACGACTTTGCGGATCCAAGTCCCCTAGAGCGGTGGACGCAGCCCGGAGCCGCATTAATATAGCTCTAACTATAATAGTTGTCGCCATCGTGGGGGCGCGTTGCAAAAACCGGGAGAGCTGCATGATCGCGATCGGGAGTGGGACGCCCTCGCGGAGTTCGCTCGCGACCCGGCGGCGGGCGCGACGCTCGGCTTGCTTTACGGGCGCCGGCGGCAGGGCAAGACCCTGATGCTTGAGCTGCTGGCCGAGGCGACCGGCGGGTTCATGTTCACCGCGCGCGAGCAGTCGGACCTGCAAAATCGGCGCGAGCTGAGCACGGCGTACGCGCGCCACGCCGGGCTGCCCGCGTCGCTGACCTTCGACGACTGGGCCGACCTCGTCGAGGCCCTGCTCGGGTTGGGTCGCGACGCGGCAGAGCCGGTACCGGTCATTCTCGATGAGTTCCCAAACCTCGTCGCCCAGGCGCCGTCACTGCCCTCGGTGATGCAGATCGCCCTGAGCCCCCGCAGCCATGCCTCACGACACACCCGTACAAGGCTGATCCTGTGCGGCAGCGCCCTCACGGTGATGCGGGACCTGCTCGGCGGTGGCGCTCCCCGGCGCGGTCGCGCCAAGCTCGAGATGGTGCTGCAACCGTTCTGGTACCGGGAGGCTGCCTCATTCTGGCGGTTGACCGATGACCCTGAGCTGGCCTTCCGGGTACACGCCCTGCTCGGGGGCACCCCGGCCTACCAAGCGATGGCGTTCGGACCACCCTCAAGCCGGGAGTCCTTCGACGTCTGGGTCGCCGAACGCCTGCTCAACCCCGCGGGTGCCATCTTCCGCGAGGGGAGCCTGTTGCTCCGGGAGGAGTCTGGTGTCACGGACCCTACCCCGTACCACGGTGTCCTCGCCGCGATCGCCGCCGGCGCGGCCCGCCGTTCGGAGATCGCCGGGCGGATCGGCAGGCCAGCCACCGCCATCGCCCACCTGCTCGCCGGGCTGCAGCAGGCCGGGCTCGTCGCTCGCCTGGAGGACGCGTTCCGCGAGCGGAGAGGCACCTACCGGCTCAGTGATCCGCTCATCCGGCTCCACGAGCTCGTCATCGGGCCCAACGAGCGGCTGCTCGTGCGCGGGCGCGCCGCACAAGTGTGGGCCGCGAACGCGGACACCGTCGCGTCCAAGATCTACGGCCCGCATCTGGAGGACGTCGCCCGGGAATGGTGCCTGTCCCACGCCAGCGCGACGACCCTCGGCGGTCAGCCTCACGACGTGCTCCCGGCGACTGTCGCCTGCAAGGAGCATCGCCGAGGTCATGAGATCGACGTCGTGGTCGTGGAGACCGCGGCGGGCACCCCTCGCCGGGTGGTGGCCATCGGCGAGGTCAAGGCCACCGTGAAAGCCATCGACGAGTCCGTCATCGCCCGCCTGGCGCACCTGAGAGACCTGTTGCCGGACTCCCAGCGGTCTGCGCCCTCCCGGCTGCTGGTGTTCTCGCGCGCCGGGTTCACCGCAAGCGCGAGGCGCGTCGCGGCGAGCCGCAACGATACCGAGCTCATCGACCTCGACCGGCTCTACCGCGGCGAGTAGATCTCGTCACCCCTTGCTCAGCAGGGCCAGGGCGGGGAGCAAGGTCAGCGGCGTGACGATCAATCCCCACCGCAGGTACTGCAGGGGGGTGGGGGCCAGCCCTTGGGCGCGGAGGTAGGCGAGCCATAGCAGGGTGGCGAGCGAGCCGATGGTCGTGAGGTTGGCGCCGACGTTCACGCCGGCCAGCAGCCCGCGGAGGGCTGCGCCGTCCGCGACGCTAGGTGAGAGCAGGAGATATGCCGGCAGGTTGTTAAGACATTCGCCGTCAACGCCCCGACGAGACCGGCTCTTACGGGATCCGCACCGCTCACGGCAGCGCTGGCGAGCGCGCCGAGCGCCCCCCTCCGCGCGTGACGAGCCACGCTGCCGCTGCCGCCGCCGAGGCCGCGCCCGCCAGCACCCACCCGTGGAAGAGCAGCAGCATAGCATCAAGCCCAGCGTCGTGCAGACGGTCGCGGCGCGCCGGTCGGTGACCGCGCTCGCCGGCGG
>JBOGED010000399.1:0-13959 GCA_050743625.1 Egibacteraceae bacterium | reverse complement strand
CCCGTCACCAGGCTTGTGCGGTAAAGCTTGGATCAGATTTCGTCGTTTGGCATCGTTAGCACGGTTTGTTTGATGATGCCACCCGGGTGGATTCTCCCATGTTGTTGTAAGAGCTTACGCTTAGTACAACGTTGCAGCTTCCCAAGACCACTGGGTTGTCCGGACCCGTTGTCGCGTCCGCGGGCGCAGTTCCCAGAAATAGGTCGTCTGCGTAGACGCGGAATCCATGCTCGTTGTCGGCGTTGTCAGTCCAGACCAATCTTCCATAAAATGTGTCGAAATGCACGCTGCTTGGAGCTGTCGGTAGCTCTTGTGCTGGCTGTGGCTTGGGCTGCACCGGCGGGACGACACTTGGCATCAGCGTCTCCGCAAGGAAGTCGGCGCCCTGTTTAATATAGGCTGTGTAGTGGCGGCCCAGATGTTTACAGTCATCAAGCGGTTGGAAGCTCGGTGGATTTGCACATTTGGGATACCTATCTAGTCCCCCCTGCAGGAGCCCCCGATTGTTGCACACTGGATCGCCGCTGACGCAATAGCTGTGAGCCCTATCCATTACTTCGGGTAAATAAGTAGTCGGGCGGTGATCGGGATGATAGCGCTGAAGGATGCCAGGCTCCGTCGTTGCTCCAACGCCAATGGCGGAATCCTTCTCGAACCGAGGATCAGCGAATAGCACGACCGCTTTTAGGCGCACATGGAGGCCCGTGTTAGCGGTGGCGTTAAGGAACTCTCCGATGACCCAAGCACCTTGGGAGTACCCCGCGAGCACGATGCAGTCATGGCTGGTGCCTCTGACTTCGGCTTCAAGTTCCTTGGCTCCTGCCGCAACGCTGGGAGTAAACCAAGCAAAGCCAGGAATTGGCTCAGCAAAGTCCCTCGTTATAGTTTGTGCTATAAGCTCTGGTACTCGCACTGCCGGATAGTCAAGCCCGAAACCATCAACGTCGACTGGCATTTGCTGCGCAAAGCGGTCAAAGACTGCTTCGACTACGGGACCCATCCAACTGGTCGCTTCCTCGTACGTTTCACCCGAACCTCTTACGCCAATAAAATGTATCTGTGGACAACTAGCAGAAGCGGCGCTGATGCCCTCTTGAGCCGAGGCTGCGGCATCTGGAAGAGGTGACAACATCGTAATCGACAATGTGGACAGTGCGGCGCACACCATAAGCAAACGCCTGATAGTCGCCGACGCCATAGTGCTCCCTCCCGCCAGGGCCGCCTGTGACGCCCGTGCGTGTATATCGCAACACCACGAGAAATCTAATTGGTACTCAGTAACTGCAAGGCAGAATGGCTTAGCTTGGTCGTCCTGTCAAGTGTCAACTGCAGTCGAGGCATATCTCTCATATTGTGCTTGCAAGCAGGGACAATCCATCCGTACCTCTAGATGATCGCTTTCCCGACAGGGCTGAGCTGCCCCGTGACCTCCGGTGGTCCCTTTGTGGACAGTTCGTGTCAACAGCTTGCGCCACCGCGCTTCATGAAGAGACGCGCCAATCATCAGGAGAGGAACCAAGGGTGGTGATCATCGCATCCGAAGCCGAGGCGGTAACTATTCGTGTTCCGGGAGGAGAGTCCGCGATGCTCTGACCGACAGCTTTGCCACTGAGCAGACCCGCACCTGTCACATATTGGCCCCGTCTGCCACTATTTTGCTGCTAGGAGCTGTTCCGGCACCATGGACGAGTCATTGCCCTGCAGGAATGTGCTCAGGGGGAACCTGAATAGTTAGCCGAGACGTTTAGTCGGACATGACGGAACGCGGCTCCGCTTAACAAGCGCTGCGACCGCCGCTCTAGACGCGCCGATTCCTGGACATGCGAGTGGTTTGATTGGATAGTGTGTCGCTACGAGGCATCCTGAGCTACCGAGGTCGTCATCCGACTATCATGTAGGAGGATCGCGGTGAAGCGGCATTGGTAGTCAGAGGCAAACCACCGGGCGACCATCAGTCGGCCCTTCTATGTGCTCGATATACAGCGACATGGTGTCAGTATCGGTCGTCTGGTGCCAGCCGGCGATACGCTTCGCGGGCACGTTCGTCGGCGGCGGAGGCGGCGTAGCGGGTGAGCATCTGGCGGGAGCGCCAGCCGGTAAGGCGCATGAGGTCGCCCTCGTTGCCGCCGACGGAGAGCCATTCGTGGGCGAAGGTGTGGCGGAACTGGTGGGGGTGGATGTGGCCGAGGCCGGCTTGCTCGGCGCGCCGTTCCAGCATGAAGCGCAGGCCGCCCTTGCCGAGCGCGGCCTGTGGTCCGAGCCACAGGTTCGGTAAGTAGGCGAGGCGGTGGCGGGAGCGGACGCGGAGGTAGCGGTCGATCGCCACTGCTGTCTTCTTGCCGAAGGGGCAGGCTCGTTCGCGCCGTCCCTTGCCGAGCACGATCGCGACGTCCAAGTCGAGGTCGACGTGGTCGACGTGGAGGCCGAGCAGCTCGGCGCGCCGCATCCCGGTTCCGAGCAGTAGTCGCAGGATCGCGTTGTCGCGGATCTCGAAGAAGTCGCGTCCCTTGACCGTGTTGAGCAGCGCCTTGACCTGTCCCTCGGTCAGCACGGGGACGGGTTGTTCCGCGATCGCGGGCGGGCGCATCCTCGCCATGGGGTTCGCGGCGATCTCGCCTTCATCGAGAAGGTAGGCGAAGAAGCGGTGGAGTGAGCGGTAGCGCTGGTTCAGGGTCGCGGAGGACACCTCGCCCGAGCGCTGGACGAGGAACTCCTCGACGTGCGCCCGCTTGATGTCCGCGACCAGCGTGAGGCCGTCGTCACGCTCGGCGAGGAAGGCCGCGAACTGGTTGATCGCCAGGGTGTAGTTGTCGATCGTGCCGGCCACCATGTTCTCGGCACGCAGGGATCGCACGAAGCTCTTGTGGAGCATCTCAAGGTCTTGCGGAACCGCCATCACCGCCTCCAGAGGCTCTGAATCGCGCTCCCGAAGTCGTCCAGTATGGTGTTGCGGAAGCGCTGTGCTAACGCCCTCGAAGATAGCACGAATGTGTTTCCGCAGCTAGGATGCCATGTGGAGCGGGCGACGGGAATCGAACCCGCATCACCAGCTTGGAAGGCTGGAGCTCTGCCATTGAGCTACGCCCGCGGATGGTTGCAGTTTACCGGGTTGGGGTGACGTCGGCGGCGCCACCGCCCCTGCGTTGAGGCTCGGCGACGGCTGTGGGAGCGCCGTCCGGGGTGAAGGTGATGCCGGTGGCGGCGCCGATCTCTTCGCTCGCCTCGAAGGTGTGGCCTCGAGCCCGCAGGGCGGCGGCTTCCGGCGTGGTGAGGAACGCGGGCTCGGCGACGCTCGACGTGTCGTTGTAGTTTGCCACGCGTGGCGCGGCGATCGCTCCGGCGAGGTCGTCGCCGAGGTCCAGGGCGCCGATCAGGATCTGCAGCACCGTGGTGATGATCGATGCGCCCCCTGGCGTGCCCACCGCGAGGACTGGCTTGCCGTCACGCAACACGATCGTCGGGCTCATGCTCGACCGGGGACGTTTGCCGGCTGCGGGCGCGTTCGGGTGGGACGGCATGGGGTCGAAGTCGGTCAGCTCGTTGTTCAGCAAGAATCCGTAACCGGGTACCACGATGCCGCTGCCTCCCGTCAGCTCGATCGTGAAGGTATACGACACGACATTGCCCTGCGCGTCCGCAAGGGTGAGATGGGTGGTCGAGCCCGTGCGAGGCTCGTCCGAGCTGCCCACGGCTTTCGGTCCCCTACCGCCTTCGTACGCGAGTGGGTCACCCGGCTGGCGCGGCTCTTCGGATGCGGTATCGGCGATCAGGGTGCTCCGAGAATCGGCGTAGCCTTGCGACAACAGCCCCTCCACCGGCACGTCCAGAAACGCGGGGTCGCCCATAAACCCGTTTCGGTCAGCCCACGCCAGCCGAGTGGATTCGAGATGGCCGTGTAGCGCCTCCTCCCGAGGAGAGGCGCTGAGATCGAACCGCTCGAGCTGATTCAGGGCCAGCGCGATCGTCAGTCCACCGCTGCTCGGCAACGGCATGCCGAAGATGGTGTAGCCGCGGTACTCGCTCACGACGGGCGGGCGCTCGATCGCCTCGTACGCGCCGAGGTCCGCGACCGTCATGAGGCCCGCACGGACGTGGCGCATGTTGCCAGGAACGACCGGAGGACTCCTCACGGTCCGCACAACAGCCTCCGCGACAGGCCCAGCGCCCATCGCCTGAGGACCCTGCTGCGCGATGCTCATCATCGTCCGCGCGAGATCCGGGTTGCGGAACCACGCGCCTGAAGGTTGCGGCTTGCCGTCCAACGGCAGGTAGAGGGCAGACGTAGAGGTAAACGCAGCGAACCGGTCGGCATTGTCCTCGACCTGTGACACGAACGTGGGGTCGAGAGGAAAGCCGTACTCCGCCGCCTCGATCGCCGGCTGCAACAGCTCGTCCAGCGTAAGGGTGCCGAACCGGTCGAGCGCCATGGCCCAGCCTGAGACGGTGCCGGGCACGCCGACACCCAGGCCGCTCGTCACTCGCTCCTCGAACGGGATGGGCTCACCGCTCGCGGGGTCGAGGAACGCCTCGGGGAAGTAAGCGGCGGGAGCGGTCTCGCGGGAGTCGAACGTCGTCACCGCCCCGTCGGCCGCGGAGTAGACGACCATGAACCCGCCGCCGCCGATACCGGCCGAGAACGGCTCGACGACTCCGAGCATGCCCGCTGCGGCGATCGCCGCGTCGACCGCGTTGCCGCCTCGCGCCAGAACGTCGAGGGCGGCACGTGTCGCGAGGGGGTCGACGGTCGCGACCGCTCCGTCGCTAGGCATTCCAGTCGCCACGGCACTCCCTGTGATCGGGCCGGTGGCGATCGCCGCGCGAATCTGCTCCGCGTCATCCGCCGCGCGTGACCCGCCGACGACCCACGCCTGGTCCAGGCGGGGGCCGGCAAGGACAAGCAGCCGGCGAACCTTCGGGACGTCGGCCAGGCCGTCACGCGGCACGGACACCAACAAGCCCTCCAACCGTGCGGCAAGCGCCACGGAAGTGAGCGCGTCGGCGAAGGACTCGCCGCTGGTCACCACGAGGGGAAGGGTCTCGGCCGTCGTTCGCCGGAGAGCCTCGCCCGCGACCAGGGCCGCCGTCTCGTACCGGTGGGCTCCACCAAGCCGCTGAACGTCAAGGCCCATCTCGAGTATCTGACGCTCGACTTCAGCCGACACGACGTGCCCGCCCCCGAGGATCAGCACCCGATTCACGGCCGCCCGCCTCAGGGCCTCGGTGGTAGCCGCGGGGAGCCGGTCCCTCGCCGTCAAGAGCACCGGCGTCAAGCCGGTCCCGACGGCCAGCGCTCCCGCCGCCACGATGTCGGCGAAGTGGTCGCCCGGCGCGAGCGCAACCTCGCGAGCCTGGCCCAGCTCTCCCGCGATGAGCGCCGCGGTGGCGTACCGGTCCCCGCCGCCGAGACGATCCGCTTGGAGGCCCGCCTCGCGCAGCTCCTCGGTCACGCTCTCCGAGACGGCGGAAAGGCCCCCGAGCAGGACGACACGGCTGGCACCGAGGCGCTTGACCTCCTCTCGCGTCGGATCTGAGAGCCGCCCGGGGTCCGTCAACAACAGCGGGGCGTCGAGCTTCTCGGCCAGAGTCCCACCCAAGAGTGCGTCCGGATAGTTCGTGTCGCTGGCCAGCACGACCTCGTCTGACCGAGCCCAATGCGCTCGCGACACCGCCACGGCGGTCCCGACGGCATCATCGCCGGCCAGCTGTGTGACGCGCTCCTGGCCATCTTGGCCATGACCCACCGCCGCGGGCAACCACGCCGTGAGCAGCGCGGCCACGCACAGTATCCACACCGCGCGCACGAGCCCTCCTTTGCATCACCAGCGAAGTGTGACTGCCCCAGGTGCCGCGAAGCGTCCTGTCGGGACGGCGGGATTCGAACCCGCGACCCCCGGCTCCCAAAGCCGGTACAGGCTATTTCGCCGACCTGCCTTCATCGGTAAATCTGCATTCTGACCTGCGGTTTCACTTCTCGACCTTCATCACTGCAACTCATCCTTTTGCGTCCTCGTGCGGCCTGTGTGCGGCCTGGGGAACTCGCGTCGTTGGCGTCTAGGCGTCGGAATGGGTATGCGGTTGACCTGATTCCGGAAGATGTCCAAGGCCAAGTGTCGGTCCGCACAGTACGTCGAGTTGCAGGTGATCGAGGCGATGGTGGTCACTGGTTGCTGGGCGCGGGTGGTAAGTGGACGTTATCGCCAGCTTGCGCGCTGTTGTGTGGCGCCACTCGGGCGGGCGCCACTTTGCGGTGGCGCGAAGAGATGCTGCCCGATGGCGCGGTGTCCGCCTATTGGTAAGCGCGCCTGCGATGAGCCGACTGCGTGCTGGCCATCAACCATGACACCGATATCGGGGCAACGACCAGGGACGCCCGCGTTCCGGGTGACCCATCGCCCCTCGATCCCCTCGGTCGCACGGACAAGGCTAGTCCTAATGGCCTACGCCCAAGGTTCTCGTGGCCACATGAAGCGGCCATACAGAGACGTGAGTGAAGTTCACGGCAAGCTGCGAACCTCGATGCGGCCAGCGAGAACTCGGGCCGCTTCAGGCGCATGCGTGGTGAGGGAGGTCAGCGTGCTCGACCGTACTGACAAGAGCGGCGGAAAACTCGTCCGTGACGGAATTCCGCAGATCATCCGGTCCCGCGGTGAGGTGCCGGAGGTACGGCGAGCCGAGCCCGAGGAGTATCACAAATTGCTGCGTGACAAGCTGAAGGAGGAGGTAGACGAATTTTTGGCCTCAGAGGATCCGGAAGAACTGGCTGACATACTCGAGGTGGTGCATACACTCGGTGCTGACTTAGGTGTGGACGCGGCGCAGCTAGAGGAGCTGCGAGCAGGAAAAGCCGCCAAGCGTGGCGGATTCCGCGATCGGATCGTGTGGCATGGCAACCGAACAGCTTTGGGGGCGGCGTCTTAGGTGACTGGGCGCCGGGACATTCGGTCCGGCTGGCCTCGATCAACCTTAACAAGCGGTTAGGCAATCTTGCGGCTCACACCCGCTTGACAGCCTGGTTGCGAAATCACCGCGTCGATGTTCTGGTAGCCCAGGAGCCCTGGAAACCCATCGATCGTGAACCAACCCCGCTCGAAGGATTCAGACAATAGGTGGTGACGGTGGGCTATTCGCATGGATCGCCGAAGGTTGGACCCTGCCGGAGGCATGCCGATTAGACACCGTCGTACAGCGGATCGAGCTGGACTGGATTGGTGGTCTTCAGAACATCGTGAGTTCCGATGGCCACCCAAATGACGTGTCGGAGTTCGGGACGCACCGGGGCTCCATACCGAAAGATTGCCCGGCCGTCTGGCGCCCAGGTCATCTCGTAGTGGCCTGGCATTCCTCTGATTCCTTTCACCCGAAGCCCGGCACGGAATTGTCCATGGTCCACGTCGTCGATAAATTTCTTGAGCGCTTGACGAAAAGCGCGTTGCTGCTCAGCCGTCAGTGTGTCGTAGTCGCGTAGGAACCTGGCTAGTGCCTCATATGTGGGCACCTACCGCTCACCGCGAACCTCAAGGGCATGCAGGAGAGCCTGCCCACTTTCGAACGACTCGCTTCGACCGGCCTGGAGGTCATCCAGCCCTTCTCGGATGCGCTGCTGCCATTCCGGGGTCCATACCCAAGTCTGCTCCGCCGGTACCGGCAGGTGGGGACGCAACTCGATGACGCCATCGTCACGGACTACAAGCTCCACTTGTGCCCCCGGACGATCCAGCCCGAAACGCCTCCGCAGCTCGGCGGGAAGCGCGATGACCCCGCGGCTCTGCACGCTTACGAAGGTGCTCTCTGCCATCCCATCCTCCTGGCTCCGTCCCACGTCCGCTGTGGACAGCATAGCAGCAAGACTGTATTGCTGTCGTACGTGGTCATTGCGCGCTCTTTCGAATGGCCACCCATACCCGGACGCGCGGATGGACGTCTCACTGCCGCCGAGACTCCCCGGAACAGCCGGTCATGCGTCAGGGTGCGGCTGGAGTCAAGGTGTGGCGACGAGGGAGTCGTCTACTGTGCGTCTTGGGTTTTGTCCATCGTAGTCGCATGGGCGCAGTCGACGTTGGCCTTGGCGTACCAAGCTGGCAGGGTAACCGTGTCGCGGCCGTCGGCGGTGGTGTCGTCGGGTCGAGGATGGCGAGGATCGCGTGACCGCTGCGGTAGACGCACTCCTCGAGCGTGCTCAGCCGACGCCGGACGCGGGCGTGCGGAGGCTGGGGTCATGATTCTCGTGCGGCCTGTGTGCGGCCTGGCCGCGGCCTGTGTTTTGCCACCGTCGCAAAACCGCTGGTCAGATGGTCGGGACGGCGGGATTCGAACCCGCGACCCCCGGCTCCCAAAGCCGGTGCGCTAACCAGACTGCGCTACGTCCCGTGTTTTCCGGGTCTGAGTTGCGGATACGCCTCTCCGGCGCGTCCTCGCCTCGTGAGCAAAGGGCTTCCAGACCGCATGACTCCATGCTATCCCGCGGGCGGTCGAAGGCGTTCGGAGGCCACATGAGCGTACCCAGCGGCTTGTAAATCCTTCATCGAGGCTTCGTCCGCTCGCTCCGGGCCGAGAACCGCTCCGCGCGCACCGTCGGAGTTGTACGGCCTCGCGATCGACCCGCTTGCCGAGTACCTCGACCGCCGAGCCTGACACTCGGGACGCCTGCCAGCAACTCACGATCCCGCTGAAGTCGGTGACAGTTCACAAATCCAGATCGACTTGCACCGCCGCCTCTACTTCTCGCGGGATTGGGATGGGCTGGGAGACGGCGCTGAATGTGATCCCTACCAGAAAGATCGGCGCGATCGCCCACGCCACCGCCCGTACGGCCAGCCGTTTCACGGCCGCACCCCTGCCGGTCGCAGCCGCGGCGACGCCGTCCCATGGACCGCCTCGAGCAGCGCTGCGCACAGCTCGCTGAGGTCGACCTCGCCACGCACCGGGCTGGTCAACCCGGACGCGTCGTAGCGCGCTCGGTTGGACCGCCGCCCCACAGCGCCTGCAGCCAGCGCCCTCACCGCCCACATTGAGGAGGCGATGAGGCGGGTCTTGGCTTCATCGGGGTGGAGGCGTTCGACGTCCCGCTTCTGGGCGACCCCACACCGCAGCTCGCCCAAAGTGGTCCGCTGGCGGGGCTGCCCGCGGTGGCGCTGCTGGCCGTCGACGCGCTGCTGCCGGTGCCGCGAGCCTCGTGTTGGGCGCGCTGTCCGGGCCGGTGCTCGGGACGTTCCTTGCCTGTCCGGCAAGCTCGCGATGGCGCTTGTCAGGTAGGGGATCGGCTGTGGCGGGGGACAGCTCCTGTCGAGGGTCATGCCGCCCGACCGGGCGCGTCGGGGTCTCACCCTCGTAGAGGCCACTTTGCTCACCCTGCTGAGAAAGTCGACCCCACGAGGTGTCAGAGGAGCGGGTGCTCACTCTTATTTGCTGTCGGGGACGGCGGACTACGCGGGCCAGCGAGGAGGGCACATGCGGGAGATTGAGTACTGGATCCAGCTCGAGAACCGGTCGTGGGACGCGAGCCCCGGCTGGGAGCGGGCGGTGAATCCTGATAACCGTGACCGGATGACCCGGCCTGACGATCAAGGACACGACCAAGTTCGAGCCCGTGAAGGACCCTCGCAGCGGGATCACGCTGCACAACCCGCCGCGACGACGACGAGACGGCAAGATCGTGGACGCGCTGATCCTGCGCCGCTACCGCCCGCCGCTCCTCGACGACGGCAGCGACGAGTGGACGGTGCCCGACGACCGCAAGGTCAACCCGTGGGACCTCAACGAGCCGGACCCTGCCACAACCCGCAGGACGATTCCCGGCCCCACAATCGAGTGTGACGTGGGCGACACCGTGATCGTCCACTTCAAGAACGCCGACGAGCGCGCCGACTACCGCGTGCGCGGGCGTACCCACAGCCTGCACCCGCACGGCTTCGTCTTCGAAGCGACGTCCGACGGCGCCTTCCCGCTCTCACCGCCCGACCCGAGCCAGCCGGTCGGAGCCGAGGCTCCGTTGTGGAACGCGCTCCTGGACGAGGAGGACGCGCCGTTCAAGTTCAAGCAAGGCGACCGGGTCCCACCCGGCGGCACCTTCACGTACCGGTGGGATACCGCCGGGTGGCCGACGACGGCAGGGGTCTGGCTCTACCACGACCACTCCGTCAACGACATGGAGAACATGAACCGCGGGGCGATCGGGATCATCGTCATCCACAACCCGAACGACAATCAGGACGTCGACGCCCGCCTTCCGGACGATCCTGCGGCGCCCGACCCCGCGCTGATGCCAGGCGGCTCGGCGGCCGGGTCGCCGATCGAAGACCGCACGATCGACCTGCCGAACCCGATCCCCGCCCGCGCGGCCGACCTCGCCGGCCTTGGCCGCACTGGAAACCCAGGTGCGCCACCCCACGACGAGGTGGGCGCCGACGAGGACGAGGCGGAGGACTTCGGGATGGCGACGCCGCTCGCGCCCGAGCGTACCGTCCAACTCGGACCGGCTGGTGGGGGACTGATCGGCGAGCTCGATCCGAGCCTCACCGAAACTCAACGCGTCGCGATGCGGCGGTACCGGATCCCGCCACAGAAGCTCGTCATCCTGCAGCTCTACCACGAGCTGGAGGGCGTCGGAATGTGCATCAACGGCCGCCAGTACCTCGGCAACGCTCCCACCGTCGTGGCGGGTCAGGATGCCCAGATACGCTTTGGCCTGGTGGGCATGGGGTCGGATTTTCACACGTTCCACCTGCACGGCCACCGCTGGATCATCCCTGGACCACACGGCACGGACCCGACGACGCAGCAGTTCTCGCCGATGGACACGCCGGTCTCGCAGTTCGAGGACACCCGCACCTTCGGCCCGGCCAACTCCCTCGTCTTCACGATCGACGGGAGACCCGGCAGCTTCATGCGCGCCGGCGGGCCTTCGGTCGGTCAAGAGCTCGGCGAGTGGCACATGCACTGCCATGTCCTTAATCACATGATGAGCGGGATGATGGGCTCCCTGCTCATCATCCAGGGCGGCGAACCCGTGCGCCCCCTCCCCCAGGGGTGGCCGCACAGCAGCTTGGGGCTTCCCTGAGCCGCGGCGGGGTCCTACCTATGAGCACACGTTCGACAGTGCCGGGGAATTCCCGTACTTCTGCGGACTGCATGGCGCAGCTGGGGGCATCGGCATGAGTGGCAAGGTCATCGTGAAAGACGTCATGGGGCGACGAAATGGAGATGTGAGATCGGCGATGGAATCCAAGAAGCGGAAGTCATCGAAAGGCTCGCAGCGGGCAGGGACCTACCGGCTGGTCGGGCGGTTCCTCGAGGCGTGCGACTGTTACGCCATCTGCCCCTGCTGGATCGACGAGGTGCCCGACGAGGGGAAGTGCTCTGGCGTGTACGTGTGGCACATCAACGACGGGCAGATCGACGGGAGCAATGTGGCCGGGCTGCGCGTGGCGAGCCAGCGCGTCGTGATGTTCGTCGACGAGCGCGCGAACGAGCACCAGAAAGAGGCGCTCGTCGCGGTGTTCAGCGGCCGATCCGGCGGTCCCCTCGGCGAGCTCGGCGCGATGCTCGGCAAGCTGATCGACGAACGTTCCGCACGGATCGACATCGACTGGGACGAATCCAGTCCGTCGCTGCGCATCGGCGAGGCCGTCGCCGTCGAAACCGAAATGAAAGTGGGGCCGTCCGGGCGCACGACGACGCTCGTCGACAGCGCGGTGGCGGAGACCTTCGGGTCGCCGACCTTCGTCGGGCTGTCCACCGAGCTGCGTCTCGACCTGGACGAGGAGGGCATGCGAATCGACGTGCGGGGGCGCAACGCGAACAGCGGCTGGTTCTCCTATACGGGGTAGCGATGACCACCGTCACCTCGGGGGCACGACGGGGGGCCGAGCGCAGCGTCGTGATCTCGACGCTCGCCGTAGCCGCCGCGGCGTGGATCGCTCTCGCGGTGGCCGGCCGCACAGCCTTCGCTGGACGCCTGCACCACTCCGCCCTCGAAGCGCAACCGGCCCAGCGGGGATCGTCGCTGTTCCTGATCGGCTGGCTGCTGATGGTGACGGCGATGATGCTCCCCGCCTCGCTGCGCTTCGTCACTACGATCCATCGACTGCTTCTCACTCGCCGCAACCGTCGGCGCCTGCTGACGGTCGCACTGAGCGGATACGCCTTGCCGTGGCTCGTCGTGGGAGAGCTCTTCCAGATCTGTGACCTCGGAGGCCACTGGCTCGTCGACGGCTGGGCCTGGTTGGCCGACCGGCCGTGGCTCGTGACCGCGTCCGCGCTCGTCCTGGCCGGCTCTACCAGTTCTCGCCGCTGAACCCAGTGGGTTTCGTCGCGCGTGGTTGGCTCCTCATGTTCGCCGCTGGAGTGTCGAGCCTCGGGCTCATGGCCGTCCTCACCGGGATCATGGTGGCCGAGCGCCGATGGCCACGCATCGAGAGCGCCGTCGGGATGCTGCTTGTTCTGGCGGGAGCGCTGGTGGCGTTCCAGGTGCTGCGCCTTTGTCGACCTGAGCGGGCTGATGGCTCGGGGGCGGTGTGGTCCGGGTCGTCGTGGTGCACGTCTTCTTGGTGGGATACCGGCACCACATCACATCCTGCCCGTCGCCGCGGCCTCCATGCCAGCGGACCACGGCCGTGGGAGCGGTCATTCACGATCATCTGTCAGTGTCCCGCTGCCACCGAGGTGACCGCGCGCACTTCGCGCGGGAACGGCCCGTTCCTGGGGCGGGTCGCGCCGCAGCGGCGCGACCCAGAACGGCGTCCCTATTGGGATTGGGGTGGCAGCGGTTGTGGGTTGAGCTCTTGGAGAGGACCGGCGCCCGTAAGATCGAAGATCACGCCGCCGGTCTGGCGGATGGCGACGCATGGGTTCGAGAACTCTTGCTCGTATCGCCGCTCTTCTCCCCGCCAGCTGCCCGAGGCGGACACGATCACCGGGTTCAGCTCGAACGTGCACGGCCCCGGATCCTCGGGGATGTCCTCGATACGGCCGTCTACTCGGCTCAGCTGCTTGCAGGCGGCTTCGGGATCCGGGTGAGAGCCGCCCGTAGGGCCACAGGTCAACGACGCCTTGGCGAGGGTTTCGCCGCTGGTCGCCGAGGTGATGGACAGTGTGAAGGAGCCCAGCGGCTGCGTGGCGTCGCCGTGGAGGTCGATCCTCTCCGAACGGCTGGCCCCGATTACCTCGATGCCACGCGTTCCGATCGTGCCGTCGAGGTCGAGATTGACGACGTAGGGCGCGACCGCCGGCAGTCCCACCGCGGGCAGGCAGCCGACCACCTCGATACCCCAATACTCCGGTTGCCGAACGTACACGAGTGGTATGAGCGAAACCTGCATATTGAAATATGGTTTCTCGCCCCGAACGACCAACACGTGCCTCGGAGGCTGCGTCGGTAACGTGAACACGTGCGCCGACTCAAAGTCGATCACACGGCATGACTGCGGTGTGGGTAATGCCTGGAACTCGCGGACCTGCTCCTCGTTCATGATGATCTCTTTTCCTCTTATCCCCTGATGTACTGTGCAGAACAACGCCGCCCGCGGTCAGCATGGCGTCGCCGGGATTCCCGATAACCAGAGCCCTTGTGCCCGCCGCTTGATACCTGCGCGGTCCATACTCGTGCGATGGATGTCACGCAGACGACAGACCTTTGCCCACGAGTGGCTGGCTGCCTGGAACTCGCATGACCTCGAGAGGATCATGAGCCACTACCACGAGGACGTGGAGCTCCGCTCGCCGTTCATGGCGATGCTCGGCATCGAGCCCTCCGGGGTGTTGCGCGGGGTGGTGGCCGTGTCAGCCCACTACTCCGCGGACGCCTGGGAGTCGGTCCCGTAGAGGGCGCTTCAGCCTGGGTCCGGCGGTTCGCTCCGCTGATCGCGCGGGGCGGGACCGTGCTCGACGTCGCCTGTGGGGGTGGGCGGCATACTCGCTGGCTGCGGGAGCGGGAATACCGGGTCGTGGCGGTCGACGTCGACG
>JBOGED010000398.1:0-15663 GCA_050743625.1 Egibacteraceae bacterium | reverse complement strand
GTATATCGCCGGGATCCAGCACGACCAACTATCGCTGGCGGGCCACGCTGCGCTCGTGGGGGGCGGGAGCGCGGCGGGGGCCGGCGGCGCCCCACCACAGCACTCGCCACAGCGCCTCGGCGACGATCGCTCGGCTGATCTTGCTCGCGCCCTCGCGGCGTTCGGTGAACACGATCGGGACCTCGAGGATGCGAAAGCCGAGCCGCCAGGCGCGCAGCGCCATCTCCAGCTGGAACGAGTAGCCCTCGGAGGCGATGGACGGGAGATCGAGCTCCTCCAGCACGGCCCGGCGGTAGGCGCGGAATCCCGCGGTCGAGTCCCGTACCGGGATGCCGGTCGCGATCCGGACGTAGGCGTTGCCCACCCGCGACAACGCCCGGCGGGAGGGCGGCCAGTCGACGACTTGTCCTTGGTGGACGTAGCGTGAGCCGATCACGAGATCCGCGCCGCGGAGAGCGCTGAGGATACGGGGCAGGTCGAGTGGGTCATGGGAGAGGTCGGCGTCCATCTCGCAGAGGACGTGTGCGCCGCGCGTCATACCCCAGGCGAACCCCTCGCGATAGGCCGAGCCCAAGCCGTTCTTGCCCGCGCGATGCAGCACATGCACCCTCGGTTCGCACGCCGTGAGCCCGTCGGCCAGGTCGCCGGTGCCGTCGGGAGAGGCATCGTCGACGATCAGCACGTCGAGCTCGTCCGTTGCGGTGAGCACTCCCTTCACGGCCCGTTCGAGGGTCGCGACCTCGTTATAGGTCGGTACGACGACCAGCCCGTCCACTAATGGCCCCCAAAGGACAGGGGAGCGCGGCCCACGGACGCCACATCGAGCCCTGCCTCCAAGAGCTCTTTCGGCTCCCAGACGTTGCGTGCATCGACGACGATCGGATAGGTCAACAGCTCGGCGAGCCGGGCCGGGGAGATCGAGCGGTACTCGTCCCATTCCGTGCACACGACCACCGCGTGGGCGCCACGCAGGGCGTCCTCGGCCTTGTCGCACAGCAGCGCGTCGGGATAGCGCTCGCGCACGTGATCGAGGGCGACGGGGTCGTGGAGGCGGATCCGCGCTCCCTCGGCGATCAACTCGTCCACCACCGCCAGCGCCGGGGCGTCACGCACGTCGTCGGTGCCGGGCTTGAACGCCACTCCGAGAACGGCGATCTCCTTGTCCGCGACGTTCCACAGCATCCGGCGCAGCTGGGCGACCGGCCAGGCCTTGGCCTGGCGGTTGATGCGGTCGGTCTCGCGGAGCAACCCAAAGTCGTAGCCGAGCTCGGCCGCGATGTGGATGAACGCCTCGACATCCTTGGGAAAGCACGACCCGCCGTACCCAAGCCCCGCGTTGAGGAAGGCACGGCCAATGCGTGGGTCGTGGCCCATCCCGTCGGCGACCTGGTGCACGTCCGCGCCGGCCGCCTCGCATATCCGCGCGACCGCGTTGATGAAGCTGATCTTCGTGGCGAGAAACGCGTTGCTCGCGTGCTTGATCAGCTCGGCGGTGCGGACGTCCGTCTCGACGTACGGGCACTCGTGGCGGGCCAACAGCGGTGCGTACAGCCGTCGCATCGCGGCGTGGCCCCGAGGAGAGCCGGCGCCGACGACGATCCGGTCTGGCCGGAGCATGTCGTCGACCGCCGTGCCTTCCCGAAGGAACTCAGGGTTGCTCACCACGTCGTGCATCACATGGCCACCGGATGCCTGGGCCTGCAGTCGCAACGCCTGTTGGATGCGCTCGCCCGTGCGCACCGGGACGGTCGACTTCTCGGCCACGACGGTCGGACGGACGGCGTGCGTGGCCACCGCGGCCGCGGCCGCCTCGACGTACGACATGTTCGGCGCGCCGTTGCTCAAGCGGGGGGTGCCGACACAGATGAACACGACGTCCGAGTCGGCGATCGCGTTCCGGACATCCTCCGTCCACGTCAGCCTCCCCGAGGTCACCGCGTTCCCGAGGAGCTCGGAGAGACCGGGCTCGACGAACGGCAGGTGACCGGCGCGCAGCACGTCGAGCTTGACCCTGTCGATGTCGTAACCGACGGCGTCGTGCCCCAAGTCCGCCATACACGCCGCCGTCACAAGCCCGACGTGGCCGACCCCGATGACCCCGACCCTCATCCGTTTCCTCCTTCGCCGTAGCCCGCAACGAAAAGTAAAGGGACGTTAGCAGGGGTCTGGACGTGCAGACACTGACAGGCCGCCCGTGGGGTACGGGCGGCCTGTCAGGTGTGTGCCCCCGCCCTGAGGTACGGTCGCATTCGGCTGCGCCTGCATCTCGCCTCGCGGCGTTGCACCTCGCTTACGTAGCCTCCGGCTATGCGCGCTCGCCGCGCCTTGCGACGCGAGCGCAGTCGCACCCTCGGTGCTGACCGTACCTCAGGTTGGGGAGCACTCTTACCGTAGGCCCAGCTTGGAGGAGCAGGCCGGCCAGGCACCCCAGCCCTGGCCCGCGAGGACGCGCTCGGCGACCGCGATCTGCTCCTCTCTCGACGCCTGATTCGCGGTAGGAGCGTACTGTCCGCCCCCGTAGGCATTCCAGGTTTGTGGGTGGAACTGAAGGCCACCGTCGTACGTTCCAACGGTACTGCTCCAGTTACCGCTCGACTCGCACTGCGCGAGTCGGTCCCAGACTCCTCCGCCGGAGCTCACCGGCGCGGAGGAGTCGCTCGCTGAGGTAGTACCAGAGTCCGACGCTGTCCCGTCCTCGCCACCTGACGCCTGGGGCGGGGGCGGGGCTAGCGCTCGGGGTACCAACTGCTCATCGGGAGCAGGGATTCGCAGTTGCATACCCGGCCAGATCAGGTCCGGATGTGCGATCGACAGGTTGGCGTCATAGATCCTGGCCCAACCCGTCAGCAGATCCATGCCATGGTTGACCGCGATCAACGAGAGCGAGTCACCAGGTACCACCGTGTACATCGCGGGCTGCGCGAGCGGGATTGCCGCTACCGGCACAGCGGGCGCCACCCACGCCTGGGTTGGCGTAGGCGCGGTGGATGGAGCTTCCGCCGCAGAGGCGACTCCCCCGGGAAGGGTTGTCGCCACTAGCGCGACGGTCGCGGCGATTGCCACGTCTATGCGGCGCCTGACGGTTTTCGTCGGGCCTGCACTGGTCGGCACAGTGTTGGCACACATATCACCTCGATCGTCTTAGGGTCGAGGGCAGCCCAACATCCACTCAACGTCGGTGGTGGGGATGCGAGGCTCCCCGCTCGGGTTCCCGTCCCGAGCCGGCTCCGCTCCGCTACACACTGTCCCTGACCGGGAAAACAGGGACAGCTGTGGCCCGTCGCGGGCTTCGAACGACGGCTGCTCTGACCGTCGGCATTACGACCCTAACCACAGGTTTTTAGAAAAAGCAAATCGAGATACCTGTCTTGCCGTACAGGTCTGAGGCTTCCCTAATTTTTGGTAACGCCACTCCGAGGATCACACTTTCTTCGTAGGAAAAGTTCTCAAACTATCGGATATCTGCAAAAAAATTAGTTGATATCGCCTGAATATGCACACCGCCACGCGGCCACTCTGCCCGCGGTGACCTCGAGCCTTCAGGAAGTTGTATGTCAAAATTCACACTGGAGCGTGACGCCTCGCCTCGATAACCGTGGCGTGGACTCCCTCCCCCAGTGACACGCGTGGCGCAAATCCGAGCGCGGCGAGTTTCGTGCTGTCGGGAACCCGGCGCGCGGGACCCGTGGGTTTGGAGCGGTCGAACTCCATCGCCAACCGCTCTCCCCGAAAGCTTGCGACGGCATCGCGTACGGTCCTCGCGAGCTCGTGGATCGTCGTGGGGATGGAGCTGTCCAGGTTGTAGACCTGCCCCGAAACTCCGCGCTCGAGGACCGTGGCGGCGGCTCGGGCAGCGTCGGACAGGTAGAGAAAGCTGCGGACCGCCGTCCCGTCTCCCCACACGACGAAGCGCCCGCCAGTCGGAGCGGCCAACGCTCTGCGCACCAGGGCGTGCACCACGGTGGACGGTGAGCCCCCGGGTCCATAGACGTTGCCGAACCGACCCGTGACGACCTCAAGGCCCCCCTCGAGCCCATACCAACCACCGAGCGCCTCGTCGGTCAACTTCGACCACGCGTACCCCGAGACTGGCTGGATCCCAGGCGCCACGACAGCTGCCCTCTCGTCCAGAAGCTGCCCTCCTGCGCCGTCGCGGTACACCACGGCGGAGGAGGCCAGAAACACGCGCGTGACGCCCGCTTGGGTGGCCGCTGCGAGCACGCTCTTGGTGAGGGCGTGGTTCTCCGCGAAGATGTCGACATGCCGAGCCTCTTGGAACTCGATCCCCCCTGATCGCGCCGCGAGGTGGACGACGAGGTCGACACCGTCGAGCGAGCGGACCAGCGCGCCGTGATCGAGGAGGTCGAGCGCGACGGAATCCCTGGGTAGGAAGGGTGTTGGGGTGTCGCGCCGGTATGCGGCGACCACTCGCGCCCCCGCGGCGGCGAGCTCACGCACGACGGCCCGGCCGATGAACCCACACGCGCCCGTGACGAGCACTCGCGCTCCGCCGACGTCCGTCATGTCACGACCTCATAATTCACACCGTGGGCGGCCAGGTCGCCGCGCACCATCTCCTGGACGAGCTGCGGGAACGTCGTCCGTGGCCGCCACCCGAGCAGTGCCCGGGCCTTCGATGGATCCGCGCACAGGTACTCAACCTCCGCGGGCCGGTACAGGGCGGGGTCGATCTCGACGTAGTCCCGCCAGTCCAGGTTCACCACCGCGAACGCCGCCTCCAGAAAGTCGCGGACCGAGTGGCTCTCACCCGTTCCCACGACGAGGTCGACCGGCTCGGGCTGCTGGAGCATCAGGTGCATGGCCTCGACGTAGTCACGCGCATGGCCCCAGTCGCGCCGCGCGTCAAGGTTGCCGAGCTTGAGCGTGCGCAACTCCCCCGTCAGGATCCGCGCGATCCCGTCCGTGATCTTGCGCGTGACGAACTCCTTGCCACGGCGCGGGCTCTCATGGTTCATCAGGATCCCATTGCTCGCATGCATGCCGTAGGCCTCACGGCTGTTCACGGTCGCCCAATACGCGTACACCTTCGCCACGGCGTACGGGCTGCGTGGGTGGAACGGGGTCAGCTCGTTCTGGGGTGGGGCAGCCGAGCCGAACATCTCGCTCGACGACGCCTGGTAGTAACGGATCGCCGGGTTGACGAACCTGATGGCCTCGAGCAACCGGACGGCTCCAAGTCCAGTGACGTTCCCGGTGTGCACTGCCTGGTCGAACGATGCTCGCACGTGCGATTGCGCGGCCAGGTTATAGACCTCGTCGGGCTCCACCGCGGCGATCGTTCCCGTCAAAGAGTGCGAATCCCCCAGATCCGTAATATGCAGCGCGACCGCCGGCCGATCACCACAGACCAGGTGCGCGATCCGCGAGGACCGGATGTCGCTCGTCGTCGTCCGGATCGTCCCGTGGACCTCATATCCCAACGCGAGCAGGTGCTCCGCCAGGTAAGACCCATCCTGCCCAGTGATACCGGTGATCAGCGCGCGCTTGGTGGCCATGGTCACGCGCTTTAGCTTATGGCCAGGGTTTGGCACGCATGCGTGCCGAACCCTGGCCACTAGCCGAGCAGCGCGACTACTTGGAGCAGGCACCGTGATCCCACTCGCTCGGCCGATCCTCGGTGCGGGGGAGCGAGACGCCGTCATGCGTGTCCTCGCCTCGGGGATCCTCACGCAAGGTCGAGAGGTGGGGGCGTTCGAGGAGGAATTCTCGCTGCTGGTCGAGGGTCGGCACTGTGTGGCGGTCGGCTCGGGGACGTCGGCGCTCCACCTGGGAATGGCGGCGGCGGGGATCGGGCGCGGCGACGAGGTGATCGTTCCCTCGTTCAGCTTCGCCGCGACCGCGAACGCCGTCCGTTGGTGCGGCGCGACACCGGTGTTCGCCGACATCGAGCCGTCGAGCTTCTGCCTGGACGTGGGGGCGACCGCGGCGGCGGTCACGCCGAGGACGGCGGCGCTCATGCCGGTTCACCTCTACGGGCATCCCGCGGACATGGCGGGGTTCACCGACCTCGCCCGGTCCAAGGGTCTCCTGCTCGCCGAGGATGCCGCCCAAGCCCACGGCGCACGGCTCGATGGCCGGCCGGCGGGAGCGCTCGGCGAGGTCGCGGCCTTCAGCTTCTACCCGACCAAGAACATGACGACCGGCGAAGGCGGCATGATCGTGACCGCCAGCGCCGAGATCGCCCGGACCGCGAGGCTGCTCCGCAATCAAGGCATGGAGCGCCGCTACGTTCACGAGATCGTCGGCTACAACGCCCGGATGACCGACTTGGCCGCGGCGATCGGGCGTGTCCAGCTGGAGCGCCTCACCGGGTGGAACGCGGCCCGGCGAGCCACCGCACAGCGCTATGACGCCGCACTCCAGGGTGTCGTTACCCCGCGAGCCGCGCCGCGAGTCGACCACGCCTATCACCAATACACGATCCGCAGCGCGGACCGCGATCGGCTGAGGGGACGGCTGCGTGCGCGCGGGATCGGCTGCGAGGTCTACTATCGCGTTCCGATCCACCGGCAACGGGCCTACAGTCTTGACGGTCTTGGCGCCGACCTACCCGAAACCGACCGTGCAGCCGCGGAGGTATTGTCGATCCCGATCCACCCTGGTTTGTCAGACGCCGAGGTCGAAGCGGTGATCTCGGCGGTCAACGGTTCATGAGGCCGCTCCAGGCCGGGCCACTCCGTGCCGGGGTGCTCGGCCTCGGCGAGATGGGCCGCCACCACGCTCGCGTGCTTTCGCAGCTCGAAGGGGTCACGCTCGTCGGCGTCGCCGACCCCCAAGGAGACCGGTTCGGTTGCGCGAACGGGCTCAGCTGCCTCGACAGCCTCGACCAGCTGCTCACCCTTGGCTTGGACCTTTGCGTCGTCGCGGTGCCGACCGCCGACCACGAGGCCGCCGGGCTGCGGCTCGCCGCGGCGGGGGTCCACACGCTGGTCGAGAAGCCGCTCGCGGAGAACCGCGTCGCGGCCGAGCGTCTCGCCAGCGCGTTCGAGGCGGCGGGTCTCGTGGGCTGCGTCGGCCATATCGAGCGCTACAACCCCGCGTTGCGGTTGCTGCGATCGAAGCTGGAGGCCGGAGCGCTCGGCGCGGTGTACCAGGTGGCGACACGCCGCCAGGGCCCGTTTCCCCAGCGGATCCGGGACGTCGGCGCGGTCAAGGACCTCGCGACCCACGACCTGGACGTCACCACCTTCCTCGCCGGTGCGCGGTTCGCCGCCGTCAGCGCCCGCACCGTGTACGCAAGGGCAACCGAGCACGAGGACCTCGTCGCCGCAACCGGGCTGCTGGACGACGGCACGGTCACGAACCATCTGGTCAACTGGATCACACCGATGAGGGAGCGCGTCACCACCGTCACCGGTGAGCGTGGCTGTTTCGTCGCCGACACGCTGACGGGCGACCTGGAACTCTACACGAACGGGCAAAGGATCCGCTACGACCTCAGCAAGCCGGAGCCCCTGTATACCCAGCTTGCCTCCTTCCGCGACGCCGTGCGCGACGGCAGCGGCCAGATCGTGCGCATGCGCGAGGGCCTGGCCGCCCTAGAGGTCGCGCAAGCCTGCATCGAGTCCGCGGCCAAGGGCATCACGGTGGACCTGAGCGGGTTTTTACACCCCGAGCGTCGGCGGAGCACCACGTGAGGGTGTGCGTTGTCGGGCTGGGTAAGATCGGCCTGCCGCTCGCCGTCCAGATCGCGTCAAAAGGGCACACGGTCGCCGGCGCGGACGTCGACGCCCGGGTTGTGGCCCTCGTCGGCGAGGGAAAACCGCCGTTTCCCGGTGAGGCGGACCTCGACGCGCGCCTGAGCGGCGTGGTCGGCCGCGGATCACTCGAGGTCACGACTGACACCACGGCGGCGGTCCGCGACGCCGACACAGTGGTGATCGTCGTGCCGCTCGTCGTCGATGCTTCCGCGGCGCCGGACTTCGGCGCGCTCGACGCGGCGACCGCGGCGGTCGGCGCCGGGCTGCGCGAAGGGACGCTGGTGAGCTACGAGACGACCTTGCCGGTCGGCGCCACGCGGGGCCGGCTCGCGCCGGCCTTGGCGCGCGCATCGGGCCTCCAACTCGGTCGGACGCTGTTCGTTGGGTACAGCCCCGAGCGGGTCTCCAGCGGTCGGGTCTTCGCCGACCTGCGCCGCTACCCCAAGCTCGTCGGCGCGATCGACCCACCCAGCGCGGCCCGGGCCGTCGACTTCTACCGCACCGTGCTGGAGTGCGTGTGGGACATGGGCAGCGCCGAGGCCGCCGAGCTGACCAAGCTGGCCGAGACCACCTACCGGGACGTCAACATCGCGTTGGCCAACGAGTTCGCCATGTACGCGGACCGCGTCGGGGTAGACATCCATGCGGTGATCGCCGCCGCCAACAGCCAGCCGTTCAGCCATATCCACTCCCCCGGCATCGCGGTCGGCGGCCACTGCATCCCCGTCTACCCCCACCTCTATCTCGCCGGCGATCCCGCCGCCCGGATCCCCGCGGTCGCCCGGCTGGTCAACGAGCGCATGCCCGCCTACGCGGTCGCCCGGCTCGCCGAGCAGGTCGGCGGGCTGGCCGGCCGCCGCGTCGCGGTGCTCGGCGCCACCTACCGCGGGGGCGTGAAGGAGGTGGCGTTCTCCGGCGTGTTCCCGGTCGTGGACGCGCTGGCCAGCGCGGGCGCGTCCCCCGCCGTCCACGACCCCCTGTACTCGGACGAGGAGCTGCGCGCGCTCGGCCTGCCGCCGTACCATCTGGGCGAGCCGGCCGACGCCGCGGTCGTCCAGACCGACCACGCCCAGTACCGGACGATCGGCCCCGAGCACCTCCCGGGCGTCAAGGCGCTGTACGACGGCCGCGCGATCACCGACCCCCTCCGGTGGGACGGCGTCCCTCGCCTGGTCCTGGGCGGGTAGTGTGCTGGATACGCGACATATATGTCGCGTATCCAGCACGCAACGCTCACGTCCCGGTTGCGTCCAGCGCCAGGAGCGCTTCCTGGAAGCAGGCGAGCGGGGCCTCGGCGATGCCAGCGCCGACCTGACCGGTCCCGTCCCGAGCGTGCAGGATGCCGGTGTTGATGTGAGGTGTCAGCTCCAGCTCGACGACCTTGCGCACGTCGACCCCGAGCGGGGTTCCACGGAACTCGAGGTATGGGATCTGGAAGCGCGTGCTGCTTCCCGCGCAGATCCTCTCCATGTCCTCGGTCGTAGCGATGGCCTCGTCGACGCCTCGCCCCAGGAAGCCGGCCACGGCCGGGGAGGCCGCCGCGGCGGGGCCACCCAACCCGACCAGCTCGAGGACCGCGCTGTCGCCGATGTCTCCCGCGGCGTCGTCGGGACCGAAGCCGGGGTGGTACAGCGCCTGGCCGACCTCGGGCGCGGGTGCGACGAACCAACGGTCGGGCATGCCGGCGAGGCGGATACCGAAGGTCGTGCCGTTGCGGGCCATCCCGATCACGATGCTCGATCCCGAGACGGTCGCGGCCCAGTCCGCGATCGCCTTCGCGGCGGCCATCGCGAGGTTCAGGAAGAACAGGTGGTTCGCGGACAGGAACCGGGCGACCGCCACCCGCCGCGGATCATCCTGGCCGGCCAAGTGCGGCAGCAGGTGGCGGATCAGGTGGTTCGTGGCGGCTTGGACCCGCATGTGCACGTCGTCGCCCATCTGTAGGCCCTGGGCGGCGATGCGGAACACGTCGACCGGCCCCGATCCTTGCAACGCCGCGTCGAGGACCGGTCCCGCCTCCTCCCTCAGCCATACGAGCCGGTCGACCGCCTCGGGGGTTTCCACCCCGAACCATGGGGCCTTCCCGGGTCCCTGGTTGATCCCGGAGAACGCTCGGTTGCCACCTTGCGGGTGCTCGATCACCCAGACGGGAGCGGTGGGGCCGAGCGCGGTGGCCATGGGGACGGCGGCCGCGTGCCAGTTCGCCGGCTCCAGGCGCACCTCTCCACCGGAAACACACGCCTCCGCCCCGTCCGGGTCGGCGGCCCAGCCCTCCGCGATCACCGCGGCGCGAACCGAGCGGCGCAGCGGGTCACAGAACTCTTCCCATGGCAACCCAGGTCCCGGGTGCAGGACGGTGCGCTCGTCCATGCCCGGCACGACACGGTGGGCGGGCGCCACACCCACGACCACCGGCGCGCCCTTGTCGAGACGGGTGAGCACCTCACGGTTGGCGGCCTCGATCGCCGCGGCGCGCGGGCCGTACAGGCGGGTGAGCGCGCCGACGAGGGCGGGGTCCCCGCCCGCGGGGATCCGCCAGTCGACGTCTACCACCTCGACGCCCTGCACACGCAGCGACTCGCCGAGCATGGCGAGGCCAACGTTGACGGCGCGGACGGTCTCGGGCAGGACGGGGATCGGGTTAGGATCAGCCGCGATGAAGATCAGCTCCTCATGGGAGGGCGGCTATCGCTGCCGCGTGCGAATGCGGGACTTCGAGCTTGTCGCCGACGAGCCGGCGGACCAGGGAGGTACCGACGCCGGGCCGATGCCCACCGAGCTGTTGCTCGCGGCGCTCGCCTCGTGCTTCTCGATGGCGCTGGCGCACGTGGCGCGCAAGCGGGGCATCGACCTGCCCGACCTGGAGGTTCATGCCACGGCGTCGTACGCGCGGCTGCGGTTCGCCAACATCCAGCTGGAGATTCACTCGACGCATCCACCGGACGAGGTCGAGGCACTGATACCGGCGGCGATCCGCTCTTGCTATGTCTCGAACACCCTGGACACGAGCCCAGCCGTGGAGTACGTCGTGGATCGCTGACCGCTCGCGCATACCGTCCATCATAGTCTTCGATTTGTTCACTATAGGAAACATCGTGGCTGGTCGCGGATGAACGCACCCCTCCACATCTCGGGTGAGGTCACCGCGGCGCTCGCCAGCGGCCAGCCCATCGTGGCGCTGGAGAGCACCCTCGTCGTCCATGGGTTGCCCCGACCCCACAATCTCGACGTGGCCGAGCAGCTGGAGGCCGCGGTGCGTGGCGAGGGTGCGGTGCCCGCCACGGTTGGCGTGGTGGGAGGCGTGCCGACGGTTGGGCTCCGCCCCGACGAGCTGGCGCAGCTGGTCACCCGCGGCGCCGCGAAGCTGGGTATCCGCGACCTCGCGCCCGCGTTGGTCAACGAGACGGACGGCGCGACCACGGTGGCGAGCACCGCCGCGCTGGCCGCGCTGGCGGGTATCCGCATCTTTGCGACCGGTGGGCTCGGTGGGGTGCACCGCGCGGCTGGCGACACCTGGCGCGGCACCTGGGACGAGTCCGCCGACCTCGTTGCGCTCGCCCATGTCCCCGTCGGGGTCGTCTGCTCGGGGGTGAAGTCGGTCTTGGACATCCCCGCGACGCTCGAGCGGCTGGAGACGCTGGGCGTGCCTGTCGTCGGGTACCAAACGAGGCGCCTGCCTGGCTTCTACGTCAAGGACAGCGGCCATGACCTGGAATGGCAGGCCGGCGACCCACACACGGCCGCCCGCATGATCGCCGCACACCACGCCTTCGGCGGCCGTGGGATGGTGATCGCGAACCCACCTCCAGACGACACTGCTCTGGGCCCCGCCGTCCACGAGGTGGCGTTGGCCTCCGCGCTCGCCGCTCTTGCCGCCTCTGGCCTGGAGGGCAAAGCCACCACGCCGTTCCTGCTCTCACACCTCCACGAGGCCACCGCCGGCGCCACCATCCGCGCCAACACCGTCCTCGCCCTCGCAAACGCTCGCCTGGCCGCCAGGATCGCGCGAGCGCTGTGACCAGCGCATGCGGCTCTTTATGAACGCTTGCGTGCGTATTTCCGCGGTGATGGCCCAGCCGGTATCCCAGGCGTGGTTGTGTGCTGGATACGCGACACATATGGCGCGTATCCAGCACACACGCGGCATCACCCGCGCGGGGCGCCGCGCGCCTCGGTCGATCCAGGCTACGGCGCGCGGCCCCAGGCCGCGACGGTGGCGAAGTCCATCAGCCACAAGTCGGGATCCGACAGGCAAGCCAGGCCCTGGTCGAAGGCGGCCTCGGTGAGGATCCCGGACTCCAGGGCGGGTCGCCGCATCTGCTCGAAGCCCAGCCACCGGGCCTCGGCCAACGGAGAGCCACCGCGGTAGAGGTCCATATCCACCTCGGCTCCGACATCGGCCAACCCGGCGGCGGTCAACCCCGCGGGCAGCGTCCGCGCCCACCGCGAGTCCAGGCCGTCCTCCAGCGCCAGGGTGGCCAGGGCCTCGACGAACGTGCGGTAGGCCTCCGCGGTCTCGCCTGCGGAGGGAAATATGTCGGGCTCTTCGTCGAGCAGCCATCCCCCTGGCTTCAGCGCGGTCGCCAGCTTCGCGAGACACTGGTCTCGTGCTGGCAACAGGTCGAACAGCCAGCGCACGTGCACGACGTCGAATTCCGCGGTCGGAAGGGGGTCGGTGGCGATGTCGTGACGCCAGACCTCGACGTTATCCGCGGCCACATCCTCGAAGAACCGGGTATCCAGGTCGGTGGCTACGACCCGCCCGCTCGGCCCAACCCGCCGGGCAAACCAGCGCGCGATCGAGCCGCCACCCGCGCCAACCTCCAGGCAGGACCACCCATCGGTGACACCGATCACCTCCAGGCGGCGGATCGTCGCCGGGTCGTAGCACTCTTCCATAATCGCCAGGCGGCGCCGCTCACCAGGCTGGTCATGGTCGGAGAAGTACGGTGTGGATCTCGCCATGGGCACCCATAGTAGGAGACCTTTAGTGCCAGACCGTGCCACGATGCTCCGCAGGATCGTCCAGGCAGCGCGTGACCATCCAGGGCTGCGTGCCAAGGCGGCGCTCGGCCTGGTCACGCAGACGCTTGGCCCGACGGACTGGGTGTCCGGTCCAGGAGACGATGCCGCGGCGATCCCGCTGGCTGGCGAGCATGATGTGCGATTACTCGCTGCTGGCGAGGCGCTCCTCCCCGAGTTCGTCGCGCAGGACCCGTTCGGGGCTGGGGTGGGCGCGGTCATCGCCAACGTCAACGACATCGCGGCCATGGGCGGTCGCTGCCTGGGAATCGTCGACACGATGGTCGCCTCTGAGCCGGTCGCCCGCCGGATCCTCGAGGGCCTTCGCCACGCTGCTCGCCTCTACGACGTTCCGATCGTCGGCGGCCACCTCACGATCCATGACGGCCCACCCGCGCTGTCCGCGTTCGCGTTCGGCACCGCCTCCACCACGCTTTCCACCCGCCATGCGGCTCCGGGCCAAATCTTGCTTTATGCCGCCAACCTGCACGGACATCTCCACCAGCGCTTTCCGTTCTATCCGTCGCTCGACCAACGCGGCGCGCGAGTCCAGGGCGATGTCGCGCTGCTCGCCGACCTCGCGGACGCCGGCTACGCGGTCGCGGCCAAGGACGTGAGCATGGCCGGTCTCCTCGGCTCCCTCGCCATGCTGCTCGAACCCACCAGCTGCGGCGTCACGATCGACCTCGACGCCCTCCCACGCCCCGCGGATGTCCCACTGGAGACCTGGCTCGGCGTGTTTCCCTCCTACGGCTTCCTGCTCTGCGCGCCGCCCGAACACACCGCCGCCTGCGTCTCGGCGTTCCACGAGCGCAACCTCACCTGCGCACCGGTCGGCACCCTGGACCACAGCGGCCACCTCCGCGCCCGCCTCGGCGATACCACCGCCCTCGTCCTGGACCTCACCACCGAACGCGTCACCGGGCTGGGGCAGCCGAAAGGCGGGAGTTTGCGCCTCGCCGATCCCGGGCAGGGGAGGCCGTGAGATGTTCACCATCACCGACCCTCGCAACACGCCCGCCGAACGGGTGACCGACCAGGACGGAGCCGATGCGGCGTGGCTCGAGCTCATCGATGAGGGATTCGTCCTCGAGCCGAGCCTGCGCACCCCGAGTGACACCGTCCTCGTTCGAGGCGACGAGCGAGTGACCATCACGTACAACTCCGAACTCTGACCGACGTTGACAATAGTTCCACCGGCCGGCGAGAATCCCGCCAGGTAGGACATCCTTCGCGTGACAGGGGATGGCGTGGATGGGATCGCCGATATCGGTGGAATGCACGGTTTCGGGGCATTGATCGTCGACCCTGACGAGCCGGTATTCAAAGAGGAATGGGAGCGGCGCGCGTTCGCGATGGCGCTGCTGTCGATGCGGGTGTCGGGGACGAACCTCGACGCCTTCCGGCACGCGCTCGATCGGCTGGACCATGTCCATTACTTCGGTGAGGGCTACTACGGCCGGTGGCTCAACATGGCCGAGCTGCTGCTCCTCGACAGCCAGGTCATCGCGCCTGGCGCGGTCGACGCGCGGGCGCGCAGGCTGGCCGGCGAGGATGTCGAGGAGCCACCCGATCCGGTGCCGAACAAGCCCGATTACAGCGCCACGGGGCCGGGCTCTCTCCGGCAGATCGAGGACCACCCCAAGTTCAAGGTAGGCGACCGGGTGCAGACCAGGCGCTTCGGCCGGGCGGGCCACACCCGGCTTCCCCGATACGTTCGAGGGCGTACGGGCGTGGTGCGGCACATCCAGCCGGCCGCGTTGCTCCCCGATACTCACGCGCACTTCCTTGGCGAGAACGCTCAGCACGTCTACTCCGTGCAGTTCGACTCGAAGGAGCTGTGGGGACCGGACGCGGAGCCGTTCGACCTGTCCATCGACCTGTACGAGAGCTACCTGGAGGCCGCGTCGTGACCACCGCTCGGCCACCCATCGCCGTACGGACGGCGGCCCTGGAAGCGATCTTGGTGGAGCGCAAGCTCGTCGATCCCTCGATGATGGACAAGTTCATCTCCATGTACGAGAACGACATCGGCCCGATGAACGGCGCGAAGGTCGTCGCCCGGGCTTGGGTCGACGAGGAGTACCGGGCCAAGCTGCTCTCCGACGGCACCGGCGCGATCGCGGAGATGGGCTTCAAGGGACCCCAGGGCGAGCACATCGTCGTGCTCGAGCAGACACCGGACGTCCACAACGTCGTCGTCTGCACGCTGTGCTCCTGCTACCCGTGGCCGGTCCTGGGCCTGCCGCCCGGCTGGTACAAGGATCCCGCCTATCGCTCGCGGATGGTCCGCGAGCCGCGCACGCTGCTGGCCGAGCTGGGTGTTGAGCTTTCCGACGATGTCACCGTCAAGGTTTGGGACTCAAGCTCAGAGGTGCGGTACATGGTCCTTCCCGAGCGGCCCGAGGGAACGCAAGACCTCTCGGAGGAGGAGCTGGCTTCACTGGTTACCCGCGATGCCATGGTCGGTATCGCGCGGGCCTCGTCGCCGGCATCGTGACCGCCCTCGTTCAGCTCGACATCGAGGGTCCCGCCGCCCCGCCGCGGCGCAACGGTGAGCTGATATTCACCGAGCCCTGGGAAAGCCGAGCGTTCGGCCTCGTCTTCGCGCTTGTCGATCACGGCGTGTTCGGATGGGAAGAGTTCCGCCAGCATCTGATCGCCTCGATCACCACATGGGAGCGGGACCACGAGTCCGGCGAGCCTTGGAGCTACTACCGCTGCTGGCTCCACGCGCTAGAGCAGCTGGCGTCGGATCGCGAGCTGACCTCGACCTACGAGATCGACGAGCGAGCGCACTCAATCGCGCACCGGTCGGACCACAGCCACTAAGGGCTCGCGCGGATAGGCAGTCGGGCATCATGCGCTCGAGCTTGATGGACGGCCCGGCTCAACTGCAGGATTCCTCCGTATACGGAGG
>JBOGED010000397.1:0-7809 GCA_050743625.1 Egibacteraceae bacterium | reverse complement strand
GCGTCGGGCCGGGCCGCGGACCAGGGCCCGCAGCAGCGCCGGCGCCATCCCAGCCTGAGCCTGAGCGCGCAACGCCGCGCTGTCCCACTGGACCGGGCAGACCACGGCCTCGTCCACGCCAAGAGCGGCGTCGAGCAACGCCAACCCCTGCTCGGCCGACAGAGGGAGGACCCCCTGGCGGGCCATGCGCGCCAGGTCGGCCTCGCCCAGGTCACCGGCCATAGCCCCGAGCCGAGCCCACAAGCCCCACGCCAGCGAGACCGCGGCCAAGCCACGCGCCCGACGATGAGCCGCCAAGGCGTCCAAAAACGTGTTCGCGGCCGCGTAGTTGGCCTGACCTGGGCCGCCGAGCACACCCGCGACCGAGGAGAACAGCACGAACGCCGACAGGTCGAGATCTTGGGTGAGCTCGTGGAGATACCACGCGGCGTCCGCCTTGGCCGCCAACACCCCATCCAGACGCCCCGGTGTCAACGAGGCGAGGATCCCGTCGTCGAGTGCCCCCGCGGCGTGCACCCCCGCGCTGTACGGGCCCTCGGCGAGCACCGAGCCCACCAGCCCCGCCAGCGCGTCACGATCGCTGACATCGCACGCCGCCACCGTGACCTGGGCGCCCAGCTCGGTCAGCTCGGCCTCCAACTCGCCCGAGCCCGAAGCTTGGGGCCCGCCGCGGCTGGCCAGTACCACTCGCCGCACCCCGTGCTCAGCTACCAGATGGCGGGCGACCACCCCACCCAACGCCCCCGTGCCGCCCGTGATCAACACCGCACCCTGCGGATCGAACAGCGGACGGGCGGTCTCGGTCTTTACTTCGGCCAACGCGATCCGGGCCAGCCGGGGGACGAGCACGCTGCCCTGACGCAAGGCCATTTGCGGCTCACCGCACGCCAACGCCGCCGGTAACACCCGACAGGAGCCCTCTGGATCGTCCACCTCGTCGAGGTCGACCAGGACGAGCCGGCCGGGGCTTTCCGATTGTGCCGAGCGCACTAACCCCCACACGGGCGCGCATCCCAGGTCCGTCACATCCTCATCGCCCACCGCGACCGCGCCGCGGGTCAGGACCACCAACCGCGACGAGCCGAACCGGTCGTCGGCAAGCCAGGACTGGACCAGGGCCAACACCCGATGCGTAAGGGCATGCGCCGCCTGTACCATCCCGCCGGCCCCAACCTCGCGGGCACACCCGGCCAACACCACCTGGGGGACCGGACCACCAGCGGCAACCGCCTCGACCAACGACTCCAGATCCGCATGCCCCGCTACCGCCACCCCGGCCGCCGCTAACCCGGCGGCCAACCCCAGCCCTTCATCACCCACCATGGCCCACTGGCCGGCCGCCGCTGACGCATCCGGCTCGATCGGCAGCCGAGCCCACTCCACACCGAACAACGACTGGTGAAACCCGTTGCGAGCCCGCAACTGCTCAGCGGGCACCGGCCGCAGGGTTAACGACTCGATCGAGGCCACGAGCCCGCCGGCGCCGTCAGCCACCTCCAACCCCACCGCGTCAGGCCCGGCTGGCCACAGCCGCACACGCAACATCGAAGCGCCCGTGGCATGCACACGCACCCCACCCCACAAGAACGGAAGCCGCACGCTCTCCCCATCCGCCTCTGTGCGTGTGAACGGGCCGAAGGCCACCGCGTGGAGTGCGGCGTCCAACAGCGCCGGATGCACCGCGAACGCCCCGACGTCATCCTGGCACTCTTGGGGCACCTTGACCTCGGCAAACACCTCGTCCCCTCGCCGCCACACCGCGTGAAGCCCTTGAAACGCTGGCCCATAGCACAGGCCCTGCTGGGCCAGACGGTCATACAGGTCGTCCACGTCTACCGCGACCGCGCCCGTCGGAGGCCACACCTGCAAATCGCACGGGGTCGCCCGCCCAGACCTCACCGTCGCGTCACCAGCCAGGACACCGCTGGCGTGACGCGTCCACTCTGTGTCCGCGGCAGACCACACAGCCTCGCCCGAGGCGTTCTCTATCTGCGAATACAGGCTCAACTCGCGCCGGCCAGACGCGTCCGGTCCGCCGATCACCACCTGCAACCGCACTGCGCCGTCCTCGGGTAGCACCAACGGCGCCTCTAGGATGAGCTCGGAGACCAGGTCACACCCGACCTGGTCGCCCGCTCGCACCGCCAACTCCACAAAGGCGGTGCCCGGCAGTATCACCGTGCCCATCACCTCATGATCGGCCAGCCACGCATGGGTTCGGGTCGACAACCGGCCGGTCAGGAGCAACCCGTCGCCATTGGCCAGTCCCACCTGCGCGCCCAACAACGGATGATCCGCTGGCTCCACCCCGGCCGCGCTCACATCTCCCGCGACCGCGGAGGCTTGCAGCCAATAGCGTTGCCGTTGGAACGCATACGTCGGCAGCTCCACCCGCCGCTCCGGTCCGGGCAGCGCCGCCGCCCAGTCCACCGCACAGCCGCGCACGAACAGTTGCGCCGCAGAGGTCAAGAACCGCTCCAGCCCGCCGTCCTCACGGCGCGACGAGCCGACCACCACCGCCTCACTACCCGTGTCCTCGGCGATCTCCTCCATCGCCGCCGTTAACACCGGGTGCGGGCTGACCTCGACGAAGAACCGGTAGTTCTGCGCCAGCAGCCCGCGCACCGCCTGCTCGAAACACACCGGTTCACGCAGGTTGCGATACCAGTAGAAGGCATCCAGCTCCGTGGTGTCCAACAGCCCGCCCGTCACCGTCGAGCAAAACGCGACATCCCCCGAGCGCGGAGTGATCCCCGACAGCGCGTCCCGCACACGCTCACGAAGTGCCTCCATCTGCGAAGAATGCCCGGCCTGATGGGCCGGGATCCTGCGAGTGCGGACCTCGTCCACCGCCAGCTCGGCCAACAGGTCGTCCAGGGCGTCCAGATCACCCGAGACCACCGTCAAGGCGGGCCCATTGACCGCCGCGACCGACAGCCGGCCCTCCCACCGGTCTAGGCGCGGACCTATCTGTTCCGCCGGCAGTGACACCGAGGCCATCCCACCCCGACCCGCCAGACCCATTAGCGCCTGGCTGCGCAGCGCCACGATGCGCGCGGCATCCTCCAGCGATAACCCACCAGCGACACAGGCGGCGGCGATCTCGCCTTGGCTGTGGCCCACCACCACCCCTGGCGCGACACCGTAGGAGCGCCACAGCTCGGCGAGGGACACCATGACCGCGAACAGCACCGGCTGGAGTACGTCCACCCGCTCCAGCGACGGCGCGTCCCCCTCGCCGCGCAGCGCGTCCACCACCGACCAGTCCGCATAGGGAGCCAGCGCCTCAGCGCACGCCTGCATCCGCTCGCGGAACACCGCCGAGGCGTCTAACAGCTCCAACCCCATCCCCACCCACTGCGAGCCTTGGCCTGGGAACACCAACGCGACCCCGGCCCCACCCCCGGCCGCCTCGGCCACGCCCTGGACCACGCCCGGCCGCGGCGTGTTCGCGGCCAGGGCGTCCAAGCCCGCCAACAGCCCCTCACGACCGGACCCTACGACTACCCCGCGATCCTCGAGCAGCGACCGCGACGTGACCAACGCATGACCCACATCCGCGACGCTCAACGCAGGCCGGGCCCGCAGATGCTCGGCCAATCGCCTCGCCTGTCCCGCTAACGCCCCCTGACCTCGACCCGACACCACCCACACCACTACACCGCCGTCGGCGGGCCGGCTGTCCGGGGCAGAGACCACATGCTCAGCGGGTGGGGACTGCTCCAAGATGAGATGAGCGTTGGTGCCGCTCATCCCGAACGAGGACACCCCAGCCCGGCGCGGCTGACCGGTATCCGGCCATGTCATGGCCTCGGTCAGCAGCGCCACCCCACCATCCGTCCAGTCCACATGGGGGGTCGGCCGCTCGACGTGCAGGGTGGCGGGGAGCAGCCCGTGCCGTAGCGCCTCCACCATCTTGATGATCCCGCCCGCACCGGCTGCGGCTTGGGCGTGGCCGATGTTGGACTTCAACGACCCGACCCACAACGGCTGGCCCTCAGCCCGGCCCTGACCGTAGACGGCGGCCAGCGCTTGGGCTTCGATGGGGTCGCCCAGCACCGTGCCAGTACCATGCGCCTCGACCGCGTCCACCTGCCACGGGTCCAGCCCGGCATTGGCGAGCGCCTGGCGGATCACCCGCTGCTGGGACGGGCCATTCGGCGCGGTCAGACCGTTGCTGGCGCCGTCTTGGTTGACTGCCGAGCCCCGCACCACCGCCAACACCGGATGACCGTGACGTTGGGCATCGGAGAGCCGCTCGAGGAGCAGCATGCCGGCGCCCTCGGCCCAGCCGGTGCCGTCCGCGTCGGCGGAGAACGCCTTGCACCGCCCGTCGGGGGACACCGCCCGTTGCCGGGAGGTCTCCACGAACGTCACCGGACTGGCCATCACGGCCACTCCGCCGGCCAACGCCAACGAGCACTCGCCGCGGCGGAGCGCCTGGCAGGCCAGGTGCAGCGTCACCAACGAGGACGAGCAGGCCGTGTCCACGCTCACCGCGGGGCCTTCCAGCCCGAATGTGTAGGCCACCCGACCCGAGGCCACACTGCCGGCGCTGCCGGTGCCCAGAAAGCCCTCCAGCTCCCCGGGCGCCCGCTGAAGGCGTGTGGCGTAGTCGTTGTACATGATCCCGACGAACACGCCGGTGTCGCTGCCTGCCAGCGACGCCGGGCCGATCCCCGCCTGTTCGACGGCCTCCCAACAGGTCTCCAACAACAGTCGCTGCTGCGGGTCGATCGCCAACGCGTCGCGCGGGCTGATCGTGAAGAACGCCGCGTCGAACTCGGCCACGTCGCGCAAGAACCCGCCGTGGCGCACATAGCTCGTCCCCGCCCGCTCAGGATCGGGGTCGTACAGCCGGTCGACGTCCCAGCCGCGGTCACCCGGGAACGCCGAGACGGCGTCCACACCGGCGGCTACCAGCTCCCACAACCCCTGCGGGCTGGTCACCCCTCCGGGGAACCGGCAGCCCGCCCCTACGATCGCGACCGGCTCGTCGGTCCCCACCACACGAGCCGCCACAGCGGGAACCTCGGGCCGCGCGCCCAACAGTTGCGTGCGCAGATACCTCGTGAGCCTGGCCGGGGTGGGATAGTCGAACACCAGCGTGGCCGGCAGCCGCAGCCCAGTCACGACGCCCAGCCGGTTGCGGAACTCTACGGCGGTCAAGGAGTCGAACCCCAACTCGCGGAACTCCCGTCCCGCCGCCACCGCCGTCGGCTCTGTAAGGCCTAGCACGAGGGCCGCCTCGGCGGCGACCAGCTCTGCCAGGACCCGCTCGCTCTCGACTTGGGACAGCCCCGCCAGACGATGCGCCAGCGCCGCTGGACCACCGGTGTCGCCGTTGGGGGAGTGAGCGGCGGGCCGGACCGGGTTGCGAACCAGGCCTTGTAGCAGCGCCGGCACGGCCGCGGCGTGGGCTTGGGTGCGCAACGTGCCGCCGTGCAGCCGGACCGGCGCGATCACCGCGGTATCGGCGCCCAATGCGACGTCGAGGAGTGCCAACCCCTGCTCGCGCCCCAGCGGGGCCAGACCATGACGGGCCATCCGGGCCAGGTCGGCCTGGTCCAGGCGGCCGGTCATGCCCTCGCCGCCCCACGGGCCCCACACCAGCGAAACCGCGGGCAGGCCACGCGCCCGGCGATGCGCCGCCAAGGCATCCAGGAAGGTATTCGCGGCCGCGTAGTTGGCCTGGCCCGGGCTGCCAAGGGTGCCCGCGATCGAGGAGAACAGCACGAAGGCGGACAGGTCCAGATCCGCGGTGAGCTCGTGGAGACGCCAAGCGGCATCGGCTTTGGGGGCCAGCACCCGGTCGACCTGCCGCGGCGTCAACGAGGCGATCACGCCGTCGTCCAGCACCCCCGCGGCGTGCACCACCGCGCTCAACCGGCCTTCGGCGAGCACCGATCCCACGAGCTGAGCCACCGCGTCACGATCAGCCACGTCGCACGCCGCCACCGTTACCTCGGCGCCTAGCTCGGTCAGCTCGGCCTCCAGCTCGCCCGAGCCCGCGGCCCGCGGCCCGCTGCGGCTGACCAACATCAGGCGTCGGACCCCGTGCTGGGTCACCAGATGGCGGGCGACCAGCCCGCCCAGCGCACCGGTCCCGCCCGTGATCAACACCACACCTTCAGGATCGAACGGCGTCGCCGCCCCGTCGGCACCCAGCCGGGCCAGCCGGGCCAGCCTGGGCACCAGCACCTGGCCGCCGCGTACTGCCAGCTGTGGCTCACCGGACGCGAACGCCGCCCCCAGCGCGACCCCGGAGCCGTCCACCTCGTCCAGGTCGATCAAGACCAGCCGGCCCGGGCTTTCCGACTGCGCCGAACGGACCAACCCCCACAGCGGCGCGCACCCCAGGTCCGCCACATCCTCCTCGCCCACCGCCACCGCGCCACGCGTCACCAGCACTAACCGCGACGAGCCGAACAGCTCATCGGCAAGCCAGGCCTGCACCAGGGCCAATACCCGATGCGTCGCCGCGTGCGCCACCCCCACCACCTCGCCCGCCTCGGCGGCGGCGCATACCGCCAACACCACCTCTGGGACCGCCCCGCCCCCGGCGACTGCCTCGCGCAACGACGCCAGATCCTCATACCCGGCTACCGCCACGCCAGCGGTCGTTAATGCCGCGGCCAATCCCAACCCATCCGGGCCAGCCAGGGCCCACTCACCCGTCGCCGCCGATGGCGGTCCGACCTCCAGGCCAACCCAGTCCACACAGAACAGTGAATCGTGCTCTCCCCCGCGGACCGCCGCCAGCTGGTCGGCGGACACCGGCCGCATCACCAGAGACTCGACCGACGCCACGAGCGTCCCCGCGCTGTCGGTAACCGTCAACCCCACCGCATCCGGCCCTACTGGCCGCAACCGCACACGCAACGCGGACGCGTCCCGCGCATGTACACACACGCCGGTCCAAGAAAATGGCAGCCGTCCCGCTCGCATGTCGGTGCCCTGGGCGAGTGAGGTCACCCCCAGTGAATGCAGCGCGGCGTCCAGCAATGCGGGGTGCAGCCTGAACAGGCCAGCTTCGGCCTGGCACTCCTGAGGCGGCGCCACCTCGGCGAACACCTCTTCGCCCCGTCGCCACACGCTCTGCAGCCCCCGGAACGCCGGCCCGTACCACAGGCCTTGCTCAGCCAGACGGTCGTACAGTCCGTCCACCGCCACCGCCGCCGCGCCCGCCGGAGGCCACACGTCCATCCCGTCCGGTCCCGCCGTTGGACCGCTGTTGGCGAGCACGCCACTGGCGTGACGTGTCCACTCGCCCTGATCGTCCTGCTCGCCATGATGAGAGGGGTCGTCCGGTCGTGAGTGCACGCTCAGTGGACGGCGGGCGGAACCGTCCGGCGCGCCCACCACCATCTGGAGCTGCACACCGCCGTCGGCGGGCAGCACCAACGGCGCCTCCATGATGAGCTCGGAGACCAGGTCGCACCCGAGGAGATCGCCAGCCCAAACCGCCAATTCCAACAATGCCGTGCCGGGCAGCACCGGCACCCCCGCCACGACATGATCAGCCAGCCAGGGGTGGGTCTGTGTGGACAACCGGCCGGTCAGCAACACCCCGCCACCCTCGGCCAACCCCACCGCCGCGCCCAACAACGGATGACCCGCCGGCCCTACCCCCACCGCACTCAGATCCCCCGCGTCTGGGGCGGCTTGCAGCCAGTAGGGTTGCCGTTGGAACGCGTAGGTGGGCAGGTCGACTTGGCTGCCGTCGTGGCAGGGCAGGACGGACCGCCAGTTCACCGGGACGCCGTGCACGTAGGCCTCGGCGACGGAGGTGAGGAAGCGTCCGGAGCC
>JBOGED010000396.1:0-1995 GCA_050743625.1 Egibacteraceae bacterium | reverse complement strand
GAACACCGCGTACGCCCTGGTAGCCGGCGCAGTCGCCGCAGTGACTCCCGCGCCAAGCCTGCTCGGCCGCTGGCGGTTACCACGCGCTGCTCCATGCTCGCGCGCCGCGCCATCCGGGTCCCCTGCGGGAGCTGGGGAGGAAAGCCTCGACGCTGTCGACGCGTCGGGACACGTGCTCCTGTTCCTCCCCGCGCACGACGAGGAGGCGAGCGTGGCGCACGTCGTGCGCCGCGTCCCGGCCACGGTCTGCGGCCGGCCGGTCCGTTGCCTGGTGATTGACGACGGATCGACGGACCGGACGGCGGCGTTCGCCAAGGATGCGGGTGCCCAGGTCATGGTGCTTGGGGAGAATCAGGGCCTTGGCGCCGCGGTGCGCCACGGGCTCGCCGCTGGCGTCAGCGAGGGCGCCTGCGCCGTGGCCTTCTGCGACGCGGATGGCGAGTACGCGCCGTCCGAGCTCGAGCGTCTCGTGGCGCCGATCCTCGCCGGGGACGCCGATTATGTCGTCGGCTCGCGCTTCGCGGGGCGGATACGACGCATGCCGCCCCATCGCCGCTTGGGGAATCTCGTGCTCACGAGCGTGCTCCGCTATGTCGCCCGCGCGCCGATCACCGATGGCCAGAGCGGGTACCGGGCATTGTCCACGGCCGCCGCCGCCGAGGCCGAGATCCTGCACGACTTCAACTACGCGCAGGTGCTCACGCTCGACCTCCTCGCCAAGGGCTTCCGCTACGCCGAGGTCCCCATCAGCTATGGGTTCCGCGAGACGGGGCGATCGTTCGTGCGGCTGGGCCGCTATCTCCGCTACGTTGTCCCGGCCGTCTACGCCGAGCTCAATCGATGCCGCATCGTGCAGAGTAAGTCCGGAATACCGGACTAACTCTGCACAGTGCAGGGGAAGCGGGGAAGGTGGAGCCTTGAGGCAGACCCACCTCTTGGTGGCTGGGGCCGGTCCCGCTGGCGCCGCCGCGGCGCTCCATCTCCTCCGGCGCCGTCCGGGGGCTCGGGTCCTGCTGCTCGACAAGGCTGCCTTCCCACGAGACAAGGTGTGCGGCGACGCGATCAGCCCGGACGGGGTCGCCGAGCTGGAGCGGCTCGGCGCCAGGGCGGCGCTCGACGGTTACGCGCCGCTCGTGGACGTTCGCGTCCGCTCGGCGGGCGGGCGCGAGGTCGCTGGCACCGCTCCCCAGCCCGGCTACGTCGTCCCCAGGCAGGTGTTCGACGCGCGGCTCGTGGCACTTGCCGTCGCGGCGGGCGCGGAGCTACGCAGGGCCAAGGTCCGCACCATCGAAGGCGGGAATGCGGGTGTGATCGTGAACCGCCGGTACGACGCCTCTGTGCTTGTCGCCGCCGACGGCGCCAACTCGACCGTCCGCCGCCAGCTCGGCATCCGGCCGAACCGCCAACGCCATGTGGGCATTGCCCTCCGTGGCTACGCCCCGATGTCCGGGCCGCCCGCGCTGGAGCTGCGGTGGGTCGCCGCCGGAGGGCCGGCGTACGCGTGGTCGTTCCCGATCGATGAAGAGACGCGGAACGTCGGGTTTGGCCTTCTCGCCAGCCGCGATACCAGCCGGGCGCGGCTCGAGGAGCATCTGCGGCGAGCGCTGCCGTGCGCGCAGCCCGACACGACCACTCTGAAGGCTCACCTCCTGCCCATGTCGTCGGACCGGCCGTGCCCCTACCGGGGCAGGGTGCTGCTCGCCGGTGACGCGGCGTCGCTGGTGAACCCGTTGACCGGGGAGGGGATCTTCTACGCGCTGCTCTCGGGGCGGCTGGCGGCCCAAGCCGCGATCGACACCCCCGGCTCGCCCGGCCCGCGCTATGCCACGCTGCTCCAGCGTGCGCTGGGCCGCCATTTCCGCCATACCGCGCTGCTATCCCGACTCGCGGCCTGGCCGGGCGCGACCGACCTGCTCGTCACCGCCGCCCGCGACCCGGCGGTACTCGACACGGTGGGTGACCTCGCCTTCGGCAAGGGCGTGATCACCCCAGGCG
>JBOGED010000395.1:0-1549 GCA_050743625.1 Egibacteraceae bacterium | reverse complement strand
ACATATGCCGAGCCGACGACCCCCGCCACACCATAGCCATCCGGTATGTCTGGTACGGGGGACGGGACGGCGGTGGTTATTAGGGTGACGGCCCTACACTGTCGCGCTGCATGAGTACCTACGATCTCGCCGTCGCCGAGCTGTTTGCACGCCAGCCGAATCGGATGATTCCGGACCTCGAGCGGATCAGCATTCTCGCCGAGCTATTGGGCAGTCCCGAGCGGGCGTTTCCGTCGATCCATATCACGGGCACCAACGGGAAGACGAGCACGACCCACATGATCTCGTGCCTGCTGGGGGCGCTGGGTCTCAAGGCCGGGGGCTACACGTCGCCGCATCTCCAGGATGTCCGGGAGCGGATCCGTGTCGCTGGTCGGTTGATCGACCGTGACGAGTTCGCGAGGGGCTTGGAGTATCTGGCTCCCTTCCTGGCTGAGGTCGATGCCCGCCATCCGGAGCGTGTCTCGTTCTTCGAGGTGCTGACGGCACTGGCGTTCGTCCACTTCGCCGATACGCCAGTTGACGTCGGGGTGTTCGAGGTGGGGATGGGCGGCCGGTGGGACGCCACAAATCTCATCGATGGCCAGGTCGCCGTCCTGACCCGCGTCGGCCTCGATCATCCCCAACTCGGAGCGACGCCCGAGCAGGTCGCCCGGGAGAAGGCTGACATCATCAAAGCGGGCGCGATCGTCGTCTGCGGGGAGCAGTCCCCGGAGGTCGAGGCCTTGATCGCTCGTGCCACGGAGCGTGCCGATGGCCGGCTGGTCGTCGCCGGGCGTGATTTCGCAGTGATAGAGCGCATCCCAGCGGTTGGCGGCCAACTGGTCAGGCTCAGGGGTGTCACCGGCACGTATACGGAGATCTTCCTCCCGCTCTACGGCGCGCATCAGGCGGACAACGCGGCCTGCGCGCTCGCCGCGATCGAAGGGTTCCTGGGCCTTGCCGGTGGGCTCGATGTTGAGGTCGTCCGAGAGGGATTCGCGGCGGTCCGCTCGCCGGGGCGCATCGAGCTCGTGCCGCGGGAGGACGCGGCGCCGGTCATCCTCGACGGCGCGCACAATCCCGCGGGCGCGCGCGCGCTGGCGGTCACGCTGCTCAGCGAGTTCGTGTTCCGGAATCGCGTCGCGGTGCTGGGGGTGCTGGGGGACAAGGACATCGATGCGATCGCGGGCGAGGTTGTCCGTTTCGCGGAGCACGTCGTCGTGACGCAGCCTCCCAGCAGCCGGGCCGCGGCGCTCGACCGCCTGGAGAAAGCGGTACGCGACGCGGGAGGGTCTGTCGAGACGGCCTCCGACATCGAGGAGGCAATCGAGCTGGCCTCGGGCGTCGCGACCGAGGACGACGCGGTCGTCGTCACGGGATCCTTGTACACGGTGGGCGCCGCGAGGGACGCCCTAGGCCTGGAGCCCTCTTAGCCTGGATCGCACGTCGTCGACCTGTGAACATGCAGCATTTGCGCGCCCACGCGCAAATGCTGCCAGCTACTGGCCGATCCGTGGGATGCCCGCTGCTGGACCCCTAGAAATTGCGCGTTGGCGCGCATTTCCTG
>JBOGED010000394.1:0-4254 GCA_050743625.1 Egibacteraceae bacterium | reverse complement strand
AAAACCTCGATAGGGTAAGCGAATGATTGACACCACCGGTCCGGTGCTGTTCGCGCGTTACGCGTACGCACCCAACGAGCTTGGGTACTGCGGCCCAGCCGATCACCGCGCGGTCCTGGAGTACGGGGCCGGGGGCGTCGCCGACGGAGGGTTGCGCCACCTCGCGCGGGGTTTCGGCGGAGCATGGCCATACCTGCAGCTCATCGCCGGCTCGAACGGGATCGGGGACCCACTCGATCGCCGGGTGGTCGAGAGCTACTGGGTAGGGAGCGACCTGCTCGACCGTGTCGACCTGACCACCTTCGGGCACTCGCTGAGCGACCGGTTCCGCGGACCAGCCGGCCGCCACTGGCGCGACCTCGCCGAGACGATCCCCGCCGGTGGCGCCGCGCACCACAGCTTCCACGTGCTCTGCGTCTATCCGTGGGTCGGGATGTTGGGCGAGGGCCGGGGCGGCGACCAACCCCTGCATGTCCTGGACCAGTGCCGCATCCGATGGGGCCAGGTCATCTCTATCTCCGCCGGCGAGGCGGTGGTGCGATCTCAGCCGCTTTGCTACACGGACCATGTGCTGTCGCTCGGTCCCGAGCGGCCGGAGACCGCAATCGTGGCCGTGGACGGCATGGGATTCACGACCGACCTGCAGCCCGGCGACTGGGTATCACTGCACTGGCGCTGGGTCTGCGACCGCCTCACGCCCCGTCAGCTCCGCTTCCTCCGCGGTTACACCGCACGCACCCTCCGCATGGTCAACGAGCGGCTGGCCCACCCCGGCCCGGCCGCCGCCCTCGCCTAGCTGCTATGAACTTTGGGATCTCCGCACGGCCTCCTTGAGCGCGGCGCGGATATGGTCGGTCGTGGGGAGGTCCAGCCGGCATCCCGGCCCGGCCGCGGCGGACCGGCCCATGACGTCCACGCCGTCGATGAGCACGGTTGGTGACGGGACATCCGGACCGGCGTGTTCGCGGATCTCCTCCCGCATGCCCAGCCGCCGCAGGCAGTCGTGCAGCCGCTGGCGCACGAGCGGCGCATTCGGGCATCCAGGGGCGGACCAGAGCTCGATGCGTATCACGTACGCCACCGCCACCCGGCCTCGAACAGGTACCCCGCCGCGCAGCGCGCATGACCAGCGCGAGGCAGCGCGCGACGCTCGACGTCACCGTCCATGCACGGAATGCTAACCCTTCAGTAGAAAATGGCCACCCGCGCACGTTGGAGTACCTCGACGCGCTGCCGCGGGGTGGCCAGGCCCGCTTCGACGACGTCGTGCTACGTCCGGTCTCTAGACCGGTCGGGCGCGTCCGGCACGCCGCTCCCGAGTGACCAGCCGCTCCTCGAGCTCACCCACGCCGGATACGGTACTGGGCACCATGACCTCGATCACGCGAACGCAGGAGTGGCGGGCGCTCGAGCGGCACCACGCCACCATCGGCGCAGTGCATCTGCGGGACCTCTTCACGAAGGATCCTGGCCGGGCTGAGGCGATGACGCTCGAGGCCGGGGACCTGTTCCTCGACTACTCGAAGAACCGGGTGACCAGCGAGACGCTGGGGCTGCTCGTCGCGCTCGCCGAGCGGGCCGGGCTTCGAGAGCGTGTCGACGCGATGTTCACCGGCCAGCGGATCAACTCCACGGAGGACCGAGCGGTGCTCCACGTCGCGCTGCGCGCCCCAAGGGACGCGCGGATCACGCTCGTTGGGAGCAACGGCGTGGGCCGCGACGTCGTGCCGGGCGTCCACGCGGTGCTCGACCGTATGGCCGGCCTCAGCCACCAGGTCCGCTCAGGTGAGTGGCGTGGCGCGACGGGCCGGCGGATCCGCGCTGTCGTGAACATCGGCATCGGCGGATCGGACCTCGGGCCGGCGATGGCGTACCAGGCGCTACGAGCGTTCAGTGACCGGTCGCTGGACGTGCGGTTCGTGTCGAACGTGGACGGCGCCGACCTGTCCGAGGCGATCCGCGACCTCGACCCGGCCGAGACGTTGTTCGTCGTGTGCTCGAAGACCTTTACGACGCTGGAGACGTTGACCAACGCGAGCGCGGCGAAGGAATGGCTGGTCAACGCACTGGGAGACGAGCACGCGATCGCGCGGCACTTCGTCGCCGTGTCGACCAACGCTCGGGGAGTCGCCGAGTTCGGGATCGACCCGGCATACATGTTCGAGTTCTGGGATTGGGTCGGGGGTCGGTACTCGATGGACTCCGCCATCGGGCTGTCGCTGATGATCGCGATCGGCCCGGAGCGTTTCGCCGAGATGCTCGCCGGGTTTCATCAGATGGACCAGCACTTCCGGACCGCGCCGCTCGACCGCAACATGCCGGTGCTGCTCGGCCTGATCGGCATCTGGTACGGCGACTTCTTCGGCGCGCAGACGCACGCCGTCCTGCCTTACAGCCAGGCGCTCGCGCGCCTGCCGGCGTACTTGCAGCAGCTCGACATGGAAAGCAACGGCAAGTCGGTCGACCTGCAGGGAGAACCGATCCAGACGCAGACCGGCCCGATCGTGTGGGGCGAGCCCGGAACGAACGGGCAGCACGCCTTCTACCAGCTGATCCACCAGGGAACGAAGCTTGTCCCCTGCGACCTCATCGGCTTCTGCCAGCCGCTGAGCGACCTGGAGCACCAGCACGACCTGCTCATGGCCAACCTGCTCGCGCAGGCCGAGGCGCTCGCGTTCGGCCGGGACCACCCCTCGCCTCACCGCCGCTTCGCGGGCAACACGCCGACGAGCACGATCCTGGCCACCGGCCTCACCCCCCGCACGCTCGGCCAGCTGGTCGCGCTTTACGAGCACAAGGTGTTCACGCAGGGCGTGATCTGGAACATCGACTCGTTCGACCAGTGGGGTGTCGAGCTGGGCAAGGTCCTCGCCCAGCACATCGCCGCCGAGCTGCAACCCCAACACGAGCCCGACCTGGACCACGACCCCTCCACCAACCAGCTCATCCGCCGCTACCGCACCCTCCGCCAATGAACCGATTCACCGTCGCCCAACGACAAGCGCGGCTGGGGATCCGCCACCATCTCGCGCCAGCCGAGCGGGCGGCCGGTGTGGTGGGCGTCGCGCGTGATCTCGTCGCGCTGCATGCGACCGACCCGGCGTCCGTCTTCCTCTCGTTGCGGGCTCGGGCGCGCGCGACGGACCCTGGCGCCATCGAGCGCGCCCTCTACGAGGAGCGATCGCTCGTCCGGTTCCTCGGGATGCGCCGGACGATGTTCGTCGTCACGCGAGAGCTCTTGCCGGTCTTGGAGGCTGCCTGTACGCGGGCTCTGGTGCCCGGGGAGCGGCGCAACTTCGTGCGGATGCTCGAGCAGGCCGGCGCGGCACGCGACGGGGAGCGCTGGCTGAGGGAGGCCGAAGAGTCCTGTGTCCAGGCACTGCGCAACCGCGGCGAGGCGACCGCCGCGCAGCTGTGCGAGGACGTGCCCGCATTGCGGCTGCAGATCCGCGTCGGCAAGGACAAGTACGAGCGGATGCAGGGCGTCTCCACCCGAGTGCTGTTCCTCCTCGCGGCACAGGGGCGGATCATCCGCGGCCGGCCGCGCGGGTCGTGGACGAGCAGCCAGTACCACTGGGCCCCCGCGGAGTCGTGGCTGGGAGAGGAGCTGGCGCCGCGCGACGCCGAGACCGCGCGGGTCGAGCTGGTCCGCCGGTGGTTGGGCGCGTTCGGCCCGGCGACCGTCGCCGACCTGCGATGGTGGACCGGCTGGACGGCGGGTCTTGTGAAGCGCGCGCTGGAAGAGGTCGCGCCCGTAGAGGTCGATCTCGGCGGCCGGCCCGGGATCGTCCTCGAGCACGATCTCGAACCCGACGCGTCGCCCGACCCGTGGGTCGCGATGCTGCCCGCCCTGGACCCGTCCCCGATGGGCTGGTCCGAGCGCGACTGGTACCTCGGGGAGCACCGGTCCGCGCTGTTCGATCGTTCGGGGAACATCGGCCCGACGGTGTGGTGGGAGGGCAGGATCGTCGGCGGATGGGCTCAGCGCCAGGACGGTGAGGTGGTGTTCCGCCTTCTCGAGGACACCGGCGCGTCCGCCGTCGCCGCGGTCGAGGCCAAAACCGCCCGCCTCACCGCGTGGCTCGGCCCGACCCGTGTCACGCCCCGCTTCCGCACACCGCTGGAGCGCGAGCTGACCGCCTGACGCCGGGCCAAACGCATCGACAACCCCGAACAGGGGTGAGTGGCCGGGGGGAGTCTCACCCCCCGGCCCTCGCAGAACCGGACGTGAGCCTCTCGACTCATCCGGCTCCC
>JBOGED010000393.1:0-7546 GCA_050743625.1 Egibacteraceae bacterium | reverse complement strand
CGACCACCGCCCGGTCGACCTTCGACCGGGCGGTCCTCCAGGCCGCTGCTGCGGTCGGCATCCTCGTCGCCTTCAAGGGCGACTTGCTTGAACCGGCCGCCGCGGTCGTCCTACTAGCCGCGATCCTCACGATCCTGTTCTGCCTTGGGTTCGCCGCGAATCAGCTACGTGTAGAGCGCAGCCCGTACAGCGCTCAATGCCTTCGAGTCTGACCTTGACCTCTACCGTGAGGTGCTGCTCCGAGAGAACATCGACGCGATCAAGGGGCTCACGACGCTCAGGACGCGAGGAACCAGATCACTCAAAGCAGACGGGCCATACTCCTTACGCTGGGACTCGCTGGCGTGACCGTGGTCCTCATCTTCGGGGCCATTCTCAGGCCGCTCCTTCTCCCAAATACGCCAGCAGAGCCGTCTCGGACACCGGCATCGACGGGCCAAAGCAGCATCGACCTCACGTCTAAGCCTGGAGCTGTGCCGGCCGGCTAGTCGGCGGGGAGTTCGTAGGTGAGGCCGTTGCGGTCGGCGGGGAGGATGATGTGGGTGATTTCGAAGGGGTCGCCGTGTTGGTTGTGGCTGGTGTGGAGGAGTTCGATGATGGGGACGCCGGGGGGGATGGCGAGGGTGTCGGTTTCGTCGGGGCGGGGCATGCGGGCGGTGATGTCTTCGCGGAAGGTGACGAGGCGGTGCCCTTGTTCTTCGAGGCGTTGGTAGATGCCGCCGGGTCCGGTTTCAGCCTGGTGGAGGGGGCTTTGGCCGGCGATGGGCAGGGGGATGTAGGTGTCGGCGAGTTGGACGGGGCGGTCGTCGGCGTAGTAGCGGTTTCGTCTGCGGAGCACGTTGTCGCCTTCTGAGAGTTTGAGGCGTTCGGCGACCCATCCGGGTGCGGGCACGGGGCCGATATCGCGGACTTCTACTCTTGGCGTGAAGCCTTGTCGTTCTGCTTCGGCGCGGAACGGGGGGATGCCTTTTTGGCGGTAGCGGCGCGAGTAGCGGTCGTGGCCGAGGCGGACCATGGCTCGTGGGGGGCGGACGAACACGCCACGTCCGTGCTGGGCCTCGACAAGCCCTTCGGCGAGCAGGATCTGTATGGCTTGGCGGGCGGTGTTGCGGGCGGTGCCGTGGCTGCGGGCCAGCTCACGCTCTGAGGGCAGTTGCGAGCCTGGGGGGAGCTCGCCGGTGTCGATGGCTCGGCGGAGCTCGTCGGCGATGCGTTTGCTGGGCGGGGGTTGGCGTTTGGCGGCGTCGGGGGTGTGGTCGGTCATCTGCCGGCTATCCTATGACTGGCTTGCGCCAGGAGCGAGCCCGTAGTGACGAGGGCGACAGCAAGAGAATGACCCGAGGGAGCGGTGTCCGGTTTGGCTTGTTGGCGCTGTTGTGGGGGTCGAACTTCCTGCTGATCCGGGTCGCGTTGCAGGGGTTGAGCCCGTTTTCGATCGTGGCGGCTCGCATGCTGCTGGGCGCAGGGGTCTTGCTGGCGGTCGTCGGCGTCCGGCATCTGCGCCTGCCGACCGGGTGGCGGGTGTGGGGTCATCTGGGCGTGGCTGCGGTGATCGCCAATATCGTCCCGTATTTCTTGTTCGCGTGGGCCGAGCAGACTGTCCCGTCCCATGTCGCCGGTGCGTTGAACGCGACGACTCCGTTGTTCACCTTGGGGATCGCGATCGCGGTCGGCCAGGAAGAGCGGGCGACGCGCAGGCGTATCGCTGGGCTCCTGCTCGGCTTCGCCGGAGCGGTCACGGTCCTGGAGCCGTGGCGGCAGGCTGGGCTCGAAGGCTCTCTTGCGGGTGAGGCGGCGTGCCTTGTTGCTGCCGCCAGTTACGGCCTGTCGTATGTCTACGTGCGGCGCTACCTGATCGGGCGGGGGCTGCCGCCGCTGGTCCTGGCTGCCGGCCAGCTCACCGCCGCCGTCGCGATCCTCGTCCTTGCCGCACCGCTGTTCGCCTTCGGTCCTCTCGACCTGAGCCCAGCGGTGCTGGCCAGCGTGATTGCGTTGGGGATGTTGGGGACCGGGGCGGCCTACATCCTCAACTACCGGCTCATCCAGGATGAGGGCGCCACTACCGCGTCCACGGTGACCTACCTGCTGCCCGTCGTCGCGGTCGTCCTGGGCTTCCTGGTGTTGGGCGAGCCTGTGACGTGGAGCTTGTTGGCCGGAAGCGTCGCCGTCCTGCTCGGAGTCGCCGTCGCCGAGGGGCGGCTGGGGTGGCCGCGGGACCGTCAGCCACCGCCCGCTCGGGTCGCGGCCAGCGACGCGTCGCAGGTCGGGCAGGTATAGCCAGCCTTGGTGCTCGCTGGCGGGTCGTTCGTAGACGATCATGGCTCCGGGCCAACGCTCCAACAGGCGGGCGGCGAGCTCGGGGGTGCAGGCGAGCAGGTCCAGGCCGGCGGGGTCCTGGGCGATCAGGACCCGTAGCTGCCCGGTGGCCACTGACATGGCAGGCATCCTTTAGGCAGGCGCGCCGGTTGCCGACGGCGCGGTATTGAGCTGGGACGTCAGTGGAGTCCAGACCGCATGCCAGTCCGCGCCGTCCCGGACGAAGCTGACGCCCCAGCAGCGCCCGTCCATCTGGCAGCACACGGCGTTGCGCGGCTCAATCTCTGCCTCGGGGATACGGACCGGCCGGTGGTGACAAGGAGTGAAGGCCAAGTACTGGCCGCTGCCGACGATCGCCCTGCTCAGCTCCCGGCCTGACGATCCGTGCATCGCTGCCTCCCCCCTTGGTCGACCGCAGTTGTCAGCGGGACAGGACTATGCCAATTTATGCTCTGACAGTCAACCAGGTTGTGCATAGGAAGGGTAGGCGGTCAGCGGCGGAAGCCGGAGGCGATCCGGGCCAGCAACGCCCGGGCTTCGGCGCCCCACTCCGCGACCTGCCGCAATTGCGCGAACGTGTCCAGGAAGAACCTCACGTCCTGTGGGTCGCGGACGTACAGCTCTGCGGTCAGGGTCTCGACGGTGACCAGCGCGTCGTCGGGGTCGTCGCCGAACACGCAGAACGCGTGCGGCAGCAGCGTCGGTGCGGGCCCGTCGAGTGGGACGATGCCGATGTCGACGTGTGGCAGGTCCAGCAGCGAGCCGATCCGGTCGAGCTGGCCGAGCATCGCGAACGGCGAGGCGATCGGCCAGCGCAGCGCCGCCTCACAGATCAGGAACTCGAATCGCTTGGTCTCGTCGAATAGCACCTGCTGGCGTTCCAGCCGGGCCGCGACGCCCGCGGCGACGTCCGGGCGCTCGGACGGGTTGGCCAACATGAACACCCGCCGGGCGTACTCGGCCGTCTGCAGCAACCCGGGAACACCCGTGCTCTGGAACAAGCGGATCACCTGCGCGTCCGCCTCCAGTTGACCGATCTGCTCTTGTTTTGCGGGCAGCCCGCCTGCCAGCTGGCTGCGCCAGGTCCTGGCCTCGGTCAGCACCTGCTCAGCGCGGCCGACGAGGTCTTCGACCATCTCGCTGCCAGCGCCACACGCGCGCGCCCACGCCTGGACGTCGGCGACCGATGGGGCGGTGCGACCGTTCTCTACCCGGGAGACCTTCGACTGCGACACACCGAGCAACTTGGCGAGCTGTTCACCGGAAAGATCGGCCCGGTGCCGCAAATGGCGCAGCGTGGCCGCCAAACGGCTCCGGGCCGAAGCCGCCGCCTCGTCGACGTCGCTCCTCACACGCGCAAACGTCCTTTGCCCTTGGTCAGGTACTCATCGAGAGGCACCGCATGCGCGAGCGCGAGGTCGCGGCGGTGACGGTACTCCTCCAGGTCAACGTCTGCAGCGCGCTCGGCGCCCAGCCAGTGACCCTCGCCGTCGTAACGCATGCGTACGACGAGCCGGTCGTCGAACAGCCAGAAATCCTCACGATCGAGCGCGGCCAGTCCAGGGTGGGCGTCCTGGTCGGCGATGAGCACCCGCTCACCGGCGGCGACGCTGTCGGGATAGCAGGCCAGCTCATAACGCAGATAGGCCGTCAACGGGTGCTCGACGACGTGCACCCGACACCAGTGCTTTCCGGCCGCGGCGTCCTGGGCGATCATCCGCAGCCACTCGTCGTCCTCTGGTGTGCGCCGGGAGGGCGGGCGGCCGGCCTGGAAGGCGGCGAACTCGTCGGCCTCCTCGGCAACCAGGTACTGGCCAAGCGTCTCCAAGCGGAACGCAGACCGCTGGAAGGCCGTGAACAACCGGCCGAACTCCTCAACATTCACGAGCTGTCCTCCAGGCTGGCGGCGGCGTCCAGGAGCAGCCCCAGTGGCACTCGGACCGCGCTCTCCCCGGGTGGGAGGTCCAGCTGGGCCAGCGCCCCGGCGTCGATCACCGTATAACCCTGCACCACCACCTCATCCTTGCCGTCGTCGATCGCGAACACCGTCGGGCACGTGCCATTGTTGCAGGAGCCGTCACCTGAAATGCGCGTGAGTCTCACCGCAGCCTCCTTGCCGTGCTTGCGAACAGAGCCAGTCGAGTATCAGGTCGTCGACTGGAATGGACAAGCAAATTTTCAGATGTATGCATGTGTAGTCTGTAGGTGTGCGACTCGTTGATGTGGGGTCAGCTTGCGGTGCGTTTGCGGCGCTGTCGGCTGCGGCGCAGGGCGCGGCGCTCGTCGTCGGTCAGCCCGCCCCAGACGCCGGCGTCCTGGCGCGTCGCGATCGCCCACTCCAGGCATTGGGTCGCCACGTCGCAGCGCTGGCAGACCGCCTTGGCGCGCTCGATCTGATTCAGCGCGGGACCGGTCGTCCCGATAGGGAAGAACAACTCGGGATCGGTGTCCAGGCATGCCGCGTGATCTCTCCAGTCCATGAAGGGTCGCCTTGTCGTCACCAGGGGAAGGGAAGAAGGTGCCCGACCGTCCCACGCTCCCGCGGCCACAGGCAATGCCTGGGCTCGGCATCGCCGAGGCAGGCCGCCGCCATGGCGTCGCGCGGACAGTAGTCCCTCGCGGCGACACCCGGGTTGCCGCCCCGCAATACATCGGGTGCCGGCCCTCGACACCACCCCCTCAAGTGGACGCCAGGTGACATACGGTGCACGGGTGTATCGCGACCTGTGACTGACAGCCACGATAGGAAAGGGAGAGGCGTCATGGAGGGCAGCGTGGACTTGCAGCAGACCGCCGCGCTCCGCGCCGAGCGGCTGGCGCGGGGCTGGTCGGTGGCCAAAATCGTCGAGGCGATCGCCGACCAGTTCGGGATGTCGCGGTTGAAGGCGCACCGGCTGGCATGCGGCTGGACCCGCCCACGGGCGGTCGAAGCGATCCTGGCCACTTACGACGCCGACGGATTGGCGCGCCCCGGCCTGACCACGGGCCGGTTGTGCCGCTGGGAGCACGGCAAGGCGCAGCCCGGTGAGGAGTATCTGGATCGCCTGTGCCGGGTGTATGAGACCAGGGCTGACCTGCTCGGCTACGGCTGCGACTATGCCCCCGCCGAGTTACCCGAGCCGGCCGAGGAACCACCGGCGGACTACGCTGGCCGCGACACGCAGGCGGACGGCGAGGAGACGGACACGGACCGCAGGCAGCTGTTCCGCGCAGCGGGAGCGACCGGGGTAAGCGTGGCCCTCGAGCAGAGCGGTCTGGCGTCGATGCGGCTATCCCGCAAGCTCGAAAGGTCCAACGTCAGCCCGTTCACGCTCGAGCATCTGGAGCTGCGGGTCGCGAGTTTCCTGCGGAACTACGAGCACACGCCAAGCGGCCAGATGCTACGCGCGGTGTCCGCGCTGCGCGATGAGGTCGAGGCGCTGCTGGACGGCCAGCAGACACTGGCCCAGCGCCGGGCGTTGTACCGCATCGCCGGGCAACTCTCCGCACTGCTGGGGTTCATGTCCTTCGAGCTTGGCGACTACCCAGTCGCCTACGCTCATCTCCTGACCGCCGAACAGCTCGCCCGCGAGGTCGGCGACGACACACTGCTCGCCTCGGTACGAGTGGACCAAAGCACCGTGGCGCTGTGGGACGAGGACTTCCCCATGGCGCTGTCCTACGCGCAAGATGGCCAGCGCTACGCCACCAACGGCGCGCAGCGCGCCCTGCTCGCCGTCCGAGGCGAGGCGCGCGCGCTCGCGCGGATGGGTGACCGCTCAGGCGTATTCGAGGCGCTGGGGCGCGCCGAGCGCGAGCTCCGCAGCCACCAACTCGGCGACGACCCCATTGGCGGGTGGTGGTCATGCAGCCCCGGCGGCCTACAGCTTTACACGGGCATCTCGCTGCTGTGGCTCGGACAGCCCAAAGACGCCGAGCCTCACGCACGCCAGGCGATCGCCTGCTACCAGACCGCATCGCCGCCGTTCGTGATCAGTTCCAACCTTCCTCAATCCCAGATCAACCTCGCGATCTGCCACGTCCACCAAGGCCACCCCGAGGAAGGCATCCGCCTGGCCACCGACGCGCTCGCGATCACCCGCGGGATCGCAGAGCCCAACCTTCAACAGGCCGGCGAGCTCCTCACGGCGTTGACCCTCCACCACCGCGACCTGCCCGCCACCCGCGACTTCGCCGACCACCTGCAGACTCTCCGCACCAACAACCCCAACTAGCAAGCACTACAGCTCGATCCGTCCGTCAACCTGCAATGGATGGCACAGTCTCTGGTCGGAAAGAGACTGGCATAGCAGCGCGCACACGAAGGACGGGGGGTTCACAGGTCATCTGTGCGATGTGCGTCCAGTCGTAAAATGCCAGACCTGGCAGATCAACCGTCACCTTGACAGCTCACAGCTGTTACCGAATCGGTCCCCCCCGTAGGTGTTTACCGAGAGGCTCGGAACCGCCGGTCCGATCATGCGGGTGGCGTCTCGTGTAGGAAAGTCGCGCGCTCCTCGCCCGTCAGTGGACGCGTGATGCGCTGCACGGCTAGGGCGAGTACCTCCTCGATGGGTCCACACACCTCGCACGTCCACACCCGCACCGTGGTATCGGCGCTTGCGCTGGCGATCCGGTGGCCGTCGGGGCTGAACGCGACGCTGGTCGCAGGGCCCTGGTGGCCGCGCAGCCTGACAAGGGCGGGTCCGCCCATGGAGTCCCAGACGCGCACGGTGCCGTCCTGGCCGGCGCTGACGACCCGTCGCCCGTCAGGGCTAAACGCCACGCCCAATACCTGACCGTCGTGGCCGCGCAGCACGATGGGATCCACGTCGCCTGCCAGCGTCCAGATCCGCAGCGTGCCATCGGAGCTGGCGCTGGCCAGCCGCTGCCCGTCAGAACTGAACGCCACACCGTTCAAGGTGCCGTCGTGGCCGGTCAGCACGATCGGATCGACACCGCCTGCCACCTGCCACACGCGCACCGTACCATCGACGCCTGCGCTGGCCAGCCGCTGCCCGTCAGAACTGAACGCCACTCCCGATACCGGGCTGTCGTGGCCAGTCAGCACGACCAGATCGGCATCACCCGCCACCTGCCGCACGCGCACCGTGCCGTCGACGCCGGCGCTGGCCAGCCGCTGCCCGTCAGGACTGAACGCCACGCCGTTCACCCCGTTGTCGTGGCCGCGCAGCACGACCGGGTTGTCGTCACCTGCCCCCTGCCACACGCGCACCGTGCCGTCGACGCC
>JBOGED010000392.1:0-12351 GCA_050743625.1 Egibacteraceae bacterium | reverse complement strand
ACACGGCGGTGATCGCGACCGTCCAGGCCAAGGACGCAAGCGCCAGTGACGCCGCGGGCTCGCCGGCGAGCAGCGCCCGTATCGCATCAGTCGTGATGGTGACGGGGTTCACGTTCACGAACGCCTGGAGCCAACCCGGCATGCTCTCGGCCGGCGCGAACGCCGAGCTGGCGAACGTCAGGGGGAACAGCCAGCTCATCCCACCCGACTGGACGGCCTCGGGCGACCGGAGCGTGAGCCCGATCACGGCGCCGACCCAGCACAGCGCGACGCCGAATGCCCATGCGAGGAGGCATGCGCCGATGATGGAAGTCAGGCCACCTGAGATGCGGAAGCCCATCAACGTCCCCACGGCACCGAGGAGCACGGTGTTGAACGCCATGCCCACGGCGTCGGAGAGAATCCGTCCCGTCAGCACCGCCGATCGAGCGATCGGCAGTGACCGGAACCGGTCGACGAAACCCTTCGCGACGTCTGAGTTCAGCCCCAGCGCGGTGCTGAACGTTGCGAACGCGACGAACTGGACGAGAATACCCGGCATGAGAAAGTTGATATAGCCGCCACCCTCGCCGCCGATCACTCCCCCGAACACGTAGTTGAACAGCAGCAAGAACATGATCGGCTGGATCACGGAGAAGAAGATCGTCTCAGGAGCGCGGACGAGGGCGGTCAAGTTCCGGCGGGCGATCAGCAGCGATTGGCTCGCGATGGCTCGCGGGCCTGGCCTCGCCGCAGGTACCCGCACGGCGGGTCCCCCTCGTGTCGCGGTGGTTGTGGCGGTCATGCGGCATTCCTCCTGTGGCGGCGCTTGCCCGAGGCCGCTTGCTTCGCGGGTGCGGCCTGGCTGCGGTGCCCGGTGAGCTGTAGGAACACGTCGTCGAGGCTCGGGCGGCGCAGCGCCAGGTCGGCGACCCTGATCCCGGCGGCGTCGAGCTGGCGGACCGCCGCCGCGACGAGCGCCGTGTCGTCGACGGAGACGCCGACAACACGGCCCTCCCGGTCGACGACCGGAGCGCCTCCCGCCAGCGTCGCGAGCGTCGTGGCGGTCTCGTCCAGGCGGGACGGGTCCTGCGGCCGCACCTCCAGGACCTGACCGCCCGTCTGTGCCTTCAGCTCGTCCGACGTGCCGCGCGCGATCACCCGGCCGTGGTCCAGCACGGCGATGGTGTCGGCCAGGTTGTCGGCCTCCTCCAGGTACTGCGTGGTCAGCAGCACGGTCGTGCCGTCGGCCACCAGCTCGCGGATGGTGTTCCATAGCTCGATCCGGCTGCGGGGGTCGAGGCCAGTCGTCGGCTCGTCCAGGAACAAGACCTGTGGCCGTCCCACGAGGCTGGCGGCCAAGTCGAGGCGCCGCCGCATACCTCCCGAGTAGGTTTTCGCGCGGCGGTCCCCGTCGCTCGTGAGGTCGACACGGCCGAGGAGCGCACGGGCTCGCGTGCCGGCGTCCGCTTTGGAGAGGCCGAGCAGCCGGCCGATGATCTCGAGGTTCTCGAAACCCGTGAGGTGGTCGTCGACCGCCGAGGTCTGGCCCGTCAGCCCGATCACCGACCGCACCCGCGAGGGTTGGCTGAAGACGTCGTGGCCGGCGACGCTCGCCCGCCCGGACGTCGGTTGGAGCAAGGTCGCGAAGATCCGGACCGCCGTGGTCTTTCCGGATCCGTTGGGGCCGAGCAGGCCGAGTACCGTGCCGGCGGGGACCTCGAGGTCGATCCCGTCCAAGGCGCGGATGTCGCCGAACGACTTGGCGAGCCCCTCAGCCTGGATGGCGATGGTCATCGCGTTCTCCATTTCACTTGTTCATCCGCGGGCATAGTGCCGCCCCTGCCTGTCAGCGGGCTCCACGTACGCTGACACCCCGCTGGCAGCCTTCGCGCGGTAGCCTCCGGCCGGATGGCCCGGACCCACAGAGATCACAGCGCCGACGCCGGTGGCGATCCTGCCGTTCTGGAGCAGAAGCGGGCCTTGCGGGCGCACGTATGGGAAGCGCTGCGGCAGGCGGGGGCCGCCCGGTTCCCTGGAGCGGAAGGTCGTATCCCGAACTTCGTACGAGCTGAGTCGGCGGCCGAGCTGCTACGGAGCACCGGCGCGTGGAAGGGCGCGGCGGCGTGCAAGTGTAACCCCGACTCGCCACAGTGGCCGGTCCGCCAGCGAGCGCTCGAGGATGGGCTGATGCTCTACATGGCGGTTCCCCGCCTCGCCGAGCCTGACCCGTTCTTCTTGCTCGACCCTCATAGCCTGACCGTTTCGCCGCGCCAGGCGTCGTCGATCAAGGGCGCCACCCGCTACGGCCGTACGGTCGGTGTGTCCGCGCTGCGGCCCGTCGATCTCGTCGTGACCGGCAGCGTCGCGGTCGACCGGACGGGCGCCCGGCTCGGCAAGGGCGGGGGCTTCAGCGATCTCGAGTTCGCGCTCGCGGCCGAGGCCGGGCTCATCGGCCCGGACACCGTGGTCGTCACCACCGTCCATCCCTCCCAGATCGTCGACGCTGGCCGGATCCCCCTCGCCGCCCACGACGTCCCGCTCGACCTCATCGTCACGCCGGACGAGATCATCACCTGCGAAGGCAGCCACCCCCGCCCGACGGGCATCCTGTGGCCCGAGCTGACCGAAGACAAGATCGCGGCGATCCCGCTCCTCGCCACGTTGCGCGCGCCCTAAGCCCCTGGCCATAAGGGGTTAAGCGCGCTTCCCCGTCACCTCATCGAGGCGCCACTCTCGGTACGAGTAGGCGGCGAGCGCGACGGCCAGCAGTGTGAGACCGCCGAAGATCACGGCGAGCATCGCCACCGGGGAGCCGAGCAGCGCGGCGACGATGACGAGGATCCCGAGCATGGCGAACCCCCGCCCGGCGAGGCGGTTCGTCTTGCCCCACGACCGCTCGCTCGACAAGGTCCAGGGGGTGCGCACCCCGAAGAACCAGTTGCTCCGCGTCTTGCCCAGATAGTTGCCGATCACGACGAACAGCAGGCCAGCCCCTCCATTGATCGCCCGCACGACCGGCACAGGTCGCCCGACACCGTTGAGGATAATGAGCCCGTGCACGCCCACGAGGAAGGCGAGGATGGCAAGCATGCAGGCTCGGTAGGCTTTTGCGGAGCGTGCGATATTGCCTTGCCGCGGGTCGACGAGTGGCAGGACCCAAAACAGGACGCCCAGCCCAAACACGAGCAGCGGGATCCCCACGAGCGCCTCGGTGCGGCTCCCAAGCCGATCGGGTCTGCCCGAGAGATCAAAGTGCATCGGCACCCGCGCGGGGAGATCGGGTGCGGCCCAGATCGATATGCCCGCCGCAACGGCGACGGCGACAACAGTCGCCCACATGATCGGCTTTACGGTTCATCTGTCCTCCCGCGGTCCGGATGCGTAGACAGCAGGCCAGAATCCGCAGCTCCTGCTGCGTGTCCCACGTCGAACGTGTCGAGCAGGGCGAGCAGTGCCTCCTCGAGCAGCGATACGTTGAGGTGATAGGTGATCGACGTCCCGTTGCGGTCGCCGTGGATCAACTCCGCGTCTTTCAGGACCGCGAAGTGTCCTGAAAGTGTCGGCTTCGCGAGGTCGAAATGCTCGGCAAGCTCACCGGCGGTCATGCTCCGCGTGCGAAGGAGTGCGAGGATCCTTCGCCGCGCCGGATGGGCAAGCGCTTGGTAGACACGGTTCACCTAGCTCTTTCGTTATTTAGCTAAACAACAAAATAGCCTGGTCGCAGCGCGCTGTCCAGGTAAAGATGGCGGCGGCGAGCTGCGGCTACCTACTGGCTAGCCATGTTGGGAGGCTGACCAGCCTGCGTAACTGCCCGCCCCGCCGGTCGCGTTCGAGCTCGTCGAAGGGTACGGCGAGGTGGGCGTCCGGAAAGTCCTCGCGGAGCACGTGGATCACGACGCGCGCCTCTAGCTGGGCGAGTTGCGCGCCGATGCAGGCATGCGGACCGTCGCCGAAGGTGAGATCAGGCAGGCGTCGGCGCTTCGGGTCCAGTGCATAAGGAGCAAGGTGGCAGGAAGGGTCGGTGTTGATCCCTTCGATGTCGACCAGCACCGGGGCCCCGGCGGGCAAGGTCACGCCGGCAAGGTCGAGCTCGGTGGTGGTGAAGCGCCAGAGTGTGAACGGCGCGGGCGGGTGCAGCCGGAACGTCTCGGTGACGAACGCGTCGATGGCAGCCTCGCTGGCGTCGACGGCGTCGAGGCGCCCGGCGAGGTGATGGGCCAGAAGGAACCCGAGGAAACGACTCGGTGGTGACCTGACCGGCGAAGACCAGGCCGGTGATCATATAGAGGAACTCGTCATCGGAGACGTCGCCCAGCTCGGCGCGTGCCCGTTCGGTGAGCGCGTCGGTCAGGGTTGCGGTGTTGCCTTCATGGCTGGCGCGGATCGCGGCGGCCACCATGGCCTCCAGCTCCATGAAGCCGGTCCAGACCTGCTCGGTGTCGCTGCTGGTCATCGCCTCGGTCGCGCGGGCGGCTCTGGCGACATCGGCGAGCGGGATCCCGAGCAGCTCGCCGATGGCCATCAGCGGGTAGCGGGTCACGAACCGCGCGACCAGGTCGGCGGGTTGGCCAGTCCGGGCCGAATCCTCGGCCAATTCGGTGAGCAGATCACGGGCGATGGTCGTGATGCGGTCGCGTTCCGCGAGTATCCGGCGTCGGGCGAACGCCGGGGCGTGCACCCGCAGCTGCCGGTGTTCGACCCCGTCCAGGGTGGTCAACGACCGGACCTGGGAGGCGGGCGGTTCGAGGCCGGGATCGTGGGCGTGCCAATGCGCCGGAGCCAAGCCCGGGTCCTTGGCGAACCGGGGGTCGGCCAGCACCTCGCGGGCGAGGCCATCCTCGGTAATGACCCAGGCCGGGCCACCCGCGGGTGCCTCGACCTGGACCACGGGCCCGGCGCTTCGCAGGGCGTCGTGCACGCTGGGCCGGTCTTCGATACCTCCCCCCTGAGCCGTGAAGGGGTCCTCGGCGATGCGTGGGGCCTCGGGCATGTCAACCCTCCAGGTCGCTAGAATGTCTAGCGATATATGTTAGCTAGATTGTCTAGCGAAGCAAGTGGAGCGTTCGAAGAGGAGCCAGGCATGACTCCAGGTGAAAGGCCCACTGAGCAGGTCGCCAAGGCGCGCGATGAGGCCGAGGTCCAGGGTCGGCGCCTCATGGACGCGCATGAGGCGTCGTGGGCATTGTGGGCAGTTTTACGCACCGCCGATGAGGCCGCGCACGCCATCGCCCACGACCTAGGACTGCCATACACCGATGCCCTCGCCCTCGATCACGTCCTGAGTTCCGCGGCGCCCCTCGGACCCGTCGAGCTAGGACGCCGCCTCGGCATCAGCTCTGCGTCCGCCACCGTGCTGGTCGATCGGCTCGTCGCGAGCGGCCACCTCACCCGAGAGCCCGACCCTCTCGACAAGCGGCGCCGGGTCCTCGACGCCACAGACCGGGCACGCAACGACTGCGTTGATGCTATGACACCACTCCTGCGCGCCCTCGACACCGTCGCCGCCCGGCTCGACAAGGACACCGCGAGAGCGGTCATCTCCTACCTCCGGGACGTCGCCGACGTTCAGCGCGAGTACGCCAATTCGTCACGGCACCGGGGCCCCCAACAGGAGCTGGGGAGGAGGGCCTCGACACACCCCCGTGTGGGTAAGGGATCCCGCGTGGCCGATCCGAGGTTTCCTGGTCCTGACCCCGCGAAGGCCGGGTTGTGCTGCGATTTCGACGGGACGCTCGCACCGATCGTGGCGGATCCGAACGAGGCGCGCATGCCGGACCGCCTGCGCCCGGTGCTCGCCGACCTCGCCTCCAGGCTGGGGGTTCTCGCGGTGGTGAGCGGGCGGCCAGCGTCGTTCCTCGCGGAGCGCGTGGGGGTGCCAGGTGCTCGGCTGCTTGGGCTGTACGGGATGGAGGAATGGACCGGCGGGCGGGTGCATGCGCGGCCGGAGGTTGCAGAGTGGGCTTCCACGGTCGCGGGAGCGACCCGGCGGCTTCGGGCGGGGATGCGTGCGGAGGGCGTCTGGGTGGAGGACAAGGGCCTGACGGTCGCCGTCCACTGGCGCAACGCGCCGGACCGTGCGGCGGCCGAGAGGGACTGCACGGTTGCCGTCGAGGCGCTCGCCTCCGAGACCGGGCTCGGGGTCGAGGCGGGCAAGTTCGTCGTCGAGCTGCGGCCTCCGATCGGCTGGGACAAAGGCTCCGCGGTCACCGAGCTCAGCCAAGAGCTTGGCCTTGCGACCGTCGCCTACCTGGGCGACGACCTCGGGGACGTCGTCGCCTTCACCGCCGCTCAGCGGCTCGGCGGGCTGGCGATCGCGGTGACCAGCGGCGAGGAAACTCCCCGCCAGCTGCGGGAGGCCGCGGACCTCACCTTGGACGGCCCGCGGGCCGTGGCCGCTTGGCTCACCCAGCTGCGCGACCGGATCGCGAGCTGACCATGCCGCGCAGCACCCGCCGCTGCGCTCGGAACCACTCGCTCGGGGAGCCGCGCAGCGCCGCCTCGCGCAACCTCGCGGCGCGCACGGCTCGTTCGCCAGCGCTCATGGTCAGCGCGTCGTGCAGCGCGTCGGCCTGAGCCTCGACGTCGTAGGGGTTGACGACGAGCGCTCCTGCCGCGAGCACTGCCGTTGCTCCCGCGTCGCGGGAGAGCACCAGCACACCGTCACGCTCGTTGAGCGTCGGTCCCTCCTTAGCGACGAGGTTCGTGCCGTCCTTCACCGGGTTGGCGAGGAGCACGTCGCTGCGCTGAAGCGCGGCCACGGCCCGGGGATAGTCGTCGCCGACGAAGACCTCCAGGGCGTCTTCGCCGAACCGCTCACGGATCCCTTCGGCCTCCGCCAGGCAGCGGGCCAGGTACTCCTGATACTCCGGCACCTCCTGGCGCGACGGGTTGAGGTGGGCGTAATGCCAGACGCGGCCGCGGTGCTCAGGGTGGCGCTCCAGCAGCAACCGGTACGCCCGCAGCCCCCGCAGGATGTTCTTGGACAGGTCGGTCCGGTCGACGCGGACCACAAGCTTTCGGCCGTCCAGTGCGGCATCGAGCTCCGCCGCCGCCTCGGCTACCGGCTCGGACGCCGCCGAGTGGGCCAGGTCGTCGGCGTCGACCCCTAAGACGAAGGACTCCACAAGCGTGCGCCTGCCGTCCAACAGCACGGTGTCCCCTTCGATCCGCGCACCGAGGAGCTCCGCCGCGCAGGCGCGGAAGGCTCGGCACCACACCGGCGAGGAGAAGCCGACGACGTCGGCGGCCAGCAGCCCGCGGAGCACCGCCTCCGCGATCGTGTCTGGCAGCCGCTGGAGCGCGTCCAAGTCGGTCCAGGGAGTGTGGAGGTAGTGCAGCAACGCCGCGTCCGGGAAGGTCTCCCGGACCGCCGGTCCGGCAAGGCACAGGTGATAGTCCTGCAGGTAGACCTCTGTGGCCGAGCTCTCCACCGCCTCGACAACGCCTTGGGCGACTTGGTCGTTCACTGACCGGTAGTCCGCCCAGGCCTCGCGCCAGGACTCGCCGCTGGGGGAGTAGGGATCGACCCAAAGCCGGTGCAGCGCGAACCACAACAGCCGGTTCGCGACCTCGTTGTAGTACGGCTCGAACCGGTCCCCGGCGTCGATCAGCCGTAGCCGGTAGTGCGACCCATCCGCGGTGACCTCGAACGCCTTTCCCTCGTGAGATGCCGCGACCTCGCGGTCGACGTCCGAAAGCGCCACCGAGACCCAGGCGCCCGGCTCGTCCTGCAGCGCCCCACCCAGCGCCGTGACCAGCCCGCCAAACCCACGGCGGGGCGCGGGGCGCCCGTCCTCGCCCTGCTCCCACGCGACTGGTCCACGGTTGCTCGCCACGACAAGGCCTTCACTCATGGTGGGTAAGTTCCCACTCGACGGCCTTCATCACCCTCTCGTTGGTCGGGGGATAGGGGACAAGCTCGTCGAGGCCGGTGGCGTGGTGGGTGATCTCGGCGTCGTCGGGATCGGCTCCGAGCGCCCAGAGCAGGGGGGCGGGACGCCATCGCCGCAGCAGCCCGCACTGAACGAGCGCTCCCGGCCGCCGCCGCCTCTGCGCGAGCCCCACGAGCTTGCGGCCGCTCGCGGAGATCTCTCCTCGTCCGATGGTCGCATAGCAGACCGCCGCGGCCAGTCGCTCGTGCTCGCTTCCGCGCCGCCGAGCGGTGGACGGTCCCTCCCAGACGCTGACGTCCGGCACACCCAACTCGCGCAACGCCCGCGCCCAGCTGTGCCCCACTCGGAGGAACACGGCGGTCAGGTCTCCGTCGAGGAGCGGGTGCCCGGCCGGGACCAGCACGTCGAGGGACAGGACGTCCGAGTCGAGCAGGACGGCGCCGCCACCCGAGAACCGGGTGACTACGTCGACGCGCCCGGCGACAGCCGGACTACCCTGCCCCCGACCCAGGACGATGGCAGGCGTGCTCGCCTCGTACCAGCGCAGCGTCGGGGTGGGATCGGCGGCCAAACCGTCGAGCAGCGCCATCCCGCGGTCCAGCAGCACCCGCGCGTCGCCCACCTCGAAGGGCAGCACTCGCCAACCTGCCATCGGCGGCGAGGCCACTCGTGCTTCGAGGGGGCCGCGCGGCTCCCCTCCCGCGGGCCCCCTCGGTGAGGAGATCAGTCGGAACCGCCCGCGGGCACGGGTGTAGAGACGGCCCCGATCTCCTCGTAGATCTTGTTCGTATACGTCTCTCGGATGAAGAACAGGCCGACGAAGAACGTAAGCGTCGCGACCCCGATCGGATAGAGCAGCCCAACGGACGTGCCGAAACGCGCCGCGAGGGCGGTCACGACGACGGGGACGATGCCACCGAACATGCCGTTGCCGATGTGGTAGGGCAGCGAGAGCGACGTGTAGCGAATCCTGCCGGGGAACAGCTCGACGAGGAACGCCGCGATGGGCCCGTACACCATCGTGACGTAGAGGACGAGCAGGAACACGATCCCGACCAGCAAGAGCGAGGCGGGCAGGGTGGGCTCACAGACGAACCCTTCCGGGAAACCACCCTCGGGAGGGAGGCCGCACGCGGCGGATGCCAGCGCCCGGAACAGCGGGATGAAGGTAAGCGCGCCCAGGGCGCAACCGGCGAGGATGATCGGCTTCCGGCCGATCCTGTCGGACAGCGCGCCGAAGACCAGGAAGAACGGGGTCGCCAGTACGAGCGCCGCCCCAACGAGGATGCTCGAGTCGATGAGGCTGATCCTCAACACGTTTTGCATGAACAGCAGCGCGTAGAACTGGCCCGTGTACCAGACCACACCTTGCCCGGCGGTCGCGCCAAGCAACGCGAGCGCCATAAGCTTCCAGGCGCCACCCTGCACGCTGTCGCGGAGCGGGGTCTTCGATGTCTTTCCCGATGCCTTCAGCTTCGCGAAGAGCGGGGTCTCCTTGAGGCTCAACCGGATGTACAGCGCGACGGCGACGAGGACGCCCGACAGCAGGAAGGGGATCCGCCAGCCCCAGGCCTCGAAGGCGCCCTCGCCATACGCGCGGGTGATCAGCGCGTCCGTGCCCGCCACCACGATCAAGGAGATGACCAGCCCGAGCGTCGCCGTCGTCTGGATGTAGGAGGTGAAGTACCCGCGCCGGTTGTCGGGAGCGTGCTCGGCCACGTAGATCGCGGCCCCGCCGTACTCACCCCCCAGGGCCAGTCCTTGGAGCAGCCGCAAGATGATGAGGATCCCCGGGGCGATCCAGCCCGCCGTGGCGAACGACGGAAGTAGGCCAACCAGGAACGTCGCCCCGCCCATCAACGAGATCGTGACCAGGAACGTGAACTTCCGGCCGATCATGTCGCCGATCCGACCGAAGAACGCCGCCCCGAACGGGCGCACGACGAACCCGATGGCGAAGGTGGCGAGGGTCGAAAGGAAGGCCGTGGCCCGGTTTCCGGGCGGGAAGAACACCGTCGCGAGGACAGTGGCGAGACTGCCAAAGATGTAGAAGTCGTACCATTCGATCATCGTGCCCACGGACGACGCGACGATGACCTTGCGCAGGGAGAAGCCGGCCGTGCCGTCAGCAGTGGCAAGCTGCGCCATGCAAACTCCTTCGCTTGGGACCTTGCACGCGTGAGGCCCATGCGGGCGGGACCCGTCCCACAGGGCCTTACGCCGTCGCCCGTACCCTTAGCCCAAGGCGACGTCCACAACCCTATGCGCCCACGCTCCGTCGGGCTCGCCCTAAATCCCGAGCGGCAGGTACGGTCGCGGGGCAGCGTAGATCGGTGGGGTGTGTTGGCTCAGGTCCGGATTCCGGACCTCAGTCGACACACCCCTGGTCGAGCTGCTCAGCCGACCTCGCGAACGGGGCCATAGCGGTCCTCGTACGACGACATGTTGGTGTTGAGGGCGCGCATGATCTTCGCGACCATCGTGGGCGCGACCTTGATCCTGGCCACGACCTCGGCGTTCACGTTGACGCCGTTGCTTCCGGGCATGACCTGGCAGAAGTCCAAGGTGAACTCGTGAGCGGAGTGGCCCACGACGAGAAAGTTCGAGTACACGCCGTGCTTGATCCCGTCGTCCACCTGGACCTTGATCCTGCCGCTGGGGTCTCCTTCCGCTTGCCAGTCGCGGTCGCTGACGGGACCACCGCCGTTGTGCATGCGCTCATCCTTTCGGTCCGGGACATCCTAAGGGCATTCTCAGAGCAGCCAGATCGGGTACGCGCGTGTACCGTCTGGAGTGCCGGCTTGGCCTTCCTCCTGCGGGTGTTCTGGAGGTCTTCATGAGGAACGCGGTTCCCCTCTCCCTCGCATTGGTCGCGGGAGGGCTGGCCACGTTCAACCCATGCTCCCTCCCGCTCCTCCCCGCGTTCCTGTCGTTCTCCATCGGAGCCGAAAGCTCGGAGCGTCCCGCTGCCGAAAGCTCGGTCGCGCGAGCGCTGCTCGCCGGCTTGCTGATCACCGGGGGTTTCCTCGGCGTGTTCGCGATCGTCGCCCTTCCGGTAACCGCCGGGTTCTCGCTGATCGCTGATGCCCTGCCCTGGGCTGGCGTCGCGGTGGGGCTGGTCCTGCTGGCGGTGGGTCTCCTCGCGCTGTGTGGCGTCCGGGTACGCGTGCCGGTCGCGAATCTCGCCGGTCCAGGACCTGACTCGGGACATGGGCGCAGGACGACGCGAATGCTGCTCTTCGGCGCCGGGTACGGCGTCGCGTCGTTCGGGTGCACGTTCCCGGTGTTCCTGACGCTGCTGGGAGCGGTGGCGGCTGCCGGGGGTGGCGGGGTCGCCATGCTGGCAGTCTTTGCCGCCTACGCCCTTGGCGCTGCGATCGTGCTCATGGCACTCGCGGTCGCGGCGACGCGGGTGGCGCAAGGGCTCGGTAGGAGGTTCGGCCTCGTGCTCACCCACGTCCACCGGCTCTCGGGGGGGCTTCTCGTCATCTCTGGCGCGTACCTCACCTATTACTGGCTTCGGGTCCAGCTTGGTCCCGCCTCGACGCTCGCCTCCGATCCACTCGTAGGGACGGTCACGAGGTTCAGCGCGGGGATCGCCGTCTACGCTCGCGGGGCCGGCCTGTTCGTTGTGGTCTTCGCGGGGTTGATCGTCGTGCTCGCTGTCGTGAGCAGCCGTTGGCAGTCGAGCCGGGCGCGCTCGTGGAAGGAGACCGCTCGTGAGCGGTGAGGAATCCGCCGGTGGCGCGCGGAGAAGGCGCGGGCCGCGCCTCGGGCTCGTCGTGGTCGCCGCCTGCCTTATCCTTCTCATCACCGTCGGCGCGATGTGGACCACGGGGATCCCTGGCGGCCTCCCCGCCGTCTTCGACTGGCAGCGGCGGGAATATCAGGCGCCCGGGAGCGCCGCGACCCTGTCCGACATCCAGGACGTCGACCAGCTCGCCGCGCTGTTCAACGCAGATGAGGGGATCCCACGCCTCATCCTCCTCTTCGCCCCAACCTGAACGACCTGCCTGGTCGGCGCCAGTTCGGTGCATCAGGAGATCCTCCAGGCCCACCCCGAGGCAGAGCTCGCCGTCTATACGATCTGGTTGCCGATGCTCCCCACGGACTCCCGCGCTCGGTGGGACGACCACGTCCTCAACGATCCCCGCGTCACCCATCTGTGGGACGAGGAGCGGGTCGTGGGCCGCTGGCTCGCCGATCACGGCCTGGGCGACGCGCCGGTGACCTGGGATGCCTACCTCCTGTTCGGCCCTGACGGCCGGTGGGAGGACACGCCGCCAGACCCGGCCGGAGCCGGTGCCCCGGTAATCGGGCTGATCGAAGACCTGATGGCCGAGCTGAGCTCAGTCTCGGGTGTTCACGCGCCCTCGCCTGGCGTAGGGTAGAGCCACGTCCACGGGAGCCCGGGCACACCGGGCTGAGAGGGCGGTTACCTGACCGCCGACCGACTGAACCTGATCCGGCGTCATTC
>JBOGED010000391.1:0-2607 GCA_050743625.1 Egibacteraceae bacterium | reverse complement strand
GGTCCCCGCGGCCGACCCGGACGGCTTCGTCGCCATCGACTGGTTCTGGTCCTCCGGCGTCGAGCCGGTCGGGTTCGACCTGGGCCAACTGCTCGCGGGCGGCGGCGACGCCGGCTGGCTCGACCCCGCCCAGCTGGCGGCGGTGTACGCCACGATCCTGCCCGCCTACATCGACGGGCTTCACGCCGAGGGGCTCGCCGCCGACCCACGCGACGTCGAGCTCGGCCTCGTGGGACCGCTCGTGATGCGCTCGGCCTTCACCTGTCTCCCGCTCGACCTGCTGCCGGCGGAACCAACCGACGAGCTGCGCGAGCGGTTCATCAAACGCGCGCGCTATACCCGGTTCCTCACCGACCTCGGCCTCACCCAACAGCTACCCGCACCCGCATGAGCCTTGGTCACGTCTCGCAAAGGAGATCGCCATGTCATTAACCCTCGGTACTGGACCTTTCGGGCATGCACCCATGGGAACCTCGAACCCTCCGCTACCGCGTGACGGATGGCTGTACCTCGAGCCGTCTCCGCGGCGGATTCGCGGGATGATCGGCGACCAGGTGATCGTCGACAGCAACCGGCCAATGCTGCTGCTCCAGAACGGCCGGCTACCGCGCTATTACTTTCCGCTTCAGGACATCCGCACCGAGCTACTCAAGCCGAGCGGGCACGCCAGCAAGTCCGGCGTCATAGGCAAGGCGCGGCACTTCGACCTGCGCCTCGGCGAACGGCTGATCCCCAACGCCGCGTGGGCGTACGACGCGGCGGGGCAAGTGCCCGACCTCAGTCCCTATATCGCGTTCTACCTGCGGGCTATGGACCGCTGGTTGGAGGAGGACGTCGAGATACGAGGTCACGCGCGCGACCCCTACCACCGGGTCGACGCAGTCCCCAGCTCTCGTCACGTGCGCGTGTCCCTGGACGGGCAGGCGCTCGCCGAGAGCGAACGCACGGTCGTGATCTTCGAGACCTGCCTGCCGCCGCGCTGGTACTTCCCATTACCGGACGTTCGCGTCGACCTCGAGCCAAGCGACCTGCGCACGAGATGTACCTACAAAGGAGAGGCTGCCTACTGGTCGGCGCCCGTGGGCGACCGGTTGCAGGAGAACCTCGCATGGACCTACGCCGAGCCCTACCGGGAGGTCGAACCGGTGCGCGGCCTCGTGTGTTTCTTCAACGAGCGGGTGGACGTCGAGCTCGACGGCGAGCTGGAGGAACGCCCCTTGAGCCCGTGGGCTGAGACCGGCTGGTGGCACGACACCCGCGACTTCGAGGACCAGCTCTGACAGCGCGTGCCGGCATCGCCCCTCCACTGACACGAGAATGGACCTTGGGGAGCGGGCCGCCGCGGGTCGAGGCCAGTGGGGCGGGCGGGTCGAAGGGACAGGGTCAGTGCCGCCCCGGGAGCCGGACCGGTCAAAGAATCTGACACACGTGCTGAGAATCGACTGCACGTCGCCCGGTTTGCCGGATTTTTGCCTTAAGAGCGGCGGCGTCAGCCAGCGTAATCCTGCACTGTGCAGAGTAATGCCGGAATACCGGTCTAACTCTGATGCCATGAAGGGACGGGACCTCCGCTCCTGCTGATGGCCCGAGTGTCGGACACTCGGTGGTGTCAGCAAACCATCGATGCGCAGGAGGAAGGCCCCGATGGCTACTCAGTATGTCGGCATTGACTTGCACCGTCGACGTTCGGTGATCGTGCGTATGACCGAGGCCGGTGAGGTCGTGGAGCAGGTGCGGATCGACAATGACCCGGTCGCGTTGTCGCTGGAGATCGCCAAGGCCGGCCCCGACGCCGAGGTCGTCTTGGAGGCAACCTATGGCTGGTATTGGGCGGTCGACGTGCTCCAGGCTTGCGATGCCCGGGTGCACCTGGCGCACCCGTTGGGCTGTGAGGGGTTCAAGAGCCGGCGGGTCAAAAACGACTTCCGCGACGCCAGCGACTTGGCTGACCTGCTGCGCATGAACCGGCTGCCCGAAGCGTGGATCGCCCCGCCCGACCTGCGCCAGCTCCGCGAGCTGGTGCGCTACCGCGCCAAGCTGGTCGCGCTGCGCTCGGGGTTGAAAGCCCAAGTGCACTCGGTGCTGGCCAAAGAAGGCGTGCGGGTGGCGATGAGCGATCTGTTCGGCAAGGCTGGGATGCAACTTTTGGCCGAGGCGTCGTTGGCGCCCGCCTACCGGTTGCGGACCAACTCGCTGCTGGACTTGATCGACGCCTTCGACGGCCAGGTCGCCACGCTGGAGACCATGGTGGCCTTGCGCCTGGGCCGGGACCCGGGCTACCGCGCGATCCAAGCCATCCCCGGGATCGGCCCGGTCCTGGCCGCGGTGTTGGTCACCGAGATCGGCGACGTCACCCGCTTCGCCAGGCCGGACAAGCTGTGCTGCTGGGCCGGGCTGACGCCCCGCCACCGCGAGTCCGACAACGTCGTGCACCGCGGGCACATCACCAAGCAAGGCTCGCGGTTGGTGCGCTGGGCTGTGGTGGAGGGCGTGCAACGCCAGCCCTTCGGGACCAAGTTGCGGGATGACCGGGAACGCATCGCCGGACGGCGTGGCCGCAACATCGGCAAGATCGCCGCCGCCCGCAAGCTGTTGTCCCTGGTGTAC
>JBOGED010000390.1:0-9627 GCA_050743625.1 Egibacteraceae bacterium | reverse complement strand
TGCACAGTACGGCGAAGTGCTCCACCAGACTGGGGTGTTTCACCCAAACGGGGCCGCACATCGTCCCGTATGCCGGATTCTCATCCTCCAGAGGTTTGTCAATGGCGCCAGCCGGCATGAGCTGCTGTGCGGAGAAGATGGCGAGACGGTCGCCCTCGAGGGCGATCCACACTGGCGAGACCTGCGGCTCGCCGTCGGGCATGAGGATCGCCAGGTGGGTGATATTCCGGGCACCGAGCAGCTCGCGCACCTCGGGAGAAAGTTGGGACATGCCCCCAAGTCTAGTTTGGGAGTCATGTTGCGCGTGTCCACCGGCTCCGGCGCGGTGCCAATGCCAGGACCGATGAAGGAGGACCCCGGTGGCGTACCTCGACGACCTGCGGTTCCGCGTCGCCTGCCCCTCGGACGCTGACGCCATTGCCCGGCTCCACGCTGACAGCTGGCGGCGTCATTACCGGGGTGCGTATTCCGACGCCTTCCTTGACGGCGATGTGCTAGCCGATCGCCTCGCCGTCTGGACTGGCCGGCTACGAAAGCCCGACCCTCGTCGCTCTACGCTCCTCGCCGAAGAGGGCGGCGACCTCGTCTCCTTTGCGCATACCGCGTTCGACGACGACCCAATGTGGGGCGCGCTGCTGGACAACCTCCACGTCGCGCATCCGCGCCAGCGCCGCGGCGTCGGCGCCCGGATGCTGGCCTTGACGGCGCAGGCCGTGGCCAAGCAAGGGACGGGTCTGTATCTGTGGGTCCTCGAACAGAACCGGGACGCCCAAGCGTTCTATGAGGCCTGCGGCGGCAGAGAGGTGGAACGATCCGTTGTGTCGCCTCCGGGCGGGGTGGCGAGCCGGCTCAACGGCTCACCCGTCATGCTGCGATACGCCTGGCCTGATCCCGGTGCGCTGCAGAGACTGCGGTGATCACCATGCATCGGCAATGAATTTCGGTACTCCGTGGCCTTCGCTGAGACGCGCCTGACATCTGTAAGACTTCCGTCATGGAGTGGTCGCCGGATCCTGACGCGCTGCGAGGTCGTGTTGCGGTCGTGGCAGTCGAGCAAGGCGGGGCGGGGGCGCCGGAGTCGCGGTGCAAGTCGACCATCTTGTTCCTGAACAGGTTCGGAGGCTGGCTGAGCGGGTGCGTGGCGAGCACGGCCACATCGATGTGTTGGTCAACGACATCTGGGGGGCCGAGCGGCTCAAGGGTGGACCGGCTGAATGGAACACTCCATCTGGCGCCATGACCTCGAGGCCGGCTCCGGATCCTTCGCTGGCGATCGAAACGCATCTGGTCACCTCCCACTACTTGCTACCGCTCCTGATTGACAAGCCGGGGGGCCTGCTTGTGGAGGTCACGGATGGCACCACCGAGCACAACGCCGAGGAGTACCGGATCTCCGTGTACTACGACCTCGCGAAGGTCGCAGTGAACCGCCTGGGTTTCTCCCAGGGCCACGAACTCGCGCCGCACGAAGCAACGGCGGTCGCCATCACCCCAGGTTGGCTGCGCTCCGAGATGATGCTCGACAACTTCGGAGTCACCGAGGAGAACTGGCGCGACGCCCTGGATCCGGATGCGGTCGACGGTTATCCCAACGCCCCCGAGGGATTCGAATTATCGGAATCGCCCCGTTATGTCGGGCGGGCCGTCGCCGCGCTTGCCTCTGATCCCAACCGCGCCAGATGGAACCAGAAATCGGTCACCTCCGCCCAGCTCGCTCGCGAGTACGGCTTCACCGACACTGACGGCACCCAGCCGGACAGCTGGGCCAATCACTGACGGTCGTCCAGCAGAGCGATGAGAGCCTTCGGCGCGACCTGGCGGTAGGCCTCGGTGAGGATCTCGCCCGCTTCGTTCCAGTCTGGCCCGCAGGACTCGACGTCCAGGCGCATACCGGCCCAATGGGAACCCCCGAAAGGAGAGACGAAGAAACGACCCGGGTCCGCCGCTACCAGCTCCTGGCGCGCCCCGAGAGGTGCTGCCGCCGAGAACGCGATGTGGTGCCAGTCGAAGCGAGGATGATCCTCAGGGTCGATGAACTTGGCGATGAACTTGGCGAACGAGGGCGCTCCACGGGTAAGCCCCTCGGTCACGTCGGGTAGCACCAGGCAGCGTTCACGCACCCCGGCCAGTAGCTCCTCGATGAGGTCGACCGTAGGTGGTCAGGTAGCCACGCCGTCAACAACTGGTGACGTGAAGTTCTTCGAGGTCAGCCCCGAGAAGCCTTCGCCCTTGCGATGAGCGCGGGAGGGGGCTGCGCACGACCGCCCGTTAGGCGATTCGTTCACTGGACAGTGGGTGCGGCGCCAGTTGCGACCAGGGAGAACCGCGCCAGTTACCGGCGAACGTCACGGAGGTGGCACCGCGTGTCCGGTGTCGCAACCAGCCCGTGGACGGCGAGGAGGTCATTCGTCTCGATCAGGACATCGGGATGGATGCCCTCGGCTTGCGGCGCGTGATACGTGAGTGCGTTCTGGGCCGACTGTGGCGCTCAGGATCCATCGAGAGCCCGCGAGATCGCGGAGAGCGACGGAGGTAAGCGGGTGCTCGCCGGGAGGACGACCAGCATGGGATCGTCGAGCAGGCGCGCGGTCGAGGCTACGTCCGATCGAAGAATCTCCGGGAGTGGTGAACGTGACCGCGATATCCGCGTCTCCCCGGGAGACCGCGGTGACAGCTGTCTCTCGCGCTGCCACCGCGAGATCGACCCGGCCTCTGTCAACGTGACCCCGATCAAGAGCTCGACGCCAGCCGCGGCTTCGAGGCGTGCGAGGTGTTGAGAGACGGTCGATTGGGGAACGCTCGAGGGGCCTGGCCTAGTTGCCGCTTCCCGATCGTAGGGGCCCATGGCCGCATCCCAGATCTCTCCAATCGTGCTTCCGCTGGCAGTCGCACACACGGCGGTGTACCTCGGCGCGGGCGGCGGCACGCCGGACCAGGATCACGAGGTCGCTCAGGCCGCGGTCGACGCGATCTGATCGGGCGAGCGGGCGATGGCGACCAAGTCACCGACCGTCCAGGTCGAGGCTCCGAGCCCGTCGACGGGCGCCAGCACGACTCCTGACGGCCGCTGCTTCCTCGTCCTCGCGCGAATCGACGAGTCGCCGGGGCCTCAGGTCATCGAGGTCGTCGGGGACGAGTTCCGCCCCTACCCCGACGAGACCTGGAACTCCTGGTCGGCGGGCGACGGAGCGTCGCAGCGCCTTGTGCGCGTCAACGCGCAGAGAGTCGGCCCGGATGGAGCGCTCTGGCTGGTCGACGTGGGCGCGCCCGGGATCGGCAAGTCCACCGTCGACGACGGTCCGAAGCTGGTACAGGTTGATCTGCGGTCCGATACGGTTGCGCGGACCTATCCGTTGGCTGAGGCCCTCAGCACGGACAGCTTCGTCGACGACGTGCGATTCAACGGCAAGGTGGCCTACATCACCGACGCAGGCGATCCCGGGCTCGTAGTGCTCGACCTGGAGTCCGGCAGCACCCGACGCGTTCTTCACCATCACTGGTCGACGACCGCCCAGCGCGCGATCACCGCTGAGGGAATCGAACTGCGCGACGACAGCGACGAGCCGGTCTTCATCCACAACGATCAGCTCGAAGTCTCACCAGACGGGCGCTACTTGTACTTCCAGCCGTGCTGCGGCCCAATGGCTCGCGTTGAGACCCGCCTTCTGAATGACCCCAATGTGCCTGCGGTGGAGCTCGAGGCGGCGGTCGAGTACTTCGCGTCGACGGGATCGACGGGAGGCACGGCGATCGCGGCCGACGGGACGATCTACATCAGCAACACCGACGCCTGCCGCATTTCGGCGATCAGCCCCGACGGCCGGCTATCGACCGTCATGGAGGACGCGCGACTCTCATGGGTCGACGCAATGTGGATCGACTCCGACGGAAAGCTGTGGATGCCGGCTGCGCAGCTGCATCGCATGTCCACGTTCCACGACGGCCGAGACCAGGTGCAGCCACCCATCCACGTCTTCACCCTCCAACTCGACGCGCACCCCGCCGGCGAACGATCATGCCTGAGGCTCCGAACGGAAACCAGGCGTCCCGAACCAGGGTGACCGAGGTACTCGTGCGACACCCCATCGGCGAGACCGTGGCGAGTCGACGTGACACCCGTACTTCGCGTCGCTCGTTTCCTACTCCCTCGGCGTCATCGAGCTGGAGGAAGGTCCCCTGGCCGTCGGGCGCATCCAGGCGGGGCCGACGGTCACCGGCTTCGAGCTCGGGACCAGGTTCACCGTCGGGCTTCGAGCCTCTCGGTGACCTGCTCGTCTCAGTCTTCTCGCCTACCGAATGAGACGGCCGTCGGAGATATTGACCGTCTTCCATTGGTTCGGGTTCCTCGAAGGCCTCGCTGGTATCGGGGGGCGGCTCTGGGTCTCTGACTTCTACCGCCAAGCCGTCTTCGCCATCGGGCCGGACGGCCATCCCTTCGCGTGTTCTGGCCCGCGCCAGGTCGGCCTCGAACTCGGCCGCCGCGCCGTCGGCCCCGCACGGAGGCGAGGCCGACCGGTGCTGGGGAACGGCTCAGGCGTCGGCGGGGGCGTAGACGAGGTTGAGCACACCTGTGCTGAACGTCCCCTGCGAGACCAGCTGCAGCGGGTGCGTGGGGGTGTCCTCGAACAGACGCCGGCCCGTGCCGACGGCGATGGGGTGAACCATGAGGTTCAGCCGGTCGAGGAGCCCGTTGGCCAGCAGCCAGCGGACCAGCGTGGCGCTGCCCGACATGCCGATGTCGCCCTCGGTGCTGCCCTTCAGGTCCCGGATCGCGGCTGCCACGTCGCCGCTGATGATCGTGGTGTTGTTCCAGGTCGCCTCACGGAGGGTCCGGGAGACGACGTACTTGGGCGTGTTGTTGAGGATCGAGGCGAAGGGCTCGTCGCCGCTCGTGGGCCAGTAGCCGGCCCACTCCTCGTAGAGCACACGGCCCATGAGCAATGCCTCGGTGGTCTCCATGCCCTTGCTGATGGCGTTGCCCATCTCGTCGTTGAAGTACGGGAAGTGCCACTGGTCGGGCGATTCCACGACGCCGTCGAGCGAGATGAAGAAGTTGGACACGATCTTGCCCACGTGGGCCTCCTTGTCTGTCGGTTCGGCGGTGCCGTGTGCACCGCTCACCTTCGGGTTCGGTCGCATCGCGGAACCGAGCGCTCGAGCGACATCTGCGGCGTCGGCGACCCGTCGGATGCAACATCGTCACTGACGCGAGCCCCGCCTCGGAGACCTTACTGAGAAGTCGTTCCGGCGGCGGTGTCTCTCTGCTCGGCGAGGAAGCGGCGCTCGGTCGGGTTGGTGGTGAGTTCGATGGCGCGGTCGTAGGCGGCGATTGCCTCAGCGGTGTGGCCGGCGCGGGCGAGGAGGTCCGCGCGTGCGGCGTGGTAGGGCTGGTAGGTGTCGAGCAGGTCGTGGTCGACGGTGTCGAGGGCGTCGAGGCCCGCGTGGGGGCCGTGCAGCTCGGCGATGGCGGCGGCGCGGTTGACGGCCACGACTGCGTTCGGTCGCAGGGTGTGGAGTTGGTCGTAGAGGGCGACGACTTGTGACCAGGGGGTGGCTTCGGTGGTCGGTGCGTCGGCGTGGACGGCGGCGATGGCGGCCTGGATCTGGAACGGACCGGGCTGGTTGCGGCGAAGGCAGGCCCGGACCAGCGCGTGGCCCTCAGCGATGAGCTCGCTGCTCCAGCGTGATCGGTCCTGATCGGCGAGGCGCACCATCGATCCGTCGGCCGCGACCCGGGCGGGTCGGCGGGCATCAGTCAGCAGCATGAGAGCGAGAAGTCCGATTGCCTCGGGCTCGTCGGGCATCAACTCGACGAGGACCCGGCCGAGGCGGATGGCCTCGGTGGTGAGGTCGATCCGCACGAGGTTGTCACCGGAGGTCGCGGTGTGGCCTTCGGTAAAGATGAGGGCGATGGCGTTGAGCACCGCGTGCAGGCGGTCGGGTAGCTCGGCAGCGCGGGGGATGCGGTAGGGGGCGTGGTTGTCCCGGAGCTTGCGCTTTGCCCGCACGATGCGCTGGGCCATGGTCGCTTCGGAGACCAGGAACGCACGGGCGATCTCGGGCACCTCCAGCCCGCCGAGCAGTCGCAGGGTCAGGGCCACTTGTGCGTCGGGGCCGAGCGCGGGGTGGCAGCACAGGAACATGAGGCGGAGCTGATCGTCGGCGACGACATCGACGAAGTTGTCGAGGTCGTCGAGTTCGGGTGTGTCGTCGGGTTCCATGTCGTCGTGGTCGAGTCGGTGGGCAGCGAGGTGGCGGTCGGCTCGTGTGGCCTCCCGGCGGAGTCGGTCGATGGCTCGGTTGCGGGCGGTCGTGGTGATCCAGCCACCGGGATTCGGTGGCGTGCCGGTGACCGGCCAGCGTTCGGCGGCGATGGCGAACGCCTCCGCGACCGCGTCCTCGGCGAGATCGATGTCACCGAGGACGCGGACCAGCGTGGCGGTGCAGCGGCCGACCTCTCGTCGGTAGACGGAAGCGAGGCCGTCACTCATCCTGCATTGGGCGGAGTTCGACTGGTCCTTCACAGGCGGTAGCGGCCCTGCGGGCCCAGTCGAGGGCCGCGTCGAAGTCCGGTGCCTCGATGATCCAGAAGCCGCCCATCTGTTCCTTGGTTTCAGCGTAGGGGCCGTCGGTCATCGATACGCCGTCGCCGGGGCGGACGACGGTCGCTGAGGAGGCGGGCTGCAGGCCGGCGCCGAACACCCAGGCGTCGGCGCTCTCCAGTTCCACGTTGAAGGCGCCGACCTGGGCGCCGAGTCGTTGGGCGTTGGGCGTGCTGAAGTCGACCTCGTAGTCGTCGTCATGCCACACCGAGAGCAAGTATTGGGGCATATCAGGGTTCTCCTGGTTCAGATGTGGTTAGCGGGTTTGGGGTCAGCGGCGGGTCTGGCGAGCGAGCGCCGGCACGATGATGAGTGCCGCGATCACGTGCGTGGCAACCAGGATGGCCTTGGTGGCGACGTCGGGCGGGAACGTGACCGACGGGACGCACGAGAGGACCGTGAGCACGATGGTGGCCCGGAAAAGCCAGCGTCGGGGTTGGGCGCTGTAGCGGTTCAGCGCCGCGGCGATCAGCCCGCCGAGCACGGCTGCGAGCAGGGTCATCTCTGGGAACCCATCGAGCGGGATCGTCTCGCCGTCGATCTTGAGAGGAACGCCAGCCGCGCGTGCAACTGCGGCGACTGCGGTCGTGATGACCGCGGCGATGGCGCCGGAGATCAGAGCGGCTCGACGCACGGGGTGGGGATGGGCGGCCATACCGATCATCGGCGGGGTGGTCAGAGTGGCGGCGAGGTCGGACATGGCACTGTTCCCTTTCGCTTCGGCGGTGCCTGTGCACCGCTCACCATCACCACGAACGGCGTGGGGAGAATCGACAGGAGCCTTCGAAGACACTTCTGAGGGTCAGGTCCGCGGTCGGTCGTGTCGAGGAGCCGGCGGCGACCCGATCGAGCTCGCCGAGCGGTTGAAGTCAACGGTCGTGGCGACTGTGAAGCAGTGAGACCACGGCCGCTCACACCGGGGTTGACCGAGGGCACGGTCGGGCGCATGACCATGACGGAACTTGCGCGGGAGTCGTCTCGCCATCTGACCGATGCACGTCGGGCCGGGCACCAGCGGTGTTGGCAGGTCGTAACCGAGCGCGCCGGAGAACACCTCGGCGGTGTAGGGCGGGATCCTCACGGCCACGACCCCCACGACAACACCACTGGGCCTGAGCTCGGGATCCGGGCACGTGCCGACCTTGATCGGCCGGCCGACCGCCTCAAAGCCAGACGCCCCGCATCGCGCCTCCTCCCAGCCTCTGCCCGGGCTCCAGTCGACTCTTTCAGAGTAGTGGGGCCAGGGCTTGACTTTGCCCCTGGGGGCAAGGTTTACGGTTCGAGAGGTGATCGACATGAAGATCAGCGAAGCTGCGGCGCAGGCAGGAGCTACGACGAAGGCGATTCGCTCCTACGAGTCGTGAGGGCTGCTCGCGCCGGCCCGTCTGAGCAACGGATACCGAGACTACGGGGAGCACGAGGTGCGCCTCGCGCAAGAGGTACGTTCACTCCCCCGGCTCGGGATTTCGGCAGAACGGACCCGCCCGTTCCTCGAGTGCCTGGCCGCGGGCGGCGATTGGGTTCCGGCTCCGAGAAGCGGCGTACCGCACCGGCGCCATTCCGACGGTGGAGGAAGCAGGGACGATCTTGACCGACTTGACCGATCTCCCACCAGATCTGCCGGTACCCGAGGACGACGGTGCTGCCGACCATCTCGCGGGGCGGTCGATGCCGCCCGTGAGCCTCCCGAGCGCCTCCGGTGACCTCGTTGCTCTGGACAAGCTCGGGCCTGGCCGCACGGTGCTGTACGTATACCCGCTGACCGGCCGGCCGGATGCCGACTTGCCCGAGGGGTGGGACGCCATCCCCGGGGCGCGCGGCTGCACGAGCGAGGCGTGTGACTTTCGGGACCACCACGATGAGCTCGTGGATGGTGGAGCCTCCCGGGTCTTTGGGGTGTCCAGTCAGGACAGCCACTATCAGCGGGAGGTCGTCGAACGCCTCCGGCTGCCGTTCACGATGCTCTCCGACACCAACCTGAGCTTGGCCGAGGAACTGGCCCTGCCGACCTTCCAGGCTGAGGGGATGACCCTGTTCAAGCGACTCACCCTCATCATCCGGAATGGGGTGATCGAGCACGCGTTCTACCCCGTCTTTCCTCCGAATCGGCATGCGGAACAGGTGCTGGCATGGCTGCGCTCCCGGCCGGCGCCACCAGAAGGCGGCGGGTAGGACCGGGATGCTGATCGAACGGCGCGGGGGCCGACCTCGCATTGACCCGGCGGCTCGCATCGACTCCCACCGCCGTGCTGGCTGGAGACGTCCGGGTCGGTCCTGGCTCGATCGTGTTATCGGGAGCCGTGCTCACTGCAGAAGGCGGTCCCGTGGAGATCGGACAACGATGTGTGGTGATGGAACACGCCGTCCTGCGCGGCGTCAGGCGCAAGTGGGGATCCCCCAGTAGAGACTGTACCCGCCCTCGGCGGGTACAGTCTCTACCTCGTCATCTTGGCCCTCCGGAACCCCGAGCCGGACGAGCTGGACCACCCGTGGGCGCTGTTCGGCATCCCGTTGACGCTGAGCCTGGACAACCTGTTCGCCGGGCGAGCCTGGGGATGCTCGGGCTCTCGCCGTGGTCTTCAGCCGTGGTCTTCGGCGCCATGACGCCGGTGTTGTCGCTGGTCGGGCTGCAGGTCGGGGCGGCCGCGGCGCGTCTCATCCGGATCCGCTCGGACCTGCTGAGCGGCGTCACCCTGATCGCCGCCGCGGTGGCGCTGCCGTTGGTGTTCGGAGGCTAGCCGCGGAGACCGTCGCCCAGATGGGACTTCCCGCTCTCGGCGACGAGGCACTGTTCCTGTGGAACGTATTGTTCGGTCCGGCGAGATCCTCGACCTCGTCAACATGATGGGCCTGAGCCCCGCGCAGGCGGCGGAGCGGTTGACGGTGATCCTGCGGGTGCGCTCGCCGGATGGGCCGAGCAGCGCGGCGCCTGTGGGCGGCCCGCCGCCCCGACCCCGACGGCATTCGGCGCGGCCACCACGGTCGAGCGGTCCGCGTCCCCGTTCGGCGTGACGCCGCCCGTGGC
>JBOGED010000389.1:0-23028 GCA_050743625.1 Egibacteraceae bacterium | reverse complement strand
AGGGAAAGCGACAGCTCACCGGCTCCCACCGGCCCGCGGACGCCACACACGCGATGGACCCCGCCTAAGTTGGTGGCATTGGGACTAACTCTGCACAATGGCGTACCATGGCTGTTCGTGCTGGTGGCCGGTGGGCTGGGAAGTGCGGAAGTAGGGGAGCGAAACGCCGACCAGAAGCGCGGAAAGCAAGGTTTGCCGGATTTTACGCCCTACAAGGGGCAGCGCCAGCCGTGACTTAAGACCGCGGGAGGTGCGGATATCTGCGGCGCGACGTCACTCCAGAACAGCCACACCCGAATGAAGAGTCTCGCTGACAATTTGCTCGCCACCTCGACACGCCTGCGATAGACCAGACTTAGGTATATCGATTCGGAGGCCTTCGTGAAGGTGATCACGATCACAGAGGCGAAAGCACAGCTTTCGCGGCTCATCGAGGAAGTCCAGAGCGGAAAGCAGATCATCATCGGCAAAGCCGGAAAGCCTGTGGCGGTGCTCAGCGCATATGAGGCCGACACGACGCCACGTTCGCTCGGTGGTAGCTGGGAAGGCCGCGTGGTGATCGCCGAGGATTTCGACGAGCTGCCCGAGGAGCTCGAGCGCGCATTTGCCGGTGAGGACTCGTGAACCTTCTGCTGGACACACACGTCGTTTGTGAAGCTTCAACCTGCACCCACGCGCTGGCTGTCGAACAGCTGCCGCCCTATGGAGTACGCGTCATCCCGGCGTGACCCCCGCCGCCTGCTACGGTCTTGGGATGAGGGTCTTGGGATGAGCGAGCGTCGGATGACGGCGAGCGAGCGCCGGACCCAGCTCGTCGAGGTGGCGAAGGGTGTGTTCGCCGAGCACGGTTACGACGGGGCGTCCGTCGAGGAGATCGCGAAACGCGCAAAGGTTTCGAAACCCATCGTGTACGAGCACTTCGGCGGGAAGGAAGGCCTCTACGCGGTCGTCGTTGACCGTGAGACGGCACGGCTGTTGGAGATGATCACGTCCCGGCTGGACCCGGAGCGAGGCGCCCGTGAGCAGGTGCACTCTAGCGCGCTCGCCTTTCTCGACTACATCGAAGCCGAGCCGGACGGCTTCCGGGTCCTCACCCGGGACTCGCCAGCCGGCTTCAGCAGGGGCGGTATGGCCGGCCTGCTGTCAGATGTGGCAAAGAAGGCCGAGCTCATCCTGGTGGGGTTCTTCGCCGAGTCGGGCTTGGACGTCGCCTCTGCCCCGATCTATGCACACGCGATCGTCGGCATGGTCGTGGGGGTTGGCGCGTGGTGGGCCGAGGAGCGCGAGCCGGCCAAAGAGATCGTGGCCGCGCATCTCACCGCCCTCTCGTATGTCGGGCTCTCGAAACTGCCCCGGGACCCCGTGAAGCTGGTGCAGCCCCGCCGCGCGGACCGCTGACCGGGTCAGGTCTTGGAGGCGGCGGCCGCCTCACGGGCCGCGCGCTTCTCGTCGTAACGGCGGGCGAGCGCGTCGAGACCCTTTAGGTAGGACGCGCACTGCTGGCGGCGCTGCTCCGCTTGAGGGTCCAGCCCTTCGACGTCGAAGAAGCCCCAGTGCCGGAGCAGCGGCCACACGACCTCGTCGTGGTGAATCCGCAGGTCGTAGATGCCCGCCTTCGCGATCTGAACAGCCTTGCGTTGAAAGGACGGCATGCCGGCGCCCGGCATCTGGAACCGCATGACCTCGTCGGCGATCGCGATTACCCCCTCAGAGGGGCGCAGCTGGAGCGCGGCGTCGAGCATGTCCCGGTAGAACACCATGTGCAGGTTCTCGTCGGTCGAGATGCGGGCCATGATCCGGTCCGCGACGGGATCGTCCGAGTAACGGCCGGTGTTCCGGTGCGAGATGCGGGTGGCCCGCTCTTGGAACGCCACGTACGCCATGCCGTGCAGCGTGTCCTTCTCACCGCTGTCGTAGCCGGTTTGCATGGTCGCCATCCGCCCCCGTTCGAGTTGGACGGGATCGATGTTGCGGGTGACCACGAGATAGTCACGGAGAACGATCGCGTGGCGACCCTCCTCGGCGGTCCACCGGTGTACCCAGTCGATCCAGGCCGAGTCCTTCTTGCCGAACATGGATCTGATCTCGTAGTGGTAGCTGGGGAGGTTGTCCTCGGTGAGCAGGTTCACCTCGAAGGCGATCTGGGCCACCCCCGAGAGCCGAGGCTGATCGGGCGTCCACGGCTCGAGGTCGAAGTCGCGTCCCTGTGAGTAGGGGACGTACTCGTGAGGGAACCACTCCTTCGCCATACCAAGGTGGCGCTCGAGGTACTCCTCCGCCTTGGGCTCCAGCTCGGCGAGCAGGTTCGACTCAGTGCGCTCAGTCATCGGACTCCCTAGTGATACACCTACGTAACCGTAACCTACGCTCCCGTAGGTATACCCGTCAAACGATGCTGCTAACGTCTGAGCCCAATGAGCCAGCTGATCTTGATCCGCCACGGCCAGTCCGAGTGGAACGCCGAGAACCGCTTCACGGGCTGGGTCGACAGCCCGTTGTCAGACAAGGGCCGCGACGAGGCCAAACGCGCCGGCGATCGGCTGGCCGGCGAGGGAGTCCGCGTCGACGTCGCCTTCACCTCAACCTTGCGGAGGGCGATCGACACGGGCCGTATCGTCCTCGACAGCCTGGGCCAGGACGACCTCGAGCAGGTGCAAGCCTGGGAGCTGAACGAGCGCTTCTACGGGGCGCTGACCGGCCGAAACAAGGCGCAGACGGCAGGAGAGTTCGGCGAGGAGCAGGTGCGGGTATGGCGGCGCAGCTACGACGTTCCTCCTCCGGGCGGCGAGAGCCTGAAGGACACCGCGAACCGCACCCTGCCCTACTTCGAGCGCGTGGTCGTGCCCAAGACCGCTGAGGTCGCCGCGGTCCTTATAAGCGCGCACGGCAACTCGCTGCGCGCGATCGTGAAGGAGCTGGACGGTCTCAGCGACGACGCGGTGACGCGCCTCGAGATCGCGACGGGTGTCCCGATCGTCTACGAGATGACCGGTGGTGGACCGGTGGGCAAGCGCATCCTCGAGTAGCCAGTTCAGGTCAGGCATAGACCGTACGCGCCTCACCTCGATACACTCCGCTGCCTGTCCACTATCCGGAAAGGCCCGACGTGCTGACCGTGTCCGCCGTGGCCGGCCACCCCACCCAGGTCGAAGCCGACCTGCTTGTGGTGCCGGTCTTCAAGGGCGGCATCGAAGGGCCAGGTGCGGGGGTGGTGCTCGACGCGCTCGGGCTGGACGAGTTCCCGGTGACCCCCTCGTTCCGCGGTGACATCGGGCAGCACCTGGTGCTCGCAGCCCCAGGGCTCACCGTGAACGGGGTCGTGCTCGTCGGGCTGGGGCGCATGGACGAGACCGACCCCGAGCGGCTCCGGCGCGCCGCCGGCGTGGCGGCGAAGGCATGCCAAGGCGTCGAGCGCGTGGCGACCACGCTCGCCGAGGTGCATGCGAACCGGGCCGCGATCGAGGCGATCACCGAGGGTTTCCAGCTCGGCGCCCACACCGACCACCGGTTCAAGAAGGTCGCGGCGGGCGACACCCCGCGACTGCAAAGCGTCGTCCTGCTCGTGCCTTCCAGCCAGCTCGCGGATGCCCGAGAGGGGATCCAGAGAGCAGGCGTCTACTCCCGAGCGACCTGTGCCGCGCGCGACCTCGTGAACCTCCCTCCCGACCGCAAGCGACCCGCCGATCTCGCCGAGTCGATCCGCGTGCTAGTGGGCGGGGTCTGCGATGTGCTCATCAGGGACGAGGAGGCGCTGGCCGGGCAGGGGTTCGGCGGCATACTCGCGGTCGGCGGTGGCTCGCAGGCGCCCCCACGCCTCGTCGAGCTGCGATACCGGCCCACCGACCCAGCGGCCCATATCGTCCTCGCCGGCTTGGGCATCACATTCGACGCGGGGGGCCTCAATCTCAAGCGCGGCGCCGCGATGGATACCCAGAAGAAGGACATGGCCGGCGCGGCGGTCGTGGCCTCCGCGATGTCCGTGCTGGCCGACCTCGCCGTCCGAGTCCAGGTGACGGGCCTGCTCCCACTCGCGGAGAACATGCCCGGCGGCAACGCGCAGCGGCCCGGCGACATCGTCACGATTCACGGCGGCACCAGGGTGGAGGTACGCGACACCGACGCCGAGGGCCGGCTCATCCTGGCGGACGCCCTGGACTACGCGGCAGCCCTCAAGCCCGCCGCGATTGTGGACGTCGCCACGCTGACGGGCACCTCCGCGGTGCTTGGGCAGTACGCCGGTGCGGTCATGAGCAATGACAAAGGCCTGCTCGACGAGCTGCGGCTCGCCGCGGGTGTCGCGGGTGAGCCACTGTGGCCACTCCCGCTCTGGCCGGATCTCGATCACTTCCTCGACACGCCCGTCGCCGACCTGAGCAACACGGGGTACGGCGCCGGAGCCGGCACCATCATGGGGGGCCTCTTCCTCCAACATTTCGTGGGCGACTGCAGCTGGGCCCACCTCGACATCGCCGGCCCGTCCTTCCTCTCCCCCGCCCACGCCGACGGCCACCTTCCCCCAGGCGGCACCGGCTTCGCCGTCCGCACCCTCCTCGCCTGGCTCGAACGCCGCACCGCCTGAGAAGCCACGCGTACGATCTGTCGGCAGATCGGCTGCGGCGGCGCCGCGGTGGGCTGAGCTCGGCGAGCCGCACCCCAACGAATCCACCTCGCTATCGCTGGTCCCTCGTGCCCATCGCTACCAAATCGTCTTGAAGTCGCCCGCTCGCGTAGCGAACACCTGGATCGACTCGTCCTTTGTCACCAGAGGGACAGATAGCTCGCGTGCGGTAGCGCACAGAAATCGGTCGGCGGGATCTCCGTGGAAGCCCCTCTGGCCGAGCAGCGCCGCGCCCACGGCTGCCTGCGGGGTGAGCGTCGCGGGCTTGATTCGCTCGTCGCTGAACACGTCCCGGACCCACGTGTAGATCTCGCGATCGAGCTCAATCCGTCCCTTTGCGAGCAGCGTGGCGATCTCCCAGCACGAGATGGGGCTGATCCAAATCACGTCTGCCTTCGCGATCTCACGGGAGGCTCTCTGGGAGAGACGGGTTCCGCCCGCCTGCCACCAGAGGACGGCATGCGTGTCCAAGAGGATCATGCGACGGGAGAGCCCTCGGCCTCCCAATCCTCTCCCGTGGAGAAGTACGCACGATCGTCTTCGGCAAGGAGCCGCACACTACCCATGGTTGGCGAGGCGATCGGCTGGTCGAGAGGCACCAGCCGGGCAACTGGTGTGCCATGTTTCGTGACGACGACGGCGATCTTCGTCCGGGCCACTTGATCCAGCAACGCCAAGCAGTGCTCCTTGAACTTGCTCGCGATGATGACTGGCTCTTCCACGCGTAACCTCCTCACGAGCGGAATCAGCGAGAAGCCATACTACCACTTCTGACCGGTGACTATAGCCATTGACCAACCAAGACGTCTTCACTTCCGAAATACTGGCCACTACATACTGGCCACTACGCTAGTGCCCCATGACGTCGATGCCGCGGTCGTATGTCGCGCCGAATGGCCTGGTCGTGGCTCGGCAGCCGTGGCTCGGCGCTCAGGTCCTGAGCTACCCGGAGCGGTTGCCGACCGTGGTGGACGTGCTCGACCAGGCGGTACGGCGCTTTGGTGAGCGCGAGGCGTTCGTGGACGGCGGTGAACGCGTCACCTATGGCGAGTTCGCCGAGCTGGTCGAGGGCGCGGTCGAGCGGTTCGGCGAGGCGGGCGTCCGCCAGGGCGACCGGGTGGCGGTGGCGATGCACAACTGCCTCGACCTCGCCGTCGCGTTGTTCGCCTGCGCGAGGGGTGGGTTCATCCTGGCGGGGCTGAACGTCCGGCTACGCCCCACGCAGTGGGCGTACATGCTCGAGCACTCGAGAGCCGTGCTCGCTCTGGGTCAGGCTCCCTACCTGGAGGGGCTCCGCGCCGCCAGCGCCCAAGTGGGCCTCGAGCCCAGCCAGGTACGCCCGGTCGGCGACGTGCTGAACGGCACGCGCCGGCCCTGGAAGGGCATCGAGTCACCGCCGGACGAGGCCAGCACGTTCCAGATCGTCTACACCTCCGGCACGACGGGACGGCCGAAGGGCAGCCAGATCGTCCACCGCGCCTCCGTTCACAGCGGCACGACGTATGCGCACGTGCTCGGGCTGGTACCCGACGACCGCACCGCGGTGCTCTTTCAACTGTCCTACGTCAGCGCGCTCCACGCACATGTGCTGCCGATGATGCTCGTCGGCGGCACGAGCGTGCTCGTTCCTGAAGCGTCGCCGGTCCAGTTCTCCCGCCTCTTGCGGGACGAGCGGATCACCTGGGCGTACTCCGTCCCCAGCTTCTGGGTCCTGATGCTCCGCGAGCCGACCTTTCGCTCGCCGGCCCTCGATCACCTGCGGCTCCTCGCCTTCGGCGGCTCGCCGTTCCCACGATCGGCGCTGCCGGCGCTGCGGGAACGGTTGCCCCGCGCGCGACTCCACGACGTCTACGGGCTGTCCGAGACGCACTCACCCGCCACGATGCTCCTTCCCGAGGAGATGGACGCGAAGCCTGGCTCGGTCGGGCGCCCGCTGCCGTGCATGGAAGCGCGGGTCGTCGGCGACGATGGCGAGGAGCTATCCCCCGGGCAACCGGGCGAGCTGCTGCTCCGTGGGTCCCTGGTGACGACCGGCTACCTCGACGACCCAGTGGCGACCGCGGAGGCGATCGTCGACGGCTGGTTCCGCACCGGCGACGTCGCCCGCATGGACGCGCAAGGCTACGTGTGGATCTTGGACCGCAAGAAGGACATGATCACGCGCGGCGGGTACAAGATCTTCTCGGTCGAGGTCGAGCAGCTGCTCATGGAGCATCCCGGGATCGCCGACGCCGCGGTCGTGGGGATCCCCGATCCCCTCGCCTTCGAGGCCGTCGCCTGCTTCGTCGTCCCCGCCGACGGTCACGAGCTGACCGTCCGAGACGTGCGGCGCTGGGTCGGCGAGCACATGTCCGACTACGCCGTCCCCCGCCGCGTCCGCATCGTCGGCGAGATCCCCCGCAACAAGACCGGCAAGATCCTCAAGACCGAGCTCCGCAAGCAACTCACCACCTGACCGGCACGGGAACTGTCTACTGGCGGTAGAAGGCGCGCTCGTGGACCTTGCGGATGCGGCGCATGGCGCGGTCGAGGTCTTCGGCGAAGGCTTGGACGCTGGGGTAGTCGAGGAGGCGGGCGAGATGCTCGCGGTCCTCACGGCCGCCAGGGAGGCGGTCGCTCTCGCGCTGGCCCGCGAGGTAGAGCGCGTTGCGGACCCGGCTCAACAGAAGCCAACCGTCGCGCAGCCAGCGCGCGTCCGCGGCCGTGAGCAGGCCCGCCGCTTCGCACGCGTCCAGGGCGGCCAGCGTGCCGGGGCCGCGGAGCGCCTCGATCTCGCCGCCGTGGGCGATCTGGAGCAGCTGGACGGTCCACTCGACGTCGCTGAGCCCGCCAGGGCCCAGCTTGAGATCCGCGCGGGCACTGGGAGGGCGTGCGGGCCCCGTAGCCCGCTGGGACTCGTTCCTTGGCGAGCGGAGCCGTTGACGGCCTAGCCGCTCGGTGTCGCGGCCGGCGCGCTCGCGCTCGACCCTCGCCTTCATCATCCGGACCGCCTGCAGCCGCTCGGCGGGGACGCTCGGCGGGTACACCAGCGAGGTGACGGCCTCGACGAACGCGGATCCCAGCTCCAGATCACCGGCGACCGGCCGGGCCTGGGTCAACGCTTGCAGCTCCCAATCCTTTCCCCAGCGGCGGTAGTACGACAGGTACGAGTCGAGCGTACGCGCCAAGGTCCCGGTGCGACCCTCCGGGCGCAGGTTCGGGTCGACGCGGAAGGCCTGTCCCTCAGGCGTCACGTCCGACAGCAGGCGCAGCAACCGCTCCGAGGCCAGAAGGGCCTCGTCCCGACCCTCAGCGGGCGCGAACACCATGAGCACGTCGAGATCGCTCGAGTACGAGAGCTCACCGCTGCCCAGCCTTCCCATCCCGATGATGGCGAGACGAACGCCCTGCTCCGGCGCGAGCGCCACGCCAGCCTCTAGGCATGCCTCGGCGAGCCCGGTCAGCTCCCGCATCACGTCGGTGATGCCAGCCTGCCCACCGAGGTCTCGCACCGCGGTGCGCGCCATCTCCCGCCGGCGCAGGCGGCGCAGGGCGTCCGCGGCACCCGCCGGGGAGGACCGCCGCCGCACGATCCCGCCCGCTAAGCGGCGGTAATCCTCCGGCTCCAAGGTCCGCTGCAACCCCGCCAGATCGGCCATCGCGCCGATGACCTCGGGCTGGCGCTCCAGCCACTCCCCCACCAGCCGGCTCCGTCCCAGGACCCGCGCGAGCAGCTCCCCGACCGGTGGGTTGTCCCTCAACGTGCGCAGGAAGAAGGGCGAGTCGCCGAGCCGCTCAGCCAGCGATCGTAGGCTCGCGAGGCCGCCATCGGGATCGGGCTGCTCGGCGAAGACGGGCAGGATGGCGGGCAGTAAGGTCCCGAACAGCTGCGCCGACCGCCCGACGCCGCCGGCCAAGGCCTCGATATGCGCGAGCGCGCCCGCCGCGTTCGAGAACCCCAGTGCGGCGAGGCGCTCGCGAGCGGGCTCACCGGCCAAAGCGATCTGGTCAGAGCCGAGGTCGGCGAACCGGGAGAGCAGCGGCCGGTAGAACAGCTTCTCATGCAGGCGGCGCGCCGCGCTCTGCGTCCGCCCGTACTGGCGATCGAACTGGACGAGCGCGCTGGCCGCGCTGATGTCACGGAAGCCGGTCGCGCGAGCCAACCGGTACCGCTCGGCGTCGCCCCGCGGGATCGTGTGGGTGCGCCGCAACCGCCGGAGCTGCAGGCGGTGCTCGACGGTTCGGAGGAACTGGTAGGTGTCGCTGAACAGCGCGGCGTCTCCGTCGTCGACGTACCCGCCTCGGGCGAGCGCGTCCAGCGCCTCCAGGGTGTTGGGGCTTCGCAGCTCGTGATCGTGCCGGCCGTGGACCAGCTGCAGCAGCTGGACCGCGAACTCGATGTCTCTCAAGCCGCCCGGGGCGAGCTTCAGCTGGCGGGGCCCGTCACGGCGGACCTGCGCAGAGCTCTCGACGACCCCTTTCATCCGCTGGATCTCGGCGACCGCCTCTACGTCGAGGCGGTCAGGCCAGACGTGCGGTGCGACCATCGCTATGAAGGCTCGCCCCAGCTCTGGGTCACCGGCCACCGGGCGCGCCTTGAGGAGCGCCTGGAACTCCCAGGTCTTCGCCCAGCGATCGTAGTACGCCGCGTAGGCGTCCAAGGTCCGGGACAGCGGTCCATCACGGCCCTCTGGCCGCAGGCTCGCGTCGATCTCGTACACCCGCCCCCGGGGAGTCGGCGAGCCGAGCAGGCCGAGAAACCTTCTCGCCGCCGCCGTCGCCACCTCAAGCTTCCCATCGTGCACGAACAGCACGTCGACGTCGGAGACGTAGTTCAGCTCGCTCCCCCCGAGCTTGCCCATCCCGATCACCGCCATGCGAGCGTCTTGGCCGGCATCTCGGGCGGCGTGGGTGGCGTGATCGAGCGCCGCGGCCAAGACGCCGTCAGCCAGCGCGGACAGCTCACGCGACGCGGCCGGCGTGTCGATCCACCCGAGAAGGTCGCGGGCGGCGATGCGAAGGAGGCCCCGTCGTTGGACGCCCGCTAAGACAAGAGCGGACTCCTGCGGGCTCTCGCTCAGGGCCTCTACCCCATGGTGACGGACGGTAGTGGCGTCCTGGCTCTCTAGATCGCCTTCCAGCACCGCCAATGCCTCAGTGTCTTGGCTGTACAGGTCGCCTAGGGCCTCACTGACCCCTGCCACGATCGCCGCCTTCCGCAACAGTGGGTAGTTCTTCATCAAGCGCGCCCATGCGTGGGGGCGGCGCTCGGCCAGCCTTGTCAGGGCCTGGAGCGCCGTGTCCGCGTTGGCCGCGGCGGCAATGGCCTCGACGACTGGCCAGCAGCCCTGCGTCGGGCCATCGTCGACCCACACACCGAGGCTCCGCAGGGGGCCAACGGCACGGCTCGCGCTCAGGCCAAGCCGAGCAAGCACCGCCTCCCCCGTCCGCCGATCCGGTCCCCGCTCCTTGTGTTCTTGCTCCACGCCACCCTCACCGTCGCCATCCACGCCCGCCCGCTTGCCCTCGCCGGCTTATCACAGCATGGGCAGGTACCTCTCGAGCTCGAACGGGGTGACCTGCGAGCGGTAGTCCTCGAACTCCACGAACTTGTTCCGCAAGAAGAACTCGAATACATGCTCGCCCAACGCCTCGGCGACCAGCTCTGACTCCTCCATATCGCGCAGCGCGTCGTGCAGGTTGCGGGGAAGGTGGCCGATCCCCGCGGCCCGACGCTCGGCCGCGGTCATCTCGTAGATGTTGTCGGACGTCTCGGGCGGCAGCTCGTAACCCTTCTCGATACCACGCAACCCGGCGGCGAGGATGAGCGCGAACGCGAGGTAGGGATTGCACGCGGGGTCGGGGGCACGGAACTCGATCCGGGCCGAGGAGGGCTTACGGGGTTTGTACAGCGGGACGCGCACCAACGAGGAGCGGTTGTTGCGGCCCCACGAGATGAAGACGGGAGCCTCGAACCCGGGGATGAGCCGCTTGTAGGAGTTCACCCACTGGCAACAGACCGCGCAGATCTCTCGGGCATGGACCAGCAGCCCCGCGAGGAACTGCTTCGCCGTCTCCGAGAGGCGGTACGGATCGGACGCGTCGTGAAAGGCGTTCGTGTCGCCGTCGAACAGCGACACATGGGTGTGCATCGCGCTTCCCCAGTGGTTCACGAGCGGCTTCGGCATGAACGTCGCGTAGATGCCGCGGGCGAGCGCGACCTCCTTGACGATCAGCCGGTACGTCATGACGTTGTCGGCCATCGCCATCGCGTCGGCGTAGCGCAGGTCGATCTCATGCTGGCTGGGCGCGACCTCGTGATGCGAGTACTCCACGGAGATGCCCATCGCCTCCAGCAGTTGGATCGCGTGGCGGCGAAAGTCGGACTGGATGTCGAGTGGGACTAGGTCGAAGTAGCCACCCTGATCCAGGGGGGTGGGATCGTTCGGCCCCTTGAACAGGAAGAACTCGATCTCCGGATGGACGTAGTAGGTGAACCCCATCTCTGCCGCCTTCGCAAGATTGCGGCGAAGGACGTGCCGTGGGTCCGCGGCGAACGGCTCTCCCTCCGGGGTGTGGATGTCGCAGAACATCCGGGCCACGCCTGGCGCCTCGGCCTTCCACGGCAATACCTGGAACGTCGAGGCATCGGGTATGGCGAGCATGTCCGCCTCTTGGATGCGGGCGAACCCGTCCACCGCGGACCCGTCGAAGCCGATGCCCTCCGCGAACGCGCCTTCCAGCTCGGAGGACGTGACCGCGACCGACTTCAGCATCCCGAGCACATCCGTGAACCAGAGGCGCACAAACCTGATGTCTCGCTCCTCGACCGTCCGGAGCACGTACTCCTGCTGCCTGTCCATAGAGCCTACTCACACAGGGAGGTCGTCGAGATCTTCACTCCCCCTAGCATGCCCCACCTTTGAACCTGCCGTTACCGCAACCTTTTCACCTGGAGGGCTGAAACGGCGGCGCTTCTCCCCATCCCCAGCGCGGGACGGGTGCGACCGGTACTACAGCGGCGCCCTGCTGCGCATAGCACGACCTTTGTGGGTGGTACACGTCGCGGTACAGTCGGGCGTATAGATTCACGCTTGGAGCAGCTGCTCGATCTCCTTGACAGTTCCGCCGTGGAAACCGTTGGCACCTCGGTGCGCCTTCCGGGCAACCTGCGTGACGCCGCGGTCCTCGCCGCCGGGCTGGGTCTTGCCGGGTCGACCACGGAGCTGACTGTGCGTGGGCTGCGCGATGCCTTGGAGGCGTTCGCGCAGCGGGCCTTACTCGATGCGCACTATCAGCGTCATCCCGGCGCCCGCCCTGACCTTGCCGAGATCGCGCTTGCCGCGGCGGAGATCGACGGCAACCCGCTGGCCGCTCGCCCGGACCTGGTACGGCGCGCCGCTGACGAGGTAGGCCTTGTGAAGGACGGCGCGGGCCCCGACGACGTGCTGCTCTACGCCGCCGGCCTCGCCGCCGCCGTGGCATGAGGCAGGCACGCACAGTTGCCCTGGACCACGAGGCCGTCCAGGCGCTCACGGATCAGCGCACCATAAGCACCGGCGCGTGCTCGCGGTGGTGGAGGTAGCCGCGGCGCGAAATCTCCGCCGTACCGGCGCGGTGCCCCACCATCATGACCGTCTAAGTGGCCGCGCGGATAGGCCAGTCCTGACCGCGTGCCGGGAAGGCACAGCTTTCCTCCTTATGCGGAGGAAAGCTGCGGTCTCGTTCCGCAAGCGCGCGGTTAACCTGCAGTTTTCCTTCGTATGCGGAGGAAAGCTGCAGTGTGACCCGTCACTTTACGTCCGGCCCTCGCGCGAACGGCGAGACACATATCCGCGCGAGCCCTGACTAAACCGCCCGTCGGGGGGTCAACCCTGATACGGCGGCGCTTCCCCCCATCCCCAGCGCGGGACGGGTGCGACCGGTACTACAGCGGCGCCCGGCTGGGAGTTGGCGAGGGCAAGCCGCGTACCCCACTCGATGTAGGCCACGAACGCCGATCGGAACTCGGGATCGCTTGGGAGCCCCGCATCGTCCGCCGACTCGGCAATGAGCTGCGCCCATCTCGCCCGCTGCTCCTCGGCGATCCCGAGCCCCAGATGCTTGGACAGCATGTGGGGGTACCCGCCGTGATGGTCGGTGTAGCCGGCGGGCCCTCCAAAGACCTCGGCGAGCCACGTGGCGACATGTTGGGGATGGTCCTCCGACATCTTGGCGAACAGCGGCCCGACCACGGGATCGGACCTCACGCGACGGTAGAACACCTCGGTGAGCCGCTCGAGGGCTGGCATCCCGCCCGCCCACTGGTAAAGGGTGGGTACATCGCGCTCGCTCATCTTTTCGCCTCTTCCCAGCTTCCTGCCCTTGGCTTACATAATTACATGCGATCTCAGGGTACTCGAACCTACGTTGATCTCGTAGGCGCCCTACCGAAGTCGTACCCCCGGCGCTGTTGTTACTCTCGGGTAGACACCATGGTCGGTGCAGATCGGACGGGCTTTGCCTCATGCGCGCACGTCGCCGGTTGTGCTGCGACTCCTGTGCGCTGCGCTTACCCTCGTCATGGTCCCCATCCCGAGGCCCGGTCCCGGTCCCGGCAAACCGCCGCCGCAGCCGGAGGACCAGCAAGCCGAGGCGCAAGCTCGCGTCCGCAGGAGTGACGTGGCGCATCAGGCGTTCGAGGAGGATCTTGTGGGACCGACCCTGCACCCGACACTGGCGGTCCAGGTCGCAATGGTCGCCGGGGCGGGATCGCGCAACGCGACCGATTACCGGTGGAACGTGTACGGCACGGACCTGGGGCATCTCTTCGAGCACCAGGGTGACCTCTATATGGTGTTCGGGGACACGTTCGGCGAAGCCGGCTCGACGTGGCGAAGCAACACCATGGCCCGGATCGCGAATCCTGATCCCGCGTCCGGCCTCGTGTTCGCCGAGATGATGACCGACGAGTCGGGTCAAGCCCGTGAGCTGCTCGGATCCCGCAAGGTCAACGGGAGCGAGATAACCGTCATCCCCACGTGTGGCACGTCCGCCGGTGGCCGGATGGTGCTCCACTACATGTCCGTACGTAGCTGGGGAGCTCCGGGCCGGTGGGAGGTGAACCACTCCGGTCTCGCGTACTCGGACGATCAAGGCCGCTCGTGGCACTCCAACGCTGACGCACGCTGGCCCGGCACGAGCAACTTCGCGCAGGTCGCGATCACGGAGCACGGTGGGCAGCACTACCTCTTCGGGCTTGCCGCGGGGCGGTTCGGCGGCGTGCACCTCGCGCGCGTCTCCCTTACGGCGATCCTCGACATCGGGGCGTACCGCTACTGGGACGGCGTCGGCTGGAGCCGGAATCCCTCCCGCGCCACGACGCTCGTTCCTGCCCCGGTCGGCGAGCTGTCCGTGCAGTGGAGCCCGTTCGCGCGGCGCTGGCTGATGCTCTACCTCGACGAGAGCCTCCGCGCGATCGTCCTCCGCGGCTCGCCTCAGCTGACCGGACCATGGTCGGCTCCGGAGGTCGTCGCGACCGCCGAGGTCTACCCGACCCTCTACGCCCCCTACATCGTGCCCGGTACCCTCGACGGCCCCGACCTGTACTTCACGATGTCCCGCTACGACCCTTACGCCGTCTTCCTGATGCGCACCACCCTCACCCCCGCCTAGCGGCTCCCACTACCATCGTTGTATGACCAAACGTAAGGAGCGTCTCACCGTCACCGTCGACCCCGAGCTTGTCGCGGCGGGAAACGAGGCCGTCGCCGAAGGCCGAGCCGAGTTCCTCAGCGCTTGGGTCAACCAGGCGCTCGCGGAGCGGGCATCGTCGGACGGCCGGCTGCGAGCCTTGGCCGAGGTAGTCGCCGCATACGAGGCGGAGCATGGAACGATCACTCCCGGAGAGCTCGCCGCCCAAGAGCGGATAGACCGGGAACAGGCGATCGTCGTCCGCGGTCGGGGCGCGGCGTGAGGATCGTGTTGGACAGCGGGGCACTGATCGCCCTGGAGCGAAACGAGCGCGCAATGTGGCGGCGTCTGAAGTCAGCCCAACTTGCCGGCAGCGTTCCACTGACCCATGGCGGGATCGTGGGACAGGCATGGCGCGGGCAAGGACCACGGCAGGCGCTGCTGGCCAAGGCGCTGACCGGAGTCGAGGTCTGGGGTCTGGACCAGGCGTTGGGCCGAGCAGCGGGAGAACTGCTCGCGGCTACCGGTGGCAACGACGTCATCGACGCCGCGCTGGTGTTGCTCGCGGAGGACAACGACGTCGTCATCACCTCAGACCCAGGCGACCTCGAGGCCCTCGCTCAAGCATCCGGCCGCCACGTCGAGCTCATCCCGGCCTAGTTCCGTCGCCGCTGCGCATTATGTGCTGCAGGGTGGGATGATGGACTTGGCCAGTACGATCGGGGAGATGGACCCGCGTCCCACGCTGTTCAGGCAGTTCGACCCGATGCGCCCGCTGGGCGCGGCAGAGGACGACCTGTACGTCGACTGGCAGAACACACTCGACCTGGCCGACGACGTAAAACAGCGGCTGGTCAACGCGATCACCTTCGACCGAAGCCCGTTCTGCCGGCCACCGGGGCGTCGGCAAGACGACCGAGCTGAACCGGGTCAAGCAGCGCTTGGAGGCCGGCGCCGCCGGGCGCAAGCTCTTCGTCTCGATGCTGTTCGCCGAGCAGTGGGTCGACCTCGAGGACGTCCGATCCGCGGCACCTTGTCGGTCGCGGGCGTCCAGCTCGGGATGGACCCTCTGAAGGTCAGCAGAAAATTCTCCGCATCGATGGAAGACGCGCTGCTGGCGGCGCGTGACCGCTTGCGGTTGAGGGGTCTGCGTCGCGCGGTCGCCGCGTACGAGGCAGAGCACGGGGTCTTCACCGAGGCGGAGATGAAGACCGGGCGCGCGGCGATCGAGGGGCCGATACCGGGCGCGCGGTCGTGACGGTTGGGCTGACGCTCGACACCGGCGCGCTCGTCGCGGTCGAGCGCGGGGATCGCCGGGTGTGGACGGCCCTCAAGGTGGCTATTGCGGACAAAGTCGTCCCCGTTGTCCCCTCCCCAGTCCTCGTAGAGGTGTGGCGCGGCGCTCGTCAGGCCCGGCTGGGGCAGGTGCTCCGCCATTGCCGGGTCGAGGTGCTGGACGACGGGGCAGCCCGTAGAGCAGGCGTGCTATGCGGGGTCGCCGGGACCGATGACCCGGTCGGTGCGGTCGTCGTGGTGTCGGCGGCCAGCCGGGGTGACGTTGTGCTCACCTCGGACGCCGCGGACCTGACGCACCTCGCGAGTTTCTGCGCAAGCGTCGCCGTGCGCCCCATCAGTGCGCTCGGTCGTGAGGCGGCGGCACATTGGCGGCTACGCTGGGGTGGCCACGCATTGTGATGTCTGCGTCAGGGCGCAGCGACGATCGTTGTGAACCCGGGCGCTGTCCGTAACCGCAATGACCGACGAGGGACGAGTAAGGTCGTCCGCCACTCACGTGACGAACCAGCTCTCAAAGAAATGCATGGCACGCACGGCAGCCACCTCCTATCGTCGAGCGACCGCAACCTCGGCTGACCGGAGGTGACCACGTGGCGAGATCTCTAGCCGCTGTGGTCTGTGCGCTCACTCTGCTGGTGGCCGCATGCGGCGACGCCGCGCCGACTCAACCAAGCGGCACCGCACTGCCCCCAGACGCACCCGCCCGCATCGTCTCGCTGTCGCCAACGACCACCGAGATGTTGTTCGCTATCGGCGCGGGCGAGCAGGTGGTGGCGGTTGACCTCAACTCGGACTACCCGCAGCAGGTCGAGACGCTGCCGAACGACCTGTCGGGGTTCGAGCCTAACGTCGAGGCGATCGCCGCCTACGGTCCCGACCTGGTGGTTATCACCAACGACCTTGGTGACGTGCAAGCCGGCTTGGAGGCTCTCGACGTCGAGGTGCTGTTGCTCGAAGCCGCCAGCAAGCTCGACGACAGCTACGCCCAGATCGCCGAGCTCGGCGTGGCTACTGGGCACCAGGATCAGGCGACGGCGCTGGTGACCAGGATGCGCACGGACATCGAGCAGCTGACGGCTAGTGCGCCGGACCACCCGGTGCCGGTGACGTTCTTCCACGAGCTGGACGACACCCTGTACACCGCCACGTCGCGGACGTTTATCGGGCAGATTTACCAGCTGGCTGGGCTGCACAACATCGCCGATGAGGCTGACATTGGCGACGATTCGGATGGCTATCTCCAACTCTCCGCTGAGTTCGTGGTGCAGGCCGACCCCGACTTCATCTTCCTTGCCGACTCCGAGTGCTGCGGCCAGTCCCTTGAGACGCTGGCGCAGCGGCCCGGCTTCGGCGGCCTCACGGCCGTCCGGAACAACCAAGTCGTCGTGCTCAGCGAGGACCTCTCCAGCCGGTGGGGCCCGCGGGTCGTCGACTTCCTGCGCGTTGTCATGAATGCTACCGCCGCTGAGTCGGTGCGCTGAGCTTGGGCCGGCACAGGCATCGCCCTGCTCCCGGGCGTAACAGCCGTCTCGACCTACCCGTGCCGTCCTCGCTCGGCGTGTGGTGGTTACTCGGCGGCGTCGCCGCGGTCGTGGGTGCAGTGCTGCTCAGCCTGGCCGTGGGTCCGGTCCGGCTCGATCCGCTGCAAGTGCTACGGGAGTTGCTGTGGTTCGACAACGGACTCACCGACACCGAGCGGGCCATCCTGTGGCAGCTCCGGCTGCCACGTACCGTGCTCGCACTGCTTGTCGGGGCCTCCTTGGCGATGGCTGGCGCTGGATACCAGGGGGTGTTTCGCAACCCTCTGGCCGACCCGTACTTCCTCGGTGCGGCAGCTGGCGCGGGCCTTGGCGTCACGCTCGTCATCGTCGCCGGGGGCGCGTCGACTTCGCTGGCCATGCCGGTGGCCGCGTTCACAGGCGCGCTGGCCGCGGTCACCCTGACCTACGCGCTGGGCGCCGCCGGTGGTCATCGAATGTCGACCACCTCGTTGGTGCTCGCCGGGGTGGCAGTGGCCAGCTTTCTCACCGCCGTGCAGACCTACCTGCTGCAACGTCAGCAGGACAACCTCCGGCAGGTCTACTCGTGGATCCTGGGCCGGCTGTCCACCGCCGGGTGGCGCGAGGTGGTGATTGTCCTGCCGTACGCGGTGGCCGCCATGGCGGTACTGCTGCTCCACCGGCGGATACTCGACATCCTCGCGGTGGGTGATGACGAGGCCGCCACGCTCGGGGTGCACGCCCGCCGAGTCCGGTTCGTCGTGGCGGCGGCGGCTTCTCTGGGCACCGCGGCCGCGGTGTCGGTGTCCGGCCTGATCGGCTTCGTCGGGATCATCGTGCCACACACCGTGCGCCTGCTAGCCGGGGGCAGCCATCGGGTGATCTTGCCGCTGTCGCTGCTGTTCGGCGGCGCATTCCTGACACTGGCCGACCTCGCGGCCAAGATGGTCTCGGCACCAGCCGAGCTGCCCATCGGGGTAGTCACCGCCTTCTTCGGCGCGCCGTTCTTCGTGCTGGTGCTGCGTACCGCCGGCAAGACGTTGCCTTGATTGAAGCCTGCGGTGTCACGGTCGAGCTCGGGGGTCGGCGGGTGCTCGACGGGATCGAGTTCACCGTCGGCCGTGGTGAATGGCTCACCGTTGTCGGTCCCAATGGTGCGGGGAAATCCACGCTACTGCGCTACCTCGCGGGCCTGGTTCACGGTGGTGGGGAGCTCCTGGTGCAGGGTCGCTCTGCGGTGGCGCTGCGCCGTCGCGAATGGGCGCGGCTCATCGCGCTGGTTCCCCAGACGCCGGTGATCCCCGCCAGCGTAACGGTGGCCGAATACACCCTGCTTGGTCGAACCCCGCATATCCCGCTGTTTGGAGTCGAGGGTCGCCGCGACCTCGCCGCCGTGCATGACGCCCTGGGTCACCTGGACCTACTGGATATGTCGCAGCGGGTGGTTTCGACGCTGTCTGGCGGTGAGCGGCAGCGGGTCCTGCTCGCTCGCGCCCTCGCGCAGGACACACCGATCATGCTGCTCGACGAGCCAACCACCGCGCTGGATGTCGGCCATCAGCAGCAGGTGCTAGAGCTGGTCGATCAGTTGCGCGCCCAGCATGCACTCACAGTGGTGTCGACCATGCATGACCTGACCCTGGCCGGGCAGTACGCAGACCGGCTACTGCTGCTCGACCACGGCCGGATGGTTGCCCATGGCAAGGCCGCCGACGTGCTGACGGAGTACAACATAACCCGCTACTACGGGGCCCGCGTGCGCATCATCCGCGATGGCGGGGAGTCCGTTGTCGTGCCATACCGGGAACGCAACCCGTGAACCAACACGCTGATCCGTCAGCTTGAGCGGGGATTCGCCGCCCACGTCCATGAACACGGGCATTGTGCATCCGGGTTGCCGAAATCCAGGCAGGATCGGGGCTTATAATCGACTAATGCAATTCAGAGGGATGGCGCAGACCTCACCAGCTCGGGTACCCAACTATTATTAATATTAAAAGGAAGTCCATGCTCAGCGCGCAGCCAGAACTCGTGTGGGAAGGTCGAATTCACGTGGGAGACGAGCCCGGAGTGTACGGTGACGCTGCATACTCCGGGCTCGCCCTGGAGTTCCCACTGACATTGCGGAAGACCGATCCCGCCGGCCCGGACACGACCACGCTCGTTTTGCGCACCCAGGACGTACAGACCTTTGCCGGGTATCCGGGCCATTTGATCAGGGTGACGGCCTACCAATCAGATCCCAGCAATCCGACACACGCGACCGAGACCGTGCTCACCAAGGAGAGGCTGACCAGCGCGGACAACAACCGCAAGGAGATCGCCGTCAACCTCGCCGGCATCGCCTCCCCCGCGTTCGTCAGCGTCCGGGTCCGCGTGGACACCGAGGTACCGCCAGGCTTGTACGACGACTTCGTGGTCACCAGGCTGCTGAACAAGTCGGCCAACTTCACGTTCGTGGCCTCGTTCGGCTTCAGCGCCTGATCCGCGCGAGGTAGGGAAACCGAGGGATTCCTGCAGGCCGGGTTGAGGGAGTCCTGTGCCGCGATGTTGGTAGGGTGCGGGGGATGCGGCTCGCGATCGCTCAGCTGAATCCCGCCGTCGGAGATCTCGATGGCAACGCTGCGAAGCTTCTCCAGGCCTACCAGGACGCGGTCTCGAAGGGAGCCGACCTGGTCTGTGCCGGGGAGCTGGGGCTGACCGGGTACCCGCCCGAGGATCTCGTGCTCAAGCGGGAGTTCGTGCGGGCGACGGGCGAGGCGTTGCGGTCGCTGGCGGCCGCGACGGGGCCCGCCGCGCTCGTTGTCGGGTTCGTCGAGGACCTCGGCCAGGTGGCACCCGAGACATGGCGTCCGGTGACCAGCGAGGCGGTGCAACACCCGCCGCTCGCCAACTCGGCCGCTGTCCTGCGGGACGGGCAGGTGGCGGCCGTCTACCGCAAGCGGCGGCTCCCGAACTATGGGGTGTTCGACGAGGCCCGGTACTTCATGGCGGGGACCGGCCCTCCCGTCGTCGTGGAGGCGGCGGGCACGCGGGTCGGCGTCACGATCTGTGAGGATCTCTGGGGCGAGGGGGGGCCGGTCGACGACGCGGCTCGTGCCGGCGCCGAGGTCGTGCTCAACCTCAACGCGAGCCCGTACTCCCGAGACAAGCGTGCCGCGCGGGAGCGCTGGGCCGCATGGCACGCTCGGACCTCAGGTGTGTGGGTCGTCTACGCGCACATCGTCGGAGGTCAGGACGAGGTCGTGTTCGACGGGGACTCGTTCGTCGTGGCCCCCGACGGGGCGGTCATCGCGCGCGCCGTACAGTTCGCCTCCGACCTGCTCGTCATCGACCTGCCGGTGGGTCGGGACACCGAGCCGCTCCTGGGCGGACCTCAAGAGCGGTTGGACCCGGTCGCCGAGGTCTACGCCGCGCTCGTGCTGGGCACGCGCGACTACGTGCGGAAGAACGGGTTCAGAGGGGCGTTGATCGGGCTGTCCGGTGGCATCGACTCCGCGCTCGTCGCTGCCGTGGCGGCCGACGCGCTCGGCCCCGACTCGGTCACTGGCGTACTGATGCCGTCGCCACACTCGTCGCCCGGGTCGGTGACGGACGCACGCAAGCTGGTGGCGAACCTGGGGATCCGCTCCCGCACGTTGCCGATCGGCGGTGTGATGGACGCCTTCGACGAGGTACTGAACGAGGCGTTCGCCGGGACCGAGCCCGGGGTCGCCGAAGAGAACATCCAGTCGCGCGCCAGGGGGATGCTCATCATGGCGCTGTCCAACAAGTTCGGCGACATCGTCCTTGCCACGGGGAACAAGAGCGAGTTCGCCGTCGGGTACGCGACGCTCTACGGTGACATGGCCGGCGGGTTCGCCGTGATCAAGGACGTCCCGAAGACGCTCGTCTACCAGCTCTGCCGGTACCGCAACACCCTCGGCGAAGCCGTGCCCGCGGAGATCCTCGACAAACCCCCCTCCGCGGAGCTCCGGCCCGGACAGCTCGACACCGACTCGCTCCCGCCCTACGAGATCCTCGACCCGATCGTCGAGGCCTACGTCGAACACGAACACTCGATCGCCGAGATCGCCGCCCTCGGCATCGACGAGGACCTCGTGCGCGACGTCGTCGGCAAGATCGACCGCGCCGAGTACAAGCGCCGCCAATCCCCACCCGGCGTCAAGATCACCGACCGCGCCTTCGGCAAGGACCGCCGCCTCCCCATCACCCAGTCCTGGTCTGGCTAGCGTTCTTCGGCAGCGAAAGACCGCCAGGTACGCGGTGGCGTGTCAGACTGATGGCCATGCCAGAGATGCCTGCCATGGCGAAGGCGTTGGCCACGAGCGGCCCCTATCGGCTGGTGGTTCGGCGGATCGTCGTTCCGTGGGTGTTGCAGGGCGAGCAGCCCGCCGGAGAGGGCCTCGAGATCGGCGCCGGCAGCGGAGCCATGACGGCTCAGCTGCTCGCGATGTTCCCCCGACTCCGGATGGTCGCCACCGACTATGACGCTGACATGGTCGATACGGCTCGGGAGACCGTGGCGCCCTTCAAGGACCGCGCCAGCGTTGAGAGGGCGGACGCCGCCGATCTGCCCTTCGCCGACGGCCGGTTCGATCTCGTGCTGTCGGCCGCGATGCTCCACCACGTCGTCGCATGGGAGAAGGCCCTCTCTGAAGCCGTGCGGGTCCTTCGCCCAGGCGGTCGTGTGCTCGGCTACGACTTGATGGACACCGCCCTCTTCCGCTTGATGCACTTCGGCGATGCCCACGACACAAGGTTCCTCCGACCTGCGCAGTTGCGAACCGAGCTTGATCGCCTTGCGCTGACCGACGTGCGCACGAGGCCCAGCGCCGGAGGTCTCGTCGCGAGATTCGCCGCCACGAAACGCTGACAGATCACGGTTCTCGTCAACGCGACACCTCGTGGCGGAGGGCGATCGTCACCGGGCCGTCGGCTACGAGGTCGATCTGCATGTGCGCGCCGAACACCCCGGTGGCGACTGGAACGGTGAGGGCTTTCACGTAGAACTGGTAGAGCGCCTCGCCGCGCTCGGGTGGCGCCGCCTCCACGAACGACGGGCGGCGGCCCTTCCGGGCGTCGGCGTACAGCGTGAACTGGCTGATCGCGAGGATGCGCCCGCCGACCTCGGCGACCGAACGGTTCATCAACCCGTCATCATCGGCGAAGATCCGCAACGCGCACGTCTTCGACGCCAACCACAGGGCGTCCCGCTCGGTGGAGCGAAGCCCAACACCAACCAGCGCGACGAGCCCGACCCCGATCTCACCCACCACCTCGCCGTCCACCCGGACGGCAGCCCGGGTCACACGCTGGATCACGACCTTCATGCGCAAGACCTTACCGGGACCCGCACGCCCTGCGCCGCGCCGCGTACTCCCTTCGGCCCCGTTCCCATCGGTGCGCAATTGCAACACAAGCAGACAGCGGAGAATGAGCGGTCGTGCATCCTATCTCGACGCTCGCGCGCTACGCGGGTTTTACGCGCTCCCACGTGAATTCAACTCCCGACCCGGGCCATAGAACCGAGTTTTCCGGGACTCAGATGACAAGCGCATGGTTGTCATCCTCAGCCACAGGCAAGAAACGTTCGACCAACCTGGTCTCGTCCGCAGCGAGAATCCAGACCTCCTGACACAGCGGCATGAAATGCCAGTTCAGTGCCGTGTGCTGCTGTGGCTGGTGCGATAATTCATGCGGCGCGACGGCCGCGGGCAGCCTCGGCAGCTCAGCCCCGCAACGGCGGGCTCCTCCACACAACCAGAAATCTGCGACGCCAAGCTGACCAGGCCGTGAGCGGCTGTTGGCTCCCCGGTCGCCGAAGCCCCGACGTCGTGGCCAACAGCGGTACCGCAGCCGCGCTGGAGGTGCTGTTGCGGGGGCGTAGGCGCCCGTCACGGCACATTCGCTCACGCAGATGCGCAGGAACAGAAGCTTTGTGGAGGATCCGCGCGGTATACC
>JBOGED010000388.1:0-13823 GCA_050743625.1 Egibacteraceae bacterium | reverse complement strand
GCCCGACGCAGCGCGGACGCGGGAGGCTCGGATGGGTCGGCGGTGCGGCGGCGCGTCGCGGGGCTGCCCCGAGTCGACGGGGAGCGGGTGCTGGCAGAGCTGGTCGCGGCCGAGGCGGCGGTGGTGTTGGGCCATACGGGGCCGGGGGCGATTCAGGCCGGGCGAGAGTTCCGCGAGTTGGGATTTGACTCGTTGACCGCGGTGGAGCTACGCAACCGGCTGGCCGCGGCGACCGGGCTACGGCTGCCCGCCACGCTGCTGTTCGACTACCCCACCCCGGCCAAGCTGGCCGCAAATCTGCGCGCGCAGCTGGTGGGTGCCCACGCCGAGCCGCAGATTCCCGCAGTGACAACGGGAGTGTCTGACGACGAGCCGGTGGCCGTGGTAGGGATGGGCTGCCGGTTCCCCGGAGGGGTGACCAGCCCGCAGGGGTTATGGGAGCTGGTGTGCGCGGGCGTCGATGCGATCTCCGCGTTCCCCACCGACCGCGACTGGGACATCGACCGGCTGTACGACCCCGACCCTGACCAGGCGGGCGCAAGCTATGTGCGCCACGGCGGGTTCCTTGATGACCCGGCGCAGTTCGACGCCAGGTTCTTTGGAATCAGCCCGCGTGAGGCGTTGGCGATCGACCCCCAGCAGCGTCTGCTGCTAGAGACCTCATGGGAGGCCTTCGAGCGAGCCGGCATCGAGCCGGCATCGCTGCGGGGCAGTAACACCGGCGTGTACGTCGGGATCATGTACAACGACTACGCCACACGCCTGCAGCGAGCGCCAGAGGAGCTGGAGGGCTATCTGGGCACCGGCAGCGCCGGCAGTGTGGCCTCGGGCCGGGTGGCCTACACATTCGGGCTGGAAGGCCCCGCGGTGAGCGTGGACACGGCCTGCTCGTCCTCGCTGGTGACGCTGCACCTGGCCTGCCAAGCGCTGCGCCGCGGCGAGTGCTCGTTGGCGTTGGCCGGCGGGGTGACCGTGATGGCCAGCCCGGTGTCGTTCGTGGAACTTTGTCGGCAGCGGGCATTGTCACCGGACGGGCGCTGCAAGGCGTTCTCCGCCGACGCGGACGGCACGGGCTCGTCTGAGGGTGTGGGTATGGTGCTGCTCGAGCGTCTGTCCGACGCGCGTCGCAACGGTCATCCGGTCTTGGCGCTGGTGCGTGGCAGCGCGGTCAACCAAGACGGCGCGAGCAACGGATTGACCGCGCCGAATGGCCCCTCCCAGCAGCGGGTGATCCGCCAGGCGCTGGCCGTCGCCGGGCTGGACCCGGCGCAGGTGGACGCGGTCGAGGCGCATGGCACCGGCACCGTGTTGGGAGACCCGATCGAGGCCCAGGCGTTGGCCGCCGTCTACGGTCAGGGCCGGGCTGAGGGGCAGCCGTTGTGGGTCGGGTCGTTGAAATCCAACATCGGCCACGCCCAGGCCGCGGCCGGTGTGGGCGGGGTCATCAAGATGGTGCAGTCGCTGCGCCATGGGCTGCTGGCCCCGACCCTGCATGTCGAGCGGCAGTCTTCCCATGTGGACTGGACGGACAGTGGGTTGGCGCTGTTGACCGAGGCCATCCCGTGGCCGGAAACCGGCCAGCCTCGCCGGGTGGGGGTGTCCTCGTTCGGGATCAGCGGCACCAACGCGCATGCCATCCTGGAGCAAGCCCCAGCCCCCGACCAGCCAGCCCACGACGATGGCAATGAGTCTGTCCCCGACGCTGGCGGAGTGGGGGTGTGGGTGGTCTCGGCCCGCGCTGCGGGGGCGTTAGCGGGGCAGGCGGGGCGGTTGGCCGAGCATGTGCGGGCCCGGCCTGAGCTGCATCAGACCGATATCGGGTATTCGTTGGTCACGACTCGGGCTGCGTTACCGCATCGCGGAGTGGTCGTGGGTTCTGATCGTGAGGGGCTGTTGACGGGCTTGGACGCCCTGGCCGCGAACACGCCGCGGCCGGGCGTGGTCGAGGGTGTGGCCGGGGCCGGGGCCGGCGGCAAGGTTGCGTTGGTGTTCCCAGGTCAAGGCTCGCAGTGGGTGGGGATGGGGTTGGAGCTGTTAGACGCCTCGGCGGTGTTCCGCGAGCGGATGCAGGCGTGCGCTGAGGCGCTGGCTCCTTATGCGGACTGGTCGGTGGTGGACGCGCTGCGCGGCGAGGGGGACGCGCCGTCGCTGGAGCGGGTGGACGTAGTCCAGCCGGTGCTGTTCGCGGTCATGGTGTCCCTCGCCGAGTTCTGGCGCTCCTGCGGTGTAACGCCGGGGGTGGTGGTGGGCCACAGCCAAGGCGAGATCGCCGCCGCCTGTGTCGCTGGTGGGCTGTCGCTGGCCGACGCCGCCCGCATCGTGGCGCTGCGCAGCCAGGCGCTGGTGGGTCTGACCGGCCGGGGTGGGATGGCCTCCGTGACACTGCCAGCGGCACGGTTGGGCCCATATCTGGACCGGTGGCAGGACCGGCTGTCGGTCGCGGTCGTCAATGGGCCTACCTCGACGGTGGTCTCGGGCGACCCCGACGCGCTGGACGACCTGTTGGCCGAGCTGGCGGCGGACGATGTCCGCGCCAAGCGGATCCCGGTGGACTACGCCGCGCATTCGTGGCAGGTCGAGGCGGTCCGGGAGCGGCTGTTGGATGCGCTGTCGGGGATCGCTCCTCGCTCGGGGGAGGTCCCGTTCTGTTCGACGGTGACGGGGGGGCTATTGGACACCGTCGAGTTGGACGCCGCCTATTGGTATCGCAACCTGCGTCAAGCGGTGTGTTTCGAGCAGGCGGTGCGCGGGCTGCTGGCGCAGGACTGCCGGTTCTTCGTCGAGGTCAGCCCGCACCCGGTGTTAACGGCGGCGGTGCAGGAGATCGCCGAGGAAACCGGTAGTGAGGCAGTGGTGGTCGGCTCGTCGCGCCGTGAGGACGGTGGGCTGGAGCGGCTCCTGATATCTGCTGCCGAGCTGTTTGTGTACGGCTGCCCGGTCGACTGGCAAACACTGCTGGCGGGTGGGCGCCGGGTGGAGTTGCCAACGTATGCGTTCCAACGGCAACGCTACTGGCTCCAAGCCCCTGTGATCACGGAGGACTTGGGCGCAACCGGAGTGGGGTCGGTGGGTCATCCGCTGCTGGGCGCGGCGGTGGGATTGGCCGAGGGCGACGGCGTCTTGTTCACCGGTCGCCTGTCGGTCCGGTCTCAGCCGTGGCTGGCCGACCATGAGGTCGCGGGGATGGTGGTGCTGCCGGGCACCACCTTTGTGGAGTTGGCGATGCGCGCGGGCGACCAGGTCGGCTGCGACCAGGTCTCCGAGCTCGTCATAGAGGTCCCACTGGTGCTGCCCGAGGACAGCGCGGTGCAGCTGCAGGTGACGGTGGGCGCACCCGACGCAACCGGGCGGCGGTCGCTGAGCCTGCACACACGACCCGACAGCGGACATGACGCGGGGTTGGCAGCCGGGTGGACGCGGCACGCCAGCGGCAGGCTGGCCCCGACGGTGGGGTCTGCGAGCGTTGATGGGGTAGACCCGTGGCCTCCGGCGGGGGCGGCGCCAATCGACAGAGATGACCTGTATGACCGGCTGGCCGAGCAGGGCCTCTGTTATGGGCCTGCGTTCCAAGGACTCCGCACGATGTGGCGGCGAGGGGACGAGATCTTCGCCGAGGTCACGCTGCCCGAACAGGTCGAGGATGAGGCGGGGCGGTTCGGATTGCATCCGGCGCTGCTGGATGCCGCGTTGCACCCGCTCGGGCTGACCCCGCCCGCACAGGACACCGCCGCGGAAACGGGAGTGAGGCTGCCATTCTCGTGGGCTGGCGTGCGCCTACACGCCAGCGGGGCTTCGGTGTTGCGTGTGCGGTTGCGGCCGGTGGGGCCCGCAGCAGGAGCTGCGGATCTGGGCCTGGACGCTGTCGACGCGTCCGCCCCGGATGCGGTCAGATTGACGGCCACCGACCCCACCGGCCGGCTGGTCGTCTCAGTCGAGTCGCTGGTATTGCGGCCACTGCCCGTCGAGCGGCTTCGTGCCGCGGGCGGCAGGCATCACGAGTCGTTGCTGCGCATGGACTGGGCTCACCTGCCGGTCGAGCCCGCCCCCCCACCGATGGCGGATCAGTGGGCGGTCATCGAGACCAACGGGGACGGGCTGGGATTGGACGTCGCGTTGCTGGCCGCCGGGATAGCCGTGACCACGTACCCCGATTTCGGGTCCCTGGCCGCGGCGGTCGCTGCAGATGCGCCGGCTCCTCTAGCGGTAGTGACCGCCTGTGCTGGACCGGACCGGGCTGGTGGCACTGAGGCGGGTGGGGCGACGCAGGCGGCGCGCACGGCCACGCGTCGGGCGTTGGCCCTGCTGCAGGCGTGGCTTGCCGATGAGCAGCTCGGCTCTTCGCGGCTGGTGGTCGTGACCCGTGGCGCGGTGGCGGTGGGCGATGAGGACGTGGCGGACTTGGGATGTGCGCCGGTGTGGGGGCTGGTGCGCTCGGCGCAGTCGGAAAACCCCGGGCGGCTCGTCTTGGTCGACCTGGACAGCCAGGACGATCTGGGCCGTTGCTGTGCGTTGCTGCCGACGGTACTGGCGTCGGGTGAGCCGCAGGCGGCCGTGCGTGGCGGCGGGGTGTATGTGCCCCGGCTGACCCGAATGACCCCCAGCGCGGCGCCTGCCGGTCGGCTGTTCGATCCCGAGGCCCCGGTGCTGGTGACCGGCGGCACCGGCGCGCTGGGCAGGCTGGTCGCCCGCCATCTGATCACCCAGCATCACGCCCGACGGATGGTGCTGGCCAGCCGCAACGGGCCACAGGCTCCCGGCGCCGACCAACTGCAGGCAGAGCTGGCTGAGCTGGGCGCCCACGTGACGATAGCTGCCTGTGACGTCACCGACCGTGACGCTTTGGCGGGGTTGGTCAGCTCGGTGCTCGCCGAAGGTCGGCTGAGCGCGGTGGTGCACGCCGCGGACGTGCTCGACGACGGAGTCATCACCTCGTTGACGCCGGCGCACCTCGACCGGGTGTTGGCGCCCAAAGTGGACGCCGCGTGGCACCTCCACGAGCTCACCCAACACCTGGACCTGTCGATGTTCGTGCTGTTCTCCTCGGTCGCCGGCGTCCTGGGCAGCCCAGGCCAGGCCAACTACGCGGCAGCCAACACCTTCCTGGACGCGTTAGCGCAACATCGGCGAGCACGTGGGTTGGCCGCTACCTCATTGGTATGGGGTCCTTGGGCCGAGGGGATGACCGGGGATCTGGGGGAGGCCGACCTCGCGCGCATGACCCGCCAGGGTCTGGCCCCGCTGTCGGCCGAGCAGGGGTTGGCGCTGCTCGACGCCGCCCTGGCCACCAGACGGGCGGTGGTCTGCCCGGTCCGCTGGGACCCCGCCGCGTTGCGCGCTCAGGCACGGGCCGGGACCTTGCCAACGCTTCTGGGTGGGCTGGTCCGCAGCTCGGCCCGGCCGCCCGTCCACACCCCCAACGGCGACATCGGTGCGGAATCCAGCCGGTGGGCGCGGCGGCTGGCCGGGCTGTCCCAAACCGACGGCGAGCGGGCCCTGACTGAGCTGGTGTGCGCCCAGGTGGGAGTGGTGTTGGGCCACGCCGGACCGGACGCGGCGGGAGCGGCACCGGCCGGGCGGGAGTTCCGCGAGTTGGGGTTCGACTCGTTGACCGCACTGGAGCTGCGTAACCGGCTGGGCGCGGCGACCGGGCTGCGGCTGCCCGCCACGCTGGTCTTCGACCATCCCACCCCCGCCAGGCTGGCCGCCCATCTGCGAGTACAGCTGGCTACCTTGAACGAGTCTCTCGGCGTGAGCGGCGATGGGGTCAGGGGATCAATCCCCAATACTTCAACCTCTGGCATGGGGGCATTAGCTGGCATCGAGCCACTGTTTCGACAGGCTTGTGACTCGGGGAAACTACACGAAGGCATAGAGCTGTTGATGGCAGCCTCCCGTCTTCGCCCTGCATTCGACGTCTCATCAGGTCTTGAAGCGGCTCCCAGCTTAGTCCAACTCTCCCAAGGCACCACGCAACCCGGTTTAATCTGCTTCCCCGCGCTCACTCCGCTCGCGAGCGCCCTCCAGTATGCTCGTTTCGCGGCGACCTTCGACGGCCTTCGAGATGTAACAGTTCTCCCCGAGCCGGGATTCGCCGGAGCGGAGCCTCTTCCCGCCTCCGCCAGCGCGGTCATCGACCTGCAGACCGAAGCTGTTCAGCGGTGCGCGGCCGGCGCTCCATTCGTGCTCGTGGGGCACTCCTCTGGTGGGTGGATCGCCCATGCGGTAACGAGCCGCCTGGAGGACCTCGGCGTTTTCCCGACTGCGGTCATGCTATTGGACACCTACTGGCCCGCCAGCTTGGCGTTGCTCCGGATTCAATCCCCAATGATAAGGGCGATTTTTGAGCGGGAGAAAGCGTTCGGGTCAATGGATGGCGTACAGCTCACCGCCATGGGTGGGTATTTACGCATATTCTCGGACTGGAAGCCGTCGGCTATCGCCACTCCCGTCTTATTCGTACGGGCCACGGATGCCATTTCCGATGGATTGGCGAGCCCATTAAGCGATGACGATTGGCGGGCTTCCTGCGACTTTGCTGACACAACCATAGACGTATCAGGTGATCATTTTACGATGATGGAGAGCCATGCTCATCCTACCGCGCAGACTGTCCATGATTGGCTTCTGGCTATGTGTACACCGTAAAAGATGTGGCACTGGTTGCCCTTCTTGAGCCAGGGCCTGGACACGACTGAAACCGAGGACTCCCTATGCCTACAGAGACGACGGAAGCGTGGGTACTCCCCGCTGGCCCAGAGAACAAGCACGGTCCGATATCGCGAGCTGAACTCCAGCGGAAGCGCATTACTATCCCGGAGATCGCGGCGGACGAAGTTCTTGTTGAGCCGATTTTCGGCTGCTGGGAAGGAAACATGGGGCATGCGGTAGCCCGCGAGCCGATCGATGTCTGCCGATCGCGTGGAGTGGACGAGGTCGTGATTGGCAATGCGGGCGTCGTGTATATCTTACGCGTCGGCGAGGCGGTCACCACTGTTCAGGCGGGCGACCGAGCGGTGGTCTTCGCCAGCGGGAGTTGGGACAAGCATGGCTTCATGGTCCGCGCGCTCGCCTACGACGCGCCGGACACCATCGGCATCCTTGCGAAGCGGACGAAGTTGCACCAGAAGCAGGTAATCCCCATTCCTGACACCACCGGCCACTCGCTCGAGCAGTGGGCGGGATTCTCACTTCGGTACATCACGGCGTGGGCGAACTGGTCCGTCGCCCACCGGTGCTGGCTGGCGCAGATGGAGCACGTGCCGCCGCGGGACGCCCATGTCTTCGGCTGGGGCGGGGGGGTCGCCTTCGCTGAGCTCGTACTCGCCCAACACTTCGGCTTCCAGACGGCGATGATCAGCGCGCGCGAGGCGCGACTGAAGCAGCTCTTGGAATACGGGATCACCCCGATCGATCGCCGGCAGTTCAGCGAGTTGGACTTTCAGCCCGAGCGCTACGAGACGGATCAGCACTACCGTCGCGCCTACCTGGCGGCCGAGCACGCCTTCGCCCAGGTCGTCAAGGACACAACGGACGGTGAGGGGGTGTCGATCTTCATCGACAACATCGGCCGTCCGGTCACCAGGGCAACCCTCAAAGCGTTGGCCCGAGGAGGTGTCCTCGCGACGGCGGGGTGGAAGCAGGGAATGAGCCTCTCGATCATCCGGGCGATCGAGTGCATTCAGCGGCACATACACGTGCACACGCACTACGCACGCTACGAGGAGGGGTTGGCCGCTGTCGAGTTTGCCGAGCGCACGGGCTGGCTGCCACCCCGTACAGACAGTCGCCCCTACAGCTGGGACGAGATCCCACAACTTGCCGTCGATTACGCCCACAACGATCTCGACACGCTCTTCCCGCTCTTTTCAGTGAGGCCGCCCTGAGGCGAGGGTCTTGTTAGGACGGGAATCCGATGACATGCAATGAGGTGCTCGTCCCAGGAAAGGGGATCGTGACAATGGCGAAGTGCTCAGCCGGGATCCTGGCAACAGGCTCGTACCTTCCCAAGAAAGAAGTCACGAGCGAGGCCGTGGCGAAACTCGTCGGCGTCACCCCCGAATGGATCGAGCGGAAGACGCACATCAGGTCCCGCCGGTACGCCGCACCGGATGAGGCAACTTCCGACCTGGCCGTGCGGGCCGCCACGAATGCGTTGGAGCAGGCCGACATCGACGCTGGCCGGATCGGCTACATCATCGTGTCCACGTCGACCGGCGACTTTCCTCAGCCGCCCACCTCGTACCTGTTACAGGACGCACTCGGGGCCTATGGTGCCGCCTGCTTCGACATCAACGTCGTCTGCAGTGGGTTTGTCTACGGGCTTGCGCTGGCTCGTGGCCTCCTCGTCCTCCGTCCGGATGTCTATGTGCTGGTGGTGGCCGCAGATGTGTACTCGCGGATCCTCGACTTCTCCGATCACCGGACAGCCGTGCTGCTGGGGGACGGTGCTGGTGCGGCGGTCGTCGGCTCCGTGCCGGAACGACAGGGGATCATCGACGTCAACCTGTCGAGCCGCGGCGACGCACACCGGCTCATCAGCGTCGAGGCCGGTGGCAGCAGGCAGCCGAGCTCCGCGGAAACCGTTGCGGCCGGCGGCCACTACTTTCGGATGGACGGCCGTGGGGTCAGGGACTTCGTCATGGAGAATGTCCCGCCTGCGCTGGAGTGTCTGATCGCCCGGTCTGGGTTCCGCTTGGACGAGGTTGATCACTTCGTCCCTCACCAGGCCAATGGCGCGCTACTCAACGAGCTGGTCAAGCGTAGCGGCCTCACTGATGCTCATACCCATCGCATACTGGAGAAATACGGGAATATCGGCAGCGCATCGGTTCCTGTGGCACTTGACGACGCGAACCGGTCGGGCTTGCTCGAGGACGGCGATCTGGTACTGCTCGCCGGGTTCGGCGGCGGCATGTCGATAGGGGCATGCCTGCTGCGGTGGTCGGCACGAACATCCGGGGAGGCATGATGAGCGAGATCCGTCGTGTGGGCGTCGTCGGCTGCGGCGTCATGGGTTCGGGTATCGCCGAGGTGTGCGCTGGCTCGGGCCTCGATGTGCGTATTGCGGTGTCAACGGAAGCGTCGATGGCGGCGGGACAGCAGCGGTTGCTCAAGTCGCTCGACCGCAGCGTGCGCAAGGGAAAGCTCACCGAGTTGGCGCGGGACGCGACATTGAACCGCATTTCGTTCACCACGGATCTCGGCGATCTCGCTGACCGGCAACTGGTTGTCGAGGCCGTCAGGGAGCACGAGCCCACGAAGCTCGAGGTGTTCGCCGCTCTGGACAAAGTCATCGAGGACCCGGATGCGATCCTGGCGTCGAACACGTCATCCATCCCGATCATCAAGCTGGCGCAGGCTACCGGCCGCGCCAACCACGTGATCGGCACCCATTTCTTCAGTCCCGCTCCGGTGCTTCCCCTCGTGGAGCTGATCGGGTCGTCGCTCACTGACGAGCAGACCTGCGCGCGAGTGGAGTCGTTCGTCGCCGAGGTGCTCGGCAAGCAGGTGATCTGGTCGCCTGACCGACCCGGTTTCTTAGTCAACGCGCTCCTGATCCCCTATCTGCTCTCAGCCATCAGAATGGTGGAATCCGGTTTCGCCTCAGCCGAGGTCATCGACAAGGGAATGGTCCTGGGTTGCGCCCATCCGTTAGGACCTCTCGCGCTCGCCGACATCATCGGGCTCGACGTAATCGCCTCAGTCGCCGCTGCCTTGTATGAAGAGTTCAGAGAGCCGCAATATGCGCCTCCGCCACTGCTGTTACGGATGGTCGAAGACGGCTGCTTGGGCAAAAAGACCGGCTGCGGTTTTCACGATTATCCGTAGGCCGGTCACACGGCAGCTTTCCTCCGTATAAGGAGGAAAGCTGCAGGTTAAAGCCGGCGCATCGGTCGGAGGGCGCAACATTCCTTCGCTATGAAGGAAAGCTGCGGTCTTCCCGGCACCGCCGACCGCTGGCGCCTATCCGCGCGGCTCTCAGAGTTCTGAGTTTCTCACTGGCTCATGTACATGCCGCCGTTCGGCGCGAGCACCTGACCTGTGACAAACTTCGCCTCGTCACTGGCAAGATAGACGGCTGCCCAGGCGATGTCGTCCGGCTCGCCCGCGCGCCCCAAAGGGGTCTGTGCCACGAGAACCCGGCAGAACTCCGGGCTAAACGGCCCGGTCATGTTCGTACCGGCGATAAATCCCGGGGCAAGCGCGTTGACGCGAATATTGCGGCTGGCGACCTCGCGGGCCAGCGCGCGCGTGAAGCCGAGGATCGCGCCCTTGGCCGCGCTGTAGCCAGCGCCACCGCCCAATCCAGACGTGCCCGCCACGGAGCCCATGTTGATGATGGCGCCGGACTGCTGGGGTCCCATGAGCTCGAGGGCCGCTCGGCAGCAAAAGAAGGTCCCATCGACGTGCACTGCCAGGATCCGGCACCAGTCCTCGTCACTCGTGTGCACCGTGCTGTCCAGGTGGGTCGCGATCACCCCGCCGCTGGCGATCTCGGCTGCACGTTGCACGACACGCCCGGTATACCCCTCGAGCAGCTCGGCGCGATGCTCGAAGCCGCTGATCCCGGCATTGTTGACGAGAATGTCGAGGCGCCCCCCGAGGCGGGCGATCTGGTCGAACATCGCACGGACCGCGATCGAGTCGGCGACGTCCGCAACGATCGCGACAGCGTCCAGGTCCTCAGCGACAGCTTCGACAGCCGCCTTGTTCACATCGTTCAGGATCAGGACAGCGCCCTCGTCGCGAAAGCGCCGTGCGATGGCGGTACCGATCCCTGAGCCCGCCCCGGTCACCAGCGCGACCTTGCGCTCCAGACGCCCGACCGGCGTTCCGTTCGACATGTTGCCTCCGGTTCGCTCGCTCATGTCTTCAGCCCTCGGTCACCTCGCGGACGGCCCTCAGCAGTATTGCGACCAGCAAGCGCAGATCGTCCGGGCTCATCGCGAGCGCCGGCACCACCTGGATGACGTCACCAGGCACTGAGTTGATCACCAGGCCGAGCTCACGTGCACGGTGACAAACCCGCTTACTGACCTGCGCGTCAGGTGGGAACGGTGTGTGTGTGGCGGGATCAGCGACGAGCTCGACCCCAGCGAACATCCCGCGCTGGCGGACGTCGCCGACGTGCTTCAGGCTTTGGAATGCCTTGAGCTCCACGGCCAGGATGTCGGCCAAGGGCTGAGCGCGGCCGACCGTGTCCTCCTGCTCGAACACGTCGAGGCTCGCGAGCGCAACCGCGGTCGCAAGCGGATTGCCCGAGTAGGTGCTGCCGTTCAAGAACAGCCGCGCATCGCCGAGAAACGCCTCGAAGATCTCTGCGGTTGCAAGCGTGGCCGACAGCGGCAGGTACCCACCGGTCAGGCCCTTACCCAGCGCGAGCAGGTCAGGTGTGACGTCCTCGGCCTCGCACGCGAACATCGTTCCCGTACGCCCGAACCCCGTGAAGATCTCGTCAGCAATCAGGAGCACTCCGTGCCGGCGCGCGATCTCCGCGACCCGGGCGAGATGTCCGTGGGGAGCCGTGATGATCCCCGCCAAGCCCTGGACGAGCGGCTCGACGAGTACCGCCGCCACCCGGTCCCCCTCGCGAGTGAGCACACCCTCGAGCGTGTCCGCACACGCGAGCCCACACGACGGATGGGACAGATCGAGCGGGCATCGGTAGCAGTACGGTTGGGCGAACGTGCGAGTGGGAAACAGCAACGGCGAGAAGACATCGCGGAGCACCCCGACGCTTGTCGCTCCGAGCGTGTCACCATGGTAAGCGCCATCCATAAACACGAACAGCGTCCGCTCAGGCTCACCGCGAAACTGCCAATACGCATACGCCATCTTCAACGCGGTCTCGATCGCCGCCGAGCCGGATTCGGAGAAGCACACACGCTCCAGTCCAGAAGGCGCCAACCGCACCAGGCGCGCCGCGAGCTCCGCCGCGGTGGGATGCGTCAGGAGGTACGTCGTCGTGTGCGCTACCCGTTGAACCTGTGCAATCAGGGCCTCGTCCAGTTCGGCACGTCGGTGCCCATGCACATTCACCCCCATGGAAGCACTGCCATCGAGGTACCGCCGTCCATCGGTATCGACGAGCCAGCATCCCTCCGCTCGCTCGATCACCAGCGGCTCGCCAGCCATCCACTTGTCCATGTACGTATACGGATGCCACAGGTACCGCCGGTCTAGCTCGCGTAGGCGTTCAGTATCCATGAGGCATTCTAGGCAGCTGTTCTTTCTCGGGCTACACGTTTACTATGGAGGCGAGGCGCGCTGGTGCGAGGCTGCTCCGCGCTCGAGGGCATGATCATTCATCGTATGTATTGCGAGTAGGAAGACGCATGGTGGCCCTACCTGGCAATGGCGATGTGTGGCTCCGACGCTTTCACCCTGCTCCACAGAGCAGGAGCCGTCTCGTCTGTTTCCCTTATGCCGGAGGCTCGGCGAGTTTCTACTGGCCCATGTCCGCCTCGCTCTCCCCTGCGGTCGAGGTACTCGCGGTACAGTACCCAGGCCGACAAGACCGCCGAGCGGACATGCCGATCGACAATATTCCCGAGCTGGCGGATCGCATATTCGAGGTGTTACCGCTGCACGTCGATCGCCCGCTGGCTTTTTTCGGCCACAGCATGGGCGCAGTCGTCGCCTTCGAGGTCGCTCGGCGGCTCGAGCAGAAGGCGAACACGCCTCTTGTCATGCTCTTTGCCTCGAGTTGGCGGGCGCCGTCGAAGCCATATAGCGACGCAGTACATCTTCGTGACGACGAGGGTTTGGTTAGGGAACTCGAGTCGCTGAGCGGTACCGATGCGACGCTGCTAGCCGACGAGGAACTGCTGCGCATGATCTTGCCTGCGGTCCGTAGCGATTACAAGGCAATCGAGACCTATGCATTCTTGCCTGGCCCGGCGCTGCACTGCCCCATCTCGGTGTTCATCGGCGATGCAGACCCCAAGACCACCGTGGACGAGGCGCGCGCGTGGGGCCAGCACGGCCAAGGCGGTGTCGAGATGCACATCTTTTCAGGCGGTCATTTCTATCTTATTGCTCATAAGGCGACGGTAATGAAGAAAATCGCCGGATATCTCGAAGCCTATACGTAACACACGCAGATCGGGGGACCGCGGCCGGGCGTGTCGACGAGATCCAGCCCTAAATGGCTGCCGCGCGCCTTGGCCGACGCGGCGGATCGCCGGGGACGACACGGTGGTCGAGGCGTCCCACCAGCGTCGCGGCTGGGTCCGGCAAAAATTCTTGCCGGCACTCGAGGAGTATTGCGGTCCGGACTAGGCGACTTCCACCGGCCCGGCACGGCTAGCTGATTCCCTATTCATCCAGACCTTGCTCTTTGAGCTCTGTGGACGCAAAGCTGTCCTCAGAAATTGCGTACGAGGGCGGCCTTCTGCTCTCGCTCGCGCGTCTCTTTAGGTTCTGCAACTGCAGGCCGTTTCCGCCTATCCCGTTGTCGTGTCGAATTTTGGGGGTGTGTTGTGTCTGTGACTGAAACAGAAGCGGCTGAGGTCAGCTTGAATGGTGATCGGCCGCAGTTGAGTTTGAGCACGCAAGCGGCCCGGGCGTTGGCCACCACCACCAAGACCGTGCCGCAGATGCAAGAAATCTCCTCGCGTTGGCTGTTGCGGCTCTTGCCGTGGGTGCAGGTCAACGGTGGGGTCTATCGAGTGAACCAACGGTTGACCTATACCGTGGGTGATGGTCGGGTGACGTTCACCACGACCGGGGCCGAGATCCGCGTCATTCCCCAGGAGCTTACCGAGCTGTCGTTGTTGCGTGACTTCGACGACGTCGAGGTCTTGGGTGCGTTGGCGGACCGG
>JBOGED010000387.1:0-5378 GCA_050743625.1 Egibacteraceae bacterium | reverse complement strand
AAAACTCTGCACAGTAGCGCCCGGCGCTTCGTTCGATGCCTCGCTCGAGCGCGGAAAGGTCGCGGGACGCCTGGTTTGCCTGATTCTCATCCTCCGGGGCGGCGGCGCCAGCCGCCATGAGCTGCTGAGATGAGAATCGGCTGCACGCCGCCCGGTTTGTCGGATTTTGCCTTAAGAGCGGCGGCGTCAGCCAGCATTTTCCTGCACTGTGCAGAGTTAGTCCGGTATACCGGACTAGACCTTCACAGTACGGTCTATTTCTGCATCTCGACTTCCAGCGACAGTGGCGTCTTCCGGATGTCGAACGACCGGAAGCCAGTCTGTGAGATGAAGGCTTCGAACGCTTGTTGGGTATGCGCCCGCCTCGGCAGCCAATAGCGGAGGACGAACTTGGTGAACGCCCTGTCGACAGCTCCGAGGTCGAGGCGCGCGACGTCCTCGTCGACAGCCCGCTTGGACACGTCGCGGCGTAGGTCGATGATGAGCGCCTTGCCACCAGGGCGGAGCACCCGGCACATCTCGCTGAGCGCCCGTACCGGCTCGGAGAAGTTCTTGAAGGCGGCACAGCACACGAGGAAGTCGAAGCTGTCAGCGTCAAACGGCATCGCCGATGCGTTGCCTTGCCTGAATTCGACCTGAACACCCGCGTCTGCGGCGTTCTTCCGGGCGATCTCGACAAAGGTCTCGCTGATGTCGAGGCCGGTGACGGTGTACGCGCCCGTCTTGGCCAGTGCGATCGACAGGTAACCCGGCCCGGGGGCGACCTCCAGGATCTTGCCGCCACTCGGGGCACGCTCCGCTACTTGCCTCGCTTGGTCCTCGTATCTCTCCGGCTCCTTTCCCGTCGTGGTGGCGTACCAGCGGGCGATCTGGCCCTCCATCCCTATGCCCTTGTAGCCCTTGTCCGTACGAGCCGCCATGCCCGTCCTCCTTTGCATCCTTGTGTCCGCGATCTCATGCCTTGTTTTCGATGGCGCCGTCGTGATAGTCCCGCCACCCTTCTACGCCGGTGATGGCTCCGGTCCGCAGACCGGTAACCAGCGCGCGAAGCCACTCAAGCTCGGCCTCGTCGAGCGCGAGCCGATAGCCGTCCTCGACCAAGAAGATCTCGTCCACGCCTTGGTCGGTCGCGGCGACGATCCGGGTTCGATACCTCTCGATCCGTGCGGCCACCCGAGTGGCGCGCTGCTCCAGAATCTCGACGGCCTCGTCGACCGGGAGCGCGGGCATCAGGGACAGGCCGGCCAGGAACTGTGGGAACTCTGGCTTCAACTCGCCAAGTAGTTCGGTCAGCCAGATGCGTATCTCCCGCCGGCCTGGGTCGGTCAGCGCGTAGACGGTGCGCTCCGGGCGCCGGCCGGCGCGCACGGTCTCGGCCTCCTCGACGAGGCCATCGCGGTGCAGTGCACGCACCACGGTGTACAGGGACCCGTACTTGATGTTGATGCTGTCCTCCTTTCCGCGCGCCCGCAGCGTCGCGACCATCTCGTACGGGTGCATGGGCCGCTCCTGCAACAAGGTGAGTACCGCCAACGCCAGCGGGTTGGAGATCTTGCGATCCGTCACCGCACCACTCCCTATAGTTGATGGAAACTATATTGTCACAGCTAGTTTTCAGCAACTATATGTGCGCACTATCCGCCACCGCGAATCTACGGATCCGTCACGTATTGTGACGGATCCTCGGAGCTGGTCAGTCGAGCGCGATTCATCGGTACGGCGGCAGTCCGTGTCGCGGCGGTCCCCCTACAAAGCCCAACCCAAGAAGTCGGGCATGTCTCTACGAGCTGGTCACGAGCTGGTCGCAGAGGAGGAGTCATGGCGACACAGATGGACGTAGCGGCGGGCGGCACCCTCCCGAGCTCTTCTTGCCCGTCACCGGTCGTGACCAGCCATGCGCGGCTACGGGCGGGGCTGCCGCCGGAGGTGCTCAACGCCGCGCTGCGGGCGCGCGGCGTGGAGCTGTTCACGGGGGTGCCGTGCGCCTACTTCGGCGGGTTACTCTCGTTGCTGACGCGCGAGCGTCCCGGCCGCTACATCCCCGCGGCGAACGAGGGCGCCGCGCTCGCGCTCGCGTGCGGGGCCGTCATGTGCGGGCGGCGGGCGGCGGTGCTTGTGCAGAACTCCGGGTTTGGCAACCTCATCAACCCGCTCACGTCGCTGGCGGCGGCCTTCTCCATTTCCTGTGCTGGTCCTGATGAGCTGGCGCGGCGATCCGGAGGGATCGCCCGACGAGCCGCAGCATCGCGTGATCGGCGCCGCCACCGCGCGCATCCTGGACGAGCTCGGCGTGCGGCACTGGCGGCTCCCCAGCACCGCCGGAGCGCTGGCCGAGGTGCTCGACCAGGTCGACCGCGAGCACAGGGACGGACGGTCGGCCGTCATCCTCGTGCCCAAGGGTGGCATCGGCCCCTGGACAGGTGACGCGCGGCGAACCGACGCGGGCGGCCTACCGATCGACCCGGTCACCGCGGTGCGCGCGATCCAAGAGGCGCTCACCGACGAGCTGGTCGTCTCCACGACCGGCTATCTTTCCCGGCGGCTGTTCGCCTGCGGGGACCGGCCGGGCACCTTCTACATGCAAGGGTCCATGGGCCATGCGGTGTCGATCGCGCTCGGAGCGGCCGTCGCGCGCCCGCGGCGCCGCGTGGTTGTCCTGGACGGGGACGGCGCGTGCCTCATGCACATGGGAGCGCTGTCGACCGTGGGGGCGGTCGCGCCGCCCAACATCACGCACATGATCGTGGACAACGGCTGCTACGCCTCGACAGGGGGACAGCCGACGACGTCGAGCACGACCCGGCTCGACGACGTGGCAAGCGCGAGTGGGTACCGGTTCGTGGCGGGGTGCGAGACGCCAGACCGGCTACCACATGCGGTCCGGCAGGCGCTGGATGCCCGAGGCCCCGCCCTGCTCCTCATCCGCACCGGCGTCGACGCCAGCCCCCCGCCGCCAAGGCCGACGTCGTCGCTGGAGCCCGGCGCCTTGCGTGCCCGGTTCGAGCTGATGGCGAGAGGATGAGACCGTGGACGACGAGCCGCTCGTCCTGCTGAACCCGGGCCCCGCCTGCACGTCCGAGCGGGTCCGCCGCGCCGCGATCCGCGCCGACCTGTGCCACCGGGAACCCGAGTTCGTGCAGCTCATGTCCGCTATCAGGACGGGCTTGGCCCGATCGCTCGGCGTGGCCGCCAGCCACGAGGCCGTGCTCGTGACCGGTTCAGGGACGGCCGCCATGGAGATGGCGGTGATCGGCGCCGTGCGAGACGGACGCAGCCTGCTGGTCGTGCGGAACGGCGTCTACGGCGACCGGCTCGCGCGCATCGGGCGCGTCCATGGCATCGCGGTCCGCGAGATTGCCGAGCAGTGGACGAGGCCGATCGATCCCGACCGGGTCCGCGCGGCGCTCCGGCGCCATCCCGACATCGACGCGGTCGCCTGCGTCCATCACGAGACGACCACCGGCCTCGTGAACCCCATCGCGGCGATCGGGCAGGTCGTGGCGGGCACCGGCGCGTGCTTCCTGGTCGACGACATCAGCGGCACGGCGATCGAGGACCAAGACCTCGCCACCGTGCACGCCGACCTGATCTGCGGCACCGCGAACAAGGGCCTTCACGGCCTTCCCGGGATGTCGTTCGTCCTGCTCTCCCAAGCCGGCGCGAGACGGGTACGCGAGGCGCCCACCCGCAGCCTGTACCTCCACGCCGCCACCTATCTCGAGGCGCAGCGCGCGGGCGACGTGCCGTTCACCCCAGCGGTCCAGATCTGCTTCGCGCTCGACGAGGCCATCAGCGAGTACGAGGACGAGGGCGGATTCTCCGCACGCACCGCGGAGTACCGCGAACGCGCCGCGATCGTCCGCAAGGGCTTCGACGGGCTCGGGCTGCGGATCCTCCTTGTCGACGAGCCGGACCGGGCGAACTCGGTGACCACGCTGGCGCTGCCCGACGGCATGTCCTACCGCGAGCTGCACGACCGACTGAAGGCCCGGGGATTCGTCATCTACGCGGGGCAGGGCCAACTCCGCGGGCGGTTCTTCCGCGTCGCCACCATGGGACACCTCCCGCCGCGGGCGCTGGAACGGTTCTTGGACGCCCTCGAGGACGTGCTCCGGTGACCGCGCCCGCCATCGCTGCCACCTGGAACGCGCGCGTCGACGTCATCGGGGCGTTGCTCGCGGCCGGTGGCGCGGTCAGCTACGGCGTCACGATCGTGGCGGGGCGCAGCCTCGCGCAATCGGGGCTTGGACCGGCGACGGCGCTGGGGATCCGCTTCGGGGTGGCCGCGCTCGCGCTCGCTGCCATCCTGCTCGTCCGGCGGGTACCGCTCGCGCCGTCGCCCGAGCTGTGGGGACGCATCTTGGCGTTGGGCGCGATCGCCTATGCGGGGCAATCCACGCTGTTCTTCCTCAGCCTGGAGCGCGGCACGGCAGCCTCGTGCGTGCTGCTGTTCTACGCCTGGCCGGCCATGGTCACCCTGTTCGGGGTCCGCTCAGGGGGCTCGCCACGGCAACTTCCCGCTCGCGCTCTCAGCCGTCGGAACGGGAGCGGTCGTCGCCGCGGGCGTCGAGGTCTCGATCTCCCCGGCTGGCATCGTATTCGCGCTGGGCTCGGCCGCCGTCTTCGCCCTGTACGTCCTTGTCGGCGCCCGCCTGGGCGCCCGCTGCGACCCCATGGTCACGGCCGCCTGGGTAGCCGCCGGCGCCTCGGCGTCGTCCCTCACGCGAGGCGCGCTGACCGGCGAGCTCGTCAGCCCGGCGGGCCACTGGCACGTGCTGGTGATCTACGGGGTTTTCACGGCCGCGGCGTTCACCCTCATGTTCGCGGCGATGGCCCGTATCGGCGCCGGCCGCACGAGCGTCGTGATGACGCTGGAGGCGCTGTCCGCCGCCGTGCTCGCGGGTCTGTTCTTGGCCGAGCCGCTCACGCCGGAGCAGGGGCTCGGCGGCGCCGCTGTCCTCGCGGCCGCCGTGATGGTGGCCCTCACCCGGGGCGACGGACCACTAGTGACAATCGATGGGAGAAAGGAAACGCGATGACGAAGAGCATCCCGCTATTGCTATCGTGCGGGAAGGAGCTACTGGCGGTCGGAGCCCATGATGGAATGAGCGCGCGGCTCGGCCAGAACGCAGGCTTTGACCTTATCTGGGGAAGCGGGTTCGAGATCGCGGCGACGTACGGGGTTCCCGACGCGAACATGCTTACGATGACCGAACAGCTACGGCAGTGCACGATCATCAATGAGGCCATTGACATCCCGGTGATCGCCGACTGTGACAACGGTTATGGGAATGCGATCAATGCCGCCGTGACCGCGCGGAAGTTCGAGTCGGCGGGAATCGCGGGGATCTGCATCGAGGACAATGTGTTCCCCAAGC
>JBOGED010000386.1:0-9960 GCA_050743625.1 Egibacteraceae bacterium | reverse complement strand
ATCCGCAAGGCGGTCGTGGTGGACCGCGACGAGACGGACCCCGAGCTCTTCCAGGGCCTGTGCGAGGCGCTGTACAACCAGCCCGCCACGTCGCAGGCCCGGTGCACACCTACTGGACGATCGGCATGGCTGGCTGGGACACCTTCAAGGGCCAGCTCATGCAGCTGCTCGACGTCGGTGCGCTGACGTCGAGCTACGGCTGGAGGGGACAGTTCATCGATAACATCGTCATGAAAACACTCGACTTCAACGTGATGGCGGGCGATCGGCTGTCGGCGATCGAGACCGGTCTGGCCATGGGCGCAGCCCTGCTCGCCACCGTGGACGAGGGAGTCGGCACCGCGCTGCTCACCGGGCAGCGAGCCCGCATCGGGGAGCTGCTCGGGATGCCCGAGACCGCGACCGTGGCCCCCAGATCCAGCTGCTTGGCTACCGGCCGAAGCGCCGAGGCGGGGGGCCAGCGTCCCCGGCCGGACTTCGAAGCCTGTACTTCTCGAGCCGCTGGGCAACTCAATGCGGCGCGACCAGCGCGTTGTCGACGAGCTGGTCGAGGTCGGGATGATACAGCCGCACGCGCCGCTTCCACATCGCCGCCAGGAGATCCGCGCCATGACGGCCATGTTCGGCCTTCCCGAGTAGCGGACGCAGCCCGCCCGCACCGCCCGGTGGGGCGCCGGCACCGCCCGGTGGGGCGCCGACGCGGCCCGGCGCTCCACCAAGTCCCGGCCGTGATCAGAGGATCCGTGCTCGACCCTGCGTTCAGCGAGAAGACCACCATCGCGCGATACTCCAACTCGCTCGGCGACCTGTCCAACGCCGAGCGGGCACGGCGGCTGCAGGTCGTCGCCGATTTCGCGGCCTACGTCGAGCGCGACCCGGCCCAGATGATCGCCGAGGTCTTCGACGAACAGACCGGCAAGTACCGCAATCGCGGCTTCTACACCGATAAGGCAAACGAGTTCGCCGCGAGCACCGACGACTCGCGCAACGCAGCGCTGTGGCGCAGCAATGTGATCCGCGCGTTCATCGCCAACGGTCGCCGGCCGCTGCCGGAGCAGGCCGACTGGATGCGCACGTCATGAACTTGCTCACACTGCCGCTTGACGAACTCACCGCGCGGGTCCGCACGACGCGGACCGGCACGCGGGTGACCTACTCGCCCAAGGTGTTCGTGCCGGTGACTCCGGCTGTGCCGTGACCGCTGCGGGTGCTGCACCTTCGCCACCGCACCCGCGCACTGGACGCGCCCTAACTGGACCCTGACGAGGTGCTGGCGATCGCGGGCGGCGGCGCGGCCGCCGGCTGTCACGAGGCGCTGTTCACCCTCGGCAAGCAGCCGGAGGAGCGCTATCCGGTCGCGCGCGAGTGGCTCGAGGCGCACGGCTACGGGTCGACCGTCGAGTATCTCGCGGCGATGTGCCGGCTGGTGCTGGACGAGACGGGCCTACTGCCGCACGCCGAAAAAAATGTCGATCCGCTCATGACAAGTGCCTAGGGCTTCCTCGTTGCGAGGGCAGGATTTGAACCTGCGACCTCCGGGTTATGAGCCCGGCGAGCTACCGAACTGCTCCACCTCGCGTCCGCGATGTTAGCGGTGGGCAGGCGCGCCTGCAAACCCCCTGTGGGCGGAGGAGCGGACGCTCAGGGGGCGCCGCCGGCGTCGATGAGGCGCTGGGCCTCGAGGAGGGCGGCTTCGGCGGAGCGGGTCGCGGCCTGGTAGCCGGCGAGGTCGCCGTTGCGCAAGGCCTGGTCGGCGGTGGCGAAGGCGTCGATCGCCTGCTGGACGAGCGTGGCCACGCGTGGATCTGACGGCTGGCCCGGGCCAGCGGGCGCGCCGTCGGCCGGCCCCGGCTCGACGCTTGGCACCTGTTGGCCGAACAGCAGGTCGAGCGCGTCGTCGAGCCGCTCCCCCATCACCACCCGGTCGCCTAGGACGAGGACGACACGGCGGAGCTCGGGGATGTTCGAGGCGGTGGCGCGGAGGAACAGCGGCTCGACGTAGAGGAGCGAGTCCGCGACCGGGATGGTGATGAGGTTCCCGCGGATCACGGTCGACCCGGCCTGGTTCCACAGGGTGATCTGCTGGGACACGGCACCGTCCTGCTCGATCCGAGCTTGGACCTGCTCAGGACCGAACACGGTTTGGCTCGGCGGCATCTGGAGCACCCGCAGCTGCCCCTGGCCCGTGTCGTCGACGGACCCCGCCAGGTAGGACGCGAGGTTGCGTCGCTGGGAGGGCGCGAACGGCTGGACGAGGGTGAACTGCTCCTGCGCGGCCCCTGGAAGTCGCAGCAGCTGGTAGCTCGGTGGGAGTGGCCGCTGCGCTGAGCCCACGGAGGTCCCCTCCTGATTGGCGGCGAAGGCGAGGTCCGAGGGGATGGACCACAGGTCCTCGCGGGTGAAGAACCGTGCCGCCTCCTGGATGTGGTACGAGGTGAGCATTCCCGATTGGACCTTGAACATGTCCTCGGGGTACCGGAAGTGCGCCCGCAGCTCGGCGCTCGCCTCCCCAACCGGCCGCAACACGCCTGGGAAGGCGCTGGCCCACGCGTTGACGAGGGGGTCCTGGGGGTCGGTCACGTACAGAGTGACGGTGCCGTCGTATGCGTCGACCACGGCCTTCACGCTGTTCCGGATGTAGTTCACCCGGCCCCTCAAGCTTGGTTCGAGATTGAGCTGTTCGACGTTTGTGAGCTGACCGTTCTGCTGCTGCACGGTCGCGACCGTGCGCCTGATCGATTGGGTGAGGTTCCCCAGCTCAACCCGTTGGGAGTAGGGGACCATGTCGGTGGTGGTGTAGGCGTCCACGATCCACTTGATCCGCCCGTCGACGGCGACGGGGTAGGGATCACCGTCGAGCTGTAGGAACGGGGCGACCTCTCGGACCCTGCGGTCGATCCGGCGTTGGATCAGGATGCGGGAGTCGTCCCCGATCAACCTGGAGAGCACGATGTTCGGCTCCGAGAAGCGCAGTGCGAACGCGAGGCGGCGCAGTGGCGAGGAGATGCTCACACCCGCCTGGCCCTCGTACCGATGGTTCGCCTCGCCGCTGCCTACCGGGTAGTCGAACTCCTCTTGCGTGGTCCCGACGATCGAGTAGTCGGGGCCGCGCTCGCCGAAGTACACGCGGGGATTCTCGATCTGGAGCGGCTGGGCGCCCTGCAGCGGCAGATCGCGGGCGAGGAACTCGGGCTGCCCTTCGGGACTCGCGGTGCTCACCCCCGACGACACGTACCCGTAGCCGTGCGTGAACGTCAGCGCCTGGTTCTGCCAAGTACGGGCGGCCGGAGGCAGATCTTCCGCCTCGAGCTCCCGGATGGCGACCATGACCTGGCGCGGCTCGCCGTCGATCGTGTAGCGGTCGACGTCGACGTTCTCGAAGCGGTAGAAGGGGCGGAACGCTTGCAGTTGGTTGTACACGCTCTCCAGCGTCAACGGGTCCCAGAGGCGGACGGATTCTAGGGTCTTCGTGTTGAGCGCGACCTCCTCCGCCGCCAGGTCACCGGAGGCTGGGAACGCCTCGTAGGTGACGTGCTCGGCGTCGATGCCGTACGCGAAGCGCGTGAGCCGGAGGTTCCGCTCGATGTACTCCTCCTCACGGCGCAGCTCCTGCGGCGCCACCTGCACGCGTTGGATGACCGCCGGATACACGCCGCCAAGCAGGATGGCGGCGACCAGCAGGATCGCGACGCCCGAGGACGGCAGCAACCAGCCACGCACCCGAATGTTCACCAGGAAGAGCACGACGCAGACCGCGGCGATCACGGTGAGGAGCTGGTAGGCACGCAACTGTGCGTTCACGTCGGTATAGGACAATCCGGTCACGTGGCCACGCTCGGAGTAGCTCAGCAGGTATTGGTCCAGCCAGAAGCCCCAGGCGCGTACGGCGACAAGCGCCGCGAGCAGCACCGACAGGTGCACGTTGGCTAACGGCGTGATCTTCTGGCCGGGAGCCTGGGGGCGGATGCCGCCGAAGACGTAGTGGGCGAGCGCGACCAGGACGATCGTGAGTGTAAGCGTCGTGAACAGCCACGAGTTGAGCAGCCCGTAGAACGGTAGCTCGAACACGAAAAAACCGAGGTCGAGGCCGAACTGGGGATCGGGCATACCAAAGGGCTGGGCGTTGGCCCAGAGCAGGTACGCCTGCCACTGCTGGAACATCGCCGCGCCCGAGAGCAGGCCGAATACCCCCGCGATCGCCAAGAGCAGCGGGCGGGCGAAGCTGGAGACCGCCTGGCGGTAACGCTCGACGGACTGCTCGCCCTGCGAGGGGATGCGGTAGGGAGGGGCGATCCGGCGGGCGAGAAGAAGGTTCGCCGCGAGCAGGGCCGCGACGGTGAGTCCGGCCACGAGGCCGAGGCCGAGCTGCGTCGACAAGCGGCGCCAGAAGACGACCTCGAACCCGACAGTCTCGAACCAGAGCACGTCGGTGTAAAACGTCGCCAATCGCGTGGCGAACAGCAGCATCACCGCGAGGACGCCCACTACCACGAGCCACGGACGGCGCCGTAGCTCCTTACGGACGGTCATGTCAGCCTCGAAGAGTCGCCAGCCCTGGCCCTGCGGGTACTTCCGTCCCAGGCCGGTGACGCAGCGGTTGGTGCCCTGGAGACCGTCCTGGACCCTATACGCTAACCCAGAACGCGCACAGCGCCCGGCCGGGTTCCCCCTGGTTCCTTAGGACCCGGGTAACACTAACGGGGTTTTGCGCGTCAGCGCGCAAACCTCACGTCAGTCAGGCTGGATCCCAGAGGCGGTCGTGGTTGGGGCCAGGCTTTTGCGCGTCGGCGCGCAAAAGCTGGAAGCGGAACCCCCGCCAAGGCGGCACGGCGACCTACCGGAGACCCACCCCGCGCGACGCCTTGGCCAGCGGGGCCGCGATGGGCGAGTCCCCGTCGATGTCGGGCTCGCCGTCGCGGGTCTCGTGACTGCCCTCTTGCGGGCCCGAAGCCGGCTTCAGGTGGCTGAGACCGCGGAAGTCCACCTCGCCCGTGTTTCCCCCTCGCCCCGCCTCCGCCGCGATGGCAAGTGGAGGGTCGTCGTCAGGCACCCACGCCACGTCGGGAGCGGTGAGCGCAGCGGCCGTCGCGAACTCCTCGGGGAGCAACAGCTGACCGGGTGGGGCGAAGTCGGCGAGCACCTGGTCGACGGCCTGCAGAACACCGCGGAGATCGTCCGCGAGCGCGGCGCGGCGCTCCTCGAGCATATGCACGACGCCCTCGATGACCTCCCGCCTGCGCTGCCCCTCGGCGACGAGCTTCGCCGCGCGGGCATGGGCCTCGGCAAGCTCGTGATCCGCCTCGTTGCGAGCCTTGCGCTGGATCTCGGACCCAGCCTCGTGGGCCGCCTCGAGAATGCGCTGGGTCGTCTTCCCTAGGTCCTCGAAGAACGTGGCGGTGGTGTCGACCGCAGGTGTGATCGGCGGCGCGACCGCTGGCTCTGCCGTGATCACGGCGGGTGGGGACGCCGCTTGGCGTGACTCGAGGCTGGACACCTGAGCCTGTAGGTCACCCACCAGCTTCGCGACCTCAGTGAGGAAGCTTCCAACCTCCTCGCGGTCGTAGCCGCGCAGTGAGACCAGGAACTCGCGTCCCTTGATCTGGTCTGCGGTGAGCATCTCCAGATCCTCCCGTCTGTTCAGCATCCCGGATCCTCCCGTCCGTATGTGTGCGTGAGTGTATTCATGCGCTGGGTCAGCGACCGGTGAGCACCCCGCCCAGAAGGTCGAGAAGCCCGGCGAGATCGCGCTGCAGCCGTAGGTCGCCCTCGTCTCCAGGCGGGGGCACAGGGTCAGAGTCGAGCGCTGCGGTCTCTTCGGTGCCGATTTCCGACGAGGTCTCCACCTGGTCCTCCAGAGGTGTCTCCTCCGGAGATTCCAGGGACACGCTGTCAGGCTCTTCCGTCTGGGTGGCGGGTAACGCGGCGACCTGTGTGGGAAGGGAACGTTCCGCGCCAGCGACTTCGGATGCGAGCGGCCTTGGCGGTGAGTCGACGATAGGGTCAACCCGTGAGAGGTCTACCACGTTCCGCAGGTCCGCGACGGTGACCTTCGAGCGGAGCGCGACCAGCCCCCAGCGGGCACCCTGGGCGCGCCACTGGACGACCTGGCTCACGGTGTCGGGCAAGGTCCGCTCCCACACCTGCGCCGTGGCCCGCGCAACGAACAGCGTGATCAGCACCTCGGATGGAGGGCCGAACCGGCCGTCGCTCGCGATGTCGCGACCTGCCCCACGCAGCTGGTCAAGGGCGGAGGAGTCGACGGCCTTGAAACCGCGGTAGTACTCCGACGACCTGGGAGTATCCGCGAAACGGAGGTCGATGGAGCGTACGACGCGCTCGACCTCCTGATCGAACACGATTGCCTGCCCGAGCAGCCGTGCGTCCCAAGGATCCTCAGTGCGGTACGCCAAAGGATCGGGTTCCGCCGGCAGGCGGCGCGCGTCCAGCTCCATCTGCTCGAGGGCGGACAGCGCGCGGGTCTCTCCGGGGCGCCGCACCTCGGCATCGCCTTGGTAGACCCCGACGTGCGGGTGCGTACCGCCAGCGACACGGAACGTTCCCGCCCCCCACACCTCAACGTCCGCCCATCGCGCCCCAAGGCGGCCCTGGCTCGCGATCAACGCCTCACCACGGAGTACCTCGACGCGATCGGAGAAGATGCGAGCCCCGGTCTCGGGGCCAAGCCATACCTCTCCGTCACCCAGGCGCAGTCGCGTCTGGGAGCCGCCGGTCTGGACCCGAGCACCCTCACGCACCCCGTCACCAGGCACGAGCCGGGACCACCGTTCTCCAGTCAGGACCAAGAGGCTTTCCCCGCTCGACACCGTCGCGGCGGGCGCTTGGCGCCACCGATCGGCGCCCGCGAGTGCCACGCCGCCCAGCACGCCCACCAGTCCCAATGTCACGAGCATCGCGATGGCGGCTTCGCGCCGGTTGCGGCGCGGTGGCTGGGAGATGTCCTGTCCCGATTTGCGACGGTCGTAATAGTCCGAACCTGGGACAAGCCTGTCGATAAGGTCCGTCATGGTGTCATCGTACGCGTCCGGGCGACATGCGCGAAAACGGGCAGTGGCCACTCTCACGCGCCGCGTCGCGATCGGACGTGGAACTCGTCCACTGGCTCGCGAGCTGGCTGGGGCTCGGGGTCGTGATTTCCCGAGGGAGGTGGGACCTCCCCGGCCGGGGGACCATGTACGGCCGCGACGGGGAGGAGCAGGTGGAAGGTCGAGCCCTTGCCGACCTCCGACTCCACGCGCGCATCGCCATCCAAGCTGTCGAGGATCCGCCGGACGAGCGCGAGTCCCAGCCCGAGCCCACCGAAGTGCCGTGTCTCGGTGGCGTCCACCTGGTAGAAGTCGCTGAAGACACGGACGGCGGTCTCAGGCTCGATGCCTACCCCACGGTCGCGGACGGACAGGCGCACCTGTCCAGGCTCGGTCGGCTCGAGCGCCGCGGTGATCGCGACCGGATCCCCACCTGGCGAGAACTTCACCGCGTTGTCGAGCAACTCGTCGAGGCAGCGCACCAACATCGCCCGGTCGACCGCCACGGGAGGCAAGGTCGCCGGCACCCGGCGGCGGAAGTCACGCTCGCCGTCACGGGCACGCCACGTCTGCAATACCTCGTCGACCACGTCGGCGACCGCTACCGCTTCGGTCCGAGGGACGAGGCGCCCGCTGTCCAGCGCGGCGAAGTCCACGATCATCCCGACGATCCGTTCAAGGCGGCTGGTCGAGGAGAGGATCTGCTCCGCGAACTTGCGCGTCGACTCCCGGCCCACGTCCCGCCGAGCCAACACCTCCGCGTATCCCCGGATCGGCGTGAGCGGCGTGCGGAGCTCATGGCTGACGTTCGCGAGGAACTCGGTCTTCATGCGCTCGAGCTCCGCCTCGCGGCTCACGTCGCGCAGCACGAAGACGCGGCCGAGGACCCTGCCGCTGGAGTCACGGACGGGCGCGGCGGTGACCGACGTCGGAGTCCACCGACCCCCCAGCGTGGAGAGGAGCACTTGGACCGCGATGATCTCCTGGCCGTTGGGAGCGCCGAGCGCCTCCGCGGCCTCGACCTCCCCGGGACCCCGCCCGAGCAACACCTGATCGAGCGGCAGCCCCGTCACGTCCGCGACATCGCGCCCGACCAACCGCTCGGCCGCGGGGTTGAACGTGACGATCTTCCCGTCGCTGTCGACCGCCACCAGCGCGTCGCTCATGGATGCGGTCAGCGCCTCAAGCCGGGCGCGTAGCCGCGCCTGGACGGTAGCCGCCTCCCGTAGCTGGGCCGACTGCGCGGACAGCGAGATGGTCATCTCGTTGAAGGTCCGCCCCAGGTCACCGACCTCGTCGCGAGTCAAGATCCGGGGACGCGCGGTCAGGTCGCCTTCGCGCACGGCCGCCGCCGCCTCGGTCAAGCTCCGGATCGGCGCGACGAGACGCCGGCTGACCATCCACCCCATGCCAGCCGCGAATACCGCCCCGAACAGCGCAAGAAGGAACAGGCGGCGCCCCTGGACACGCTCCAGCGCCGCGACGCCGTCCGCGGTGCCGACGGCGTACAGCCGCCCGACTACCTCACCCGAATCCTGGTCCAGCAGATCGATGCGAGCCCGGTAGAACGTTCGTGAGTCGATCTCGACGACCCCAGTCGGCGGCGGCTGCCCACCGGACGGGACCAGCTTGGCCACGGGGACGCCCGGCGAGGCGCTCGAGATCTCGTCTCCCACCCGCACGATCAGGCCGATACCGCGGGCGACGGCCGCCCGGGTCACCCACTGTTCGTCCACCACCCGCCCCGTCACGAGCACGCCCAGGGGCTCGTCCTCGGGCCGGGGGTCCTCTGGAAGGAGCCGGACGCCACCCAGCGTCACGATCTTGCCGCCGATCGTGACAAGCCCTCCGGCGGAAGGCGTCTGCCGTAAGATCCGCCCTACGACCTCTGACCGAGAAATCGCACCGAGAAACGCCGGGCTCACCGCGCCTTCGCCGGGGGCGTAGGAGTTCATCGGTTGTCCGGTCTCGTCCAGCGTGACGAAGAAATCCTGGCTCGCGAACGAAAGCTGGTACAGGCTCTGAAGCTGGACCTGGCTGTCGTTGTCCAGCTTGAGGAACCGCGCGCCAGCGGGGCTTACCGCACGCGCGCTGCGGATCGCGTCACCCGGCCAGTCGGTCATGATCTCCAGGGAGAGCTGGCGGCCGAACTCCCGGAGCCTCGCGAGCTCGTCAGTGACCAGCTGGCTGGTGCTGATGCTCGACACGACCGAGGCGAGCAGCACGACGACGACCAGGAGCGCCGTGACAAAGGCGGTCACCAGCTTCGCCAGCAGCCGCCGACCGCTGGACTGCCAAAGCCAGCCGCCCAGCAGCACCGCCCCGACGAGATCCAGAATGCCGGCGCCAGCCGGTGACACCGGCTGGACCAGCCCGGCCGCGCCCCAACACACCAGCGCGAAGCCGACGAGCAGGGTCCGCCGGCCCGCGGTGACCGCCCTGGCCGCCCCGAGCACGCCCGACAGCGCTGCCAGGAGCGACGCGGGCGGCAACGAGATCAGCGGCATCGCCGCGATAGCGCCGCCCAGGCGGGGTCGCGGGGACGACAGGCCGAGCGCGATCAGCGTCAGACCGGCCGCACGTAACCACGCGACCAGATCGGCGCTGTTATCAACGAGCGCCCCTGCCACCCCGCTGCCCAGCGCGATCGCGCACGCTCCCAGCGCGACAAGCCCGCGAGACCATAGGCTCGCAGACCGGCGCTCCAAAACGACCGCGATCGCCAGTCCAACGGCAGCGGCGAGCGTCAGAAGGCTCGCAGCCAAGTGCAGCGGCGTCGACAGGCCGGCCATTTGCCGCCGAGTGTAGGGATGCCCCAGTGCCCGACCCCCTGGCCACACGGGGGGTCGCGGGGGTCAACCCTTGGGTCGCGTTGCGTCGCCCCGAAGCGAAGCGGGTCTCGGCATTGACCCCGCAG
>JBOGED010000385.1:0-8433 GCA_050743625.1 Egibacteraceae bacterium | reverse complement strand
CTGTGGCAGCGCCCGCAAGGCGGCGAGCAGATCCGGCAGCTGGTCGGCCAGCCGCAACAGGTCTGCGCGCAGGTTGGGGTCCACCGCGGCCGCGACCAGGGGGTGGCGCCATATCGCCGGGTCGCGCAGGACGGGGATCATCCCCGGCACAAGGGCCGCCTCGCAGAAGCGGCGCGTGCCTTCTGCCGGCTCGTAGCCCGATCCGTCGGCCGGACGCCGCCGGGCCGCCATCCGCCCGAGCAGGCGGGCGGCGCGGGCGTAGCGGTCGAGGTCCCAGACCGCGGTCTGGTCGGTCGCGACGTCCTCCATCCACAGCGTCGCCCGGTCGTCGGGGTGCTCCTCGATCAGGTAGACGACCGGCGCGCGCAGCCCGGCGGGGAGCCGCGTGGCGAGGTCGCGACCGTAGGCGTCAAGCTCACATCGCCAGGGGTACGCGGCGATGCTCGACTCGCGTATCGCCTCGGGCATGAGCGCCAAGCCCGGCGAGTGGCGCAAGGACTGCACGCGCTTGACGACCAACGACCAGGGCAGCCGCGCGTCGCCATGGCACGCGGTCCCGGACACCCGGACCAGCGCCGCGGTCGCGAAGTTGGTCGGCGGGTCGACGACCGGGTGGACCCGCCACCGGCCGAGCACCGCTCCGGGCTGGCCGACGCACGCGCGGACGACCTCCCGCAGGGTGTCCTCCAAGATCCAGGTCCGGTCCATCCCTCTTCTCCTCAGTGCGGCTGCCCGCGAAACGGGACGCATGGGCAGGCAGCCCCATCGGATAGCCCGAGTGTTCTTCGATCCGCCCAGTACTCGCTCCCGCCAGAGTGACACGCGAGAAGCCGCTGGTCCTTCGCGGCGGCGACAGTGAGAATGTCACCGTGGTCACGGAGTGCTGGTCGTGCGGTCCTCTCGCTCCTAGGGACCCCGCCGAGCTGGCGGTTCGCGAGCAACAGGGCGTTCGTGGGTGTCAGGCGGGCGGCTCGACGGAGTGGATACCGTCCGCGCCGACGAGGACGCCAGCCGTCATGATGACGGGCTGATCGGTGCGCCGGTCCCTCGGCTGGATCCTCACCTCGGCGCCCGCATGCTCGAAGCGCTGCGTTCAGCTGTAGAACCGGCGACCCGAGTTGAGCTGGTCGACGGGAGACCCGAGCCTGGCCCTTCAGGAGCAGGCTGTGCAATCGACGGCGGCTACACCGCGCGATAGTGGCGGGCGAGGAAGGCGTCGATCAGCTCGCGCGCGATGCTGATCGGCGGTGGGAGGACCGGCAGGTCGCCGGCGCCGAACCAGCGGGCGTCGGTGACCTCGCGGTCGGTGAGGCGCAGTTCGCCGCCGGCGTAGTGGGCGGTGAACCCGAGCATCAGCGAGCTGGGGAACGGCCACTGCTGGCTGCCGAAGTAGCGCAGGTCGGCGACCTCGACGCCGACCTCCTCGCGGACCTCGCGGGCCACGGTCTCCTCCAGTGACTCGCCGGGTTCGACGAACCCGGCGATCGCCGAGTACATGCCGGGCGGGAACTGCGGTGACCGGGCCAGCAGCATGCGATCGCCGCGTTCGATGAGGACGATCACGGCCGGGTTGAGGCGGGGGAAGTAGAGGGCGCGGCAGCGTGCGCAGTGGCGGGCGCTCTCGCGGTCGTGCCGCCCGGTCGGCGCGCCGCAGCGACCGCAGAACGCGTGCGAACGGTGCCAGTCGACGATCTGGAACGCCCGCCCGGCAAGGCGCCAGGTGGCGCGGTCGATCAGCTCGCCGAGCTCCCAGAGCCCGGTGAACGCGAAGCCGCCAGGCGGCGGGGCGTCGATGGGCAGGATCGCCGCGACCGCTCCGTCGGCGACCGGGAGCGGCTCGCCGACCGCGACGCCGGCATCGGTGAGCGCCTCGAGGCGCGGGACGTCCTCGCCACGGACAAGCAGCTCGTCGCCACGAAACGCGAAGCAGATCACGGCTCGTCCACCTCCGGCGCGGACTCCTCCAGCTCGAGCCCTCGGGATCTCGGGCACTCGCAGGTAGGCGGCGCTGGCCAGCGCAACCGGGATCGTGACTGCGAGCGCAGGACCGAAGCTATCAAACGCGTCGACCAACACGCCGAACGTCACAGGCGGTCGACCACGTCGGCCGCCCCGCGACCTGCGAGCCCGATCGGCGCGGCGGCGAGGAGGAAATAACGTTCCGGTTTGTCTGACTTGGGCCGACCGACAAGGTGGGTCGGTGGACAGGCATCCGTGGAGCATCCGCGACCGATACGTCGTCAATGCTCCACACAACAAGCTTCCCCCAGGGCGGGTGTGCGTTCATGAGCGTATGCGCCTGAGCAGCTCCTCATACCGGAGTGCACCCGCACGGATGGGCGCACGGTGAGTGCGGTCCCCCCAAGGGGTAAATCGCCCCAATGGCAACGTTATTTGCACCCAGGCTGAGCAGCGGTGATCGCTGCATCTCGTGCGCCCGTGACGGCGGGGACGGCGACCCGACACTCATCTACGTCGGTTCCTACGCGAGGAGGGCGCGGAGTTGGTCGGGGCTGATGTTCCCGCCGCTGCAGATCACGGCGACCTGGCGGCCGGCGAACCGTTCGCGTCGGCGAGGACCGCGGCGAGGGCGGCGGCCCCGGCGGGCTCCACGAGGTTGCGGGTCTTCGCGATCATCAGACGCGTGGCGTCGCGCAGCTCCTCGTCGCTGACCAGCACGAAGTCGTCGAGATGCTCCCACAGGACGCGCTGGGGAAGCGCGAGCGCCGTGCGCATCGCGACGCCTTCGGCGAACGTCTCCATGCGGTCGTCGACGAGCCTACGGGCCTTCCAGGAGCGGTACGCGGCGGGCGCGGCTGAGGACTGCACCCCGATGACCTGCACGGCCGGATGCGCGGCCGCGACTGCGATGCAGGCGCCTGCGGCGCCGCTGCCGCCCCCGACGGGGACCACGATCGCCTCGATCTCGGGTCGCTCCTCGAGGATCTCCAGGGTGTACGTCGCGACACCGGCGATCAGCAGCGGCTCGTCGCCAGAGTGCACGTAGCGGCAGCCCCGCTCGACGGCCAGCTTCTCGCAGTGCTCGCGGGCCTCGTCGAAGTCGCGCCCGACGAAGACGACGTCGGCGCCCAACGCGCGCATTGACTCGACCTTCACGGGGTTGGCCTGCTCTGGCATGCAGATCGTCGCCTGCACCCCGAACAGTGCCGCGGCGTAGGCGATCGACTGGCCGTGATTGCCGGTCGAGGCGCCGACGATCCCACACGCGCGGTCGCTGTCGTCGAGCTGGGACACGAGGTTGATGCCGCCCCGGACCTTGAACGCGCCGATCGGCTGATGGTTCTCGTGCTTGACCCAGACGCTCGCGCCGGTCACGTCGTCGAGCGCTGGGTAGCGGTAGAGCGGCGTGGGGCGCAAGTAAGGCCGGATCCGGAGGCGTGCCCGCAGCACGTCGGCGAAGGTTGGGAGCATGACCATGATCTTGCGCTCGGCGCATCACGAATCCAAGACCCAGATCGGCTACCTCGGTCTCGCGGGCGCTAAGCCTGAATCCACCGGGAATGCGCGCCAACGCGCAATTTTTAGGGGTCCAACAGCGGGCGTCCCATGGATCGGCCAGCGGCTGGCCGCTTTTGCGCGTGGGTGCGCAGATGCCGCATGTTCACAGGTCGACGACTCGGAGTGCGCGTGCCGCGACCAGCGGCCCGTGCGGGCAAACTCCAGCGCTTGGGACAGCAGGACCGCCGGCCGATCGAGCGGAGCAATAGGGGCCGAGATCGGGTCGATGTCAATGATCTCCCCGCCCGGTCGGGCAATGCGAGCCCACGCGGAGACGGCCCGTTCGGGCTCGGGCAGCAGCCACAGGACGTGGCGGCTGACGACCACGTCAACGCTGGCCTCCGGCAGGCCTGTCTCCACGGCGTCGCCAGCGCGGAACTCGATGGTCAACCCGGCCGCGCCCGCCTTCGCGCGCGCTTTCGTGAGCATGGCCTCGGAGGAGTCGATTCCGATCACCTCGTGACCCAGCTCGGCAAGCGGGAGGGCGAGAAAGCCGGTGCCGACGTCGAGCACCCGGCGGGGCAGATCCGGATCGATCAGGCGGCGGAGCAGCCCAGTCCAGGCGGCATGCTCGGAAGGCGACAGGCGACCGTGGCCAGCCATCGTGGCGTAGTCCGACGCGTGATGGTCCCATGAGTTCGAGTTGTCGGTCATCGCACGGCCTCCACCCCACTCCGCCAACAGTTCCGCAACCGGCTCGCAAGCGACATCACCGTACATGCTGCGGGCTAGGGAACACGCTCCGTCTAGCCTCTACCAGGGATTTCGCGCCCGTCGCCGGCCCGCGCCGCAGAGTTAGGGTGGGCCATGACCCCCGCAATCCCGCTCAGCTTCTTTCGCGGCGGCGTATCCTCGGGAGTGGCCGAGGCGGTACTCACCATGCGAGAGGAGATCACGCGCGGTGTCCGGGACGCGCGAGCATGCGGAGTCTCTCTCCGACCAAGGCCGCCTCAGCTTGCGAGCCGACTGTGAGCGCTGCTTTGGGCTGTGCTGTATCGCACTGCCCTTCTCAGCCTCGGCAGACTTCGCGATCGACAAAGCCGCCGGACAGCCCTGTCCCAATCTGCAGCCGGATTTTCGCTGCGCCATTCACAACCGCCTCAGGCAGCAGGGCTTTCCGGGTTGCACCGTGTACGACTGCTTCGGCGCGGGACAAAAGGTCTCCCAAGTCACGTTCAGCGGGCAGGACTGGCGCCAGGCCCCCCAAACCGCCAAGCAGATGTTCAACGTGTTCCCGATCATGCGGCAGCTCCATGAGCTGCTCTGGTACCTGACCGAAGCGCTGACCCTGCAACCGGCCTGCCCACTCCACGGCGAGCTCAGCCTCGCGCTCGACGAGACCGAACGCCTCACGCGCCGCAGCCCCGAGGCGCTCATGGAGCTGGACGTGGCGGCACACCGGCGAGACGTCAATGCCCTGCTGCTCCGCGTGAGCGAGCTCGTGCGCGCCCGTGTCCGGCGCCAGAGGACGGACCGCAGAGGAGCCGACCTCATCGGCGCCAACCTCATCGGCGCCGACCTCAGGGGGGCCGACTTGAGAGGGGCATACCTCATCGGGGCAGACCTGAAAGGCGCCGACCTGAGAGCGGCCGACCTCACTGGGGCTGACCTCAGAGGTGCTGACCTGCGCGGCGCCGACCTCACCGGCAGTCTCTTCCTCATCCAATCCCAGCTCAATGCCGCGAAGGGCGATACCGCCACGAAGTTGCCGTCGTCACTGGATCGCCCAACGCATTGGCCGCCGGCAATCCACCTTCCTGATCATCTTGCTGACCCGCTGCGATGACGCCGCACACCCTCGTGGCGGACAAGTCGGCGACGAGGATGTCAATGATCGTGAAGCCGTTGGCCGCGAGGACCTCAGCCAGCGCGCTCGCCATGGGCTCGGTCTCGTCGGGGACGAGTGGCTCGTTCACCAAGTGAAACGTACCGCCCGGCGCGAGATGGTCCTTAACGATCGCCAGCTCGCGGGTCGGCTCGCCCCGGGCGAACACGGGGACGTGGATGGCAAGAATCTTGTCGAACCGTTCGTTCCCGAAGTCAGCCTCGTGCAGCGACGCCGTGTGGAGCGACGCGAGTCCCGCGTCGATATGGGCGGCGTTGCGCTCGCTCGCCATCGCGATCATCTTCGGCGACCGGTCGATCGCGGTGACGTGGCCGCCGGCCAGCCGCTCGCACACCAGCGATACGGCGACACCATGGCCGCAGCCGATCTCCAGAATCCGGTCGTCGGGTTGGAGCGCGAGGGTGTCGATAGCCCACACCAACCGCTCCGCCGGCCTACGCCGGCTCACGAGGCTGGCTCCTCCTGCCGCTGCAGATCCACAGCTTCTCGCTCCGAATGCTCCGAATGCTCCGAATGCGAGACCATGGTATGCCAGCCAAGAGTATCGCCGCGCTGCTCGTGGTCGGCCAGGTGAGGAGCGCCGTGCGACCTCGCCGAGCTCTGCGACGTCACGACGACCTCGTAGTGCTGCCGATCGACTCCCACCGGCCCGGGACCGGGCCGCCGCACCCTCGGTGACCGGGTCCAGTGGGTAGAGGCGGACCTGCGCGCACCGGACTGGACCGATCAGATGTCGACGGCGCGGTTCGACACCGTCGTGTCCGCGACGGCTCTGCACTGGCTCGACGCCGAGCACCTGCCGCCGCGCTTGGAAGGGTTGGCGGCACTGCCGCTAACAGCACTCCCGCCGCGGTCGGCCTCACGGGTCCCTGCGCCATCCGGGTGCGGGCGGTGATGAGGAACACGGGGCCCGGCCCGGCCGCAGGAGCTGCCACCAGCAGTGTCTTGGCCCTTGTGGCCGCAGGTTCTCACGTTCGTGTGAAGAACCCCTGGCCATAAGCCGCTTGGTGGTTACCACCAGTGCTCGCATCCGACGGCTCATAGTGTGGTCACGATGCGGCCACGGACACCCTGTTCGACGAGACGGTGCGCCCGCGCGGTGCGCGACAGCGGCAGCACCTCGGCGATCCGCGGCACCAGCCGGCCGCCGGCCAGCAGCGCGTTGACGCAGCGTGCGGCCCTGGACAGCTCAGGCACGGTGGCGGTGCTGACGACAAAGCCGACCAGCCGTAGGCTGTTGGTGTAGAAGGGCCACAGTGGCAGGCCCGCAATCGTGTCGCGACCCGCAATGACCACCAGCCGCCCGCGCGCGGCCAGCACCCGCACCGCGGCATCGATGGCTGGCCGGCCCGAAGTGTCGAACCAAACCGCCGCGCCCTCGGGGACCTGCCGGCCGACCTGTTCGGCCAGGTCACTGGCCGTGTAGTCGATGACCGCCGCCGCGCCGTGCTCGCGGCACCAGCTGCCATCGTCTGCTCGCGCGAGCGCCAAGACCCGACCGCCCAGCGCGACCGCCAGCTCCGTGACGGCGGTGCCGACGTTGCCGGCCGCGCCCTGGACCACGACCGTGTCACCGGGGCCGATCCCACCCGCGTGGACGACAAGCCCGAGGTAGGCGGTGACCGCCGGGTGCACCGCCGCGACCGCGGTGACCGGGTCGACGCCGTACGGCAACCGGTACAGCCGCTCCGCGGCGACCGCCACGTACTCGGCCGCAGCGCCCTGCCGCCCGTCGTGGCCTAGGCTGGCGCTCCAAACCCGCTGGCCTGGAGCGAACTGCGTCCGGGCGGCCGGACCTGTCCGCTCGACCACACCGACCAAATCACGGCCGACCACGAACGGGAAGCCAGGTAGCGGGGTGGGATAGCGTCCCGAGCGCACGTAGGTGTCCACCGGGTTGACCGCGACCGCGTCGGCACGCACGAGCACCTGGCCAAGGCCCGGCTCAGGCCTGGGTAGCTCTCCGTAGCGGATCTCCTCCGCCGGACCCAACCGCTCGATGTAGCACGCCCTCATGCTCCGGCCCTCGACAACGATCTGCACAGTACGGCCCAGCGCCGCGTCTCGCGCCGAGCCGGTCGCGAGCTGCTCGACCACGGCACCTACGGGTTCACGGAACTCGCAGCCATCTTCTGGATGAGCGCGACGGCTGACGCTGCCGAATCACGCGCCCACAACAATGTGGTAGTCACCCACTGGTCGGATCGAATGCCTACCGCGCAGGACGACCCCCCGTCCCCGGACCGGCTTCCATCGGCTCGGGAGTAGCCTGACGCCACAGATCGAAGACGCTTCACAGGGCCGACTCGTCGAACACGTCCTCGTAGAGACCTTCGAGTTCGGTCGACTCGATCACCCCGGCGAGCCGCTCCAACGCATCCGGACGGGTCAGCGACGACCGCACCGCTTCGAACTCCGACAGGGGCACGTCCAGTTCGACGATCGTGACGACCTGCCGGTCGTCCGCCACGTTGCGAGCAACGCGGACCCGGGCCGGATAAGTGCCGGTTCGCTCGACGGGAGCCCAGGCCGCCCTGAACTGATCGTATGTGACACCGGACTTAAGGGTCCGGACGAAGACCGCTCGCAGCATGGCGGCACACTCCTTGATCGATCCGTCGTGGGGGGCCCGCGCAAGCGCACTCGCTCGGGCTCGATGAACGAGATGATCGCCCTACGTATAGGAAAGTCCTGACCCACATAGCGGTTGCTCATCCGGTCCATGATCGCGATGGCCTCGTGGCCTTCGAGCTCCTCGACCACGCGACCGCGGATGATCGCGGAGCGGTAAGGATTGCGTTCGTCGCAGACGGACACGGCGACGCGGCCGTCGCGGCGCAGGTTCTTAAGCTTGAGGTTCTCCTGAGATGAGAATCGGCTGCACGTCGCCCGGTTTGTCGGATTTTTGCCTTAAGAGCGGCGGCGTCAGCCAGCATTTTCCTGCACAGTACGGCGAAGTGCTCCACCAGACTGGGGTGTTTCACCCAAACGGGGCCGCACATCGTCCCGTATGCCGGATTCTCATCCTCCAGAGGTTTGTCAATGGCGCCAGCCGGCATGAGCTGCTG
>JBOGED010000384.1:0-2460 GCA_050743625.1 Egibacteraceae bacterium | reverse complement strand
CCACCATGTGCGGAACACCCGGCTAGGCGTGGGCTAGACCAGGGCTAGACCTGGCCATTGTGCAGGGTTATGCCGGTTGGCGCCGTCGCCAGCGGTCGGTCAATGAACGTGGGGTGGGTCGCTGGTTCACGAAGATGTCACGCCCGCGACAGTTCACGCACGTCTCGTTGCCTGGGTGCGCGACTAGCGTTCCAGGCGCATGACGGGATGCAACGAGACGGTACGTAAGAGAATAGGGCGCAACGCGGGCGCGGTACGGCAAACCACGGCGGGACGCGGGTGCGCGAGACGGGACGCAACGGAGGTACATACGTGACCAATGTCAGCCGCAGCATGCCCCGAGTCGATCGCCGGCGCTTTCTCGGGGGGAGCGCCGTTCTGCTCGGGGGGACGATGGCGAACTGGGGAGGCCTGGAGGGGCTCGTCGCCCGCGCCGCCCTCGCGCAGGAGGGCGCGGCGCCCGGGCGGGCGGGACCCGGCGAGGGTGGGTACGGCGCGCTGAGGCCAGCCGGGCCCGAGCTCGCGCTACCCAGGGGTTTCACCTACGTGAAGTTCGGCGTCGAGGGCACGCCGATGACCGACGGGAACCTGACGCCCAGAGCGCACGACGGCATGGCGGCGATAGCGCTGCCGAACGGCAACATCCGGCTCATTCGGAACCACGAGGACCGTGACGAGCCACCGGACGCCAAGATGATCGGCGACGGTGAGACCGCGTACGACTCGACCGCCGGCGGTGGCACGACCTCGCTGGAGGTGCGCGTGACGCCGAGCGGCGAGCGCGAGCTCGTCCGCGACTTCGTCAGCTTGAGCGGGACCCACGTGAACTGCGCGGGAGGGCCCACCCCTTGGGACAGCTGGCTGACCTGCGAGGAGACCACCTCGGGTCAGAACAGGGGCTTCGAGAAAGAGCACGGCTACGTGTTCGAGGTGCCGGCCTCCGCCGAGGAGGCGGTCACGGCTGAGCCGCTCATCGAGATGGGCCGGTTCGCGCACGAGGCCGTCGCGGTGGATCCGGCAACCGGCATCGTCTACGAGACCGAGGACAATGACCTGGCGGGGCTCTACCGCTTTATCCCGAGCGAGCGGGAGAGGCTCCGCGCCGGGGGCCGGCTCCAGATGCTCGCGGTTACGGACCAGCGGTTCTACGACACGCGCTCCGGTCAACAGATGGGCCAAGAGCTGCCGGTCTCGTGGGTCGACATCGACGACCCCGACCCCGCGGGCGCCTCGGTCAACTCGCTCGTGGTCTATCAGCAGGGCTTCGCGAAGGGCGGCGCGACGTTCACGCGCCTGGAGGGCTGCTGGTGGGGCAACGACGCGGCGTACTTCACCTCCACGAGCGGCGGCGAGGTTGAGGAGGGGCAGGTGTGGGAGTACCGCCCCACCAGCACGGACAGCGGGACGCTCCGGCTGATATTCGAGTCACCGGACCAAGCGGTGCTCGACAACCCCGACAACATCACGGTCTCGCCGCGCGGCGGCCTCCTGCTCTGCGAGGACGGGGACGGCGACAACCTGTTCCTGCGCGGTCTCACCCAGGAGGGGCGCATCTTCGACTTCGCCCAGAACATCTTGAACAATCGCGAGTGGGCCGGCGCGACGTTCAGCCCGGACGGCGAGACCCTGTTCGTCAACTTTCAGGGCGACACCGGGTCCTCTGACGGTGACGGCAACCTCGGCATGACCTTCGCGATCTGGGGCCCGTGGCAGCGGGGCGCCCTCTGACGGCTGCGCTGGCCAATACATCATGAGCATGCGCAGGCCTCGGGTTGCTGGAGGCAGAACGGGGTCACGCCGGGCAGCCGCCGGCGGTTGCGTGCGACCCAACGGTAGAGCCCGTCCTGCAGCCTTCGCATGGGGGGCCGCTCGTAGAGCCACACCGGGAGGGGGTTGCCGAGGGCGACCGCCGCGGCGATGTTCATGGCGGCGGCGCCCGAGCAGCACCGCCCGTCCGGGGCGACCGCGCGGGCGGCTTGCTCGCACTGCTCGAGGGTCAGCCCGTGCGCTTCCGGCGCCCCGGGATGCTGGTACGGGACGATCGTGACGCGGCCTTTGCGGTCCAGGCGTTCCAACCAACCGACCGAGCGGGTGCAAAACCCGCAGCAGCCGTCGAAGAGCAGCGTGACGGTGGCCGGCAGGGCGCTCATGACCGCCTCTCGAAGAGGCGCGCAAAACGCTCTAAAGGAAAGAACGGCGCGAACGTCACGCCCGAGAGCTGGTAGCGGAACTTGATCTTCATGACCCCGAGTATCCCCCAGTGCATCGCGAACGCCGCGGCGGCCCACAGGCGCGACAGGCGCCGCGAGCCCAGCACGACTGGGGCGCCCAGCTCGATCGCCAGCGAGCCGAGGGCCAGCGCGCGCCACAGCCCCATGCGGTCGCCGAGCAGGGCGGCGAGCGGCGGGGGGCCTTGTCCCGCGAGCAGCTGCTTGCGCAGCCCGTCGACCTGCACCTGGC